>JBDTQP010000010.1:0-24560 GCA_039932125.1 Gemmatimonadota bacterium
CTTTGTCGGTGAGATTGAATTCGACCTGGCGCGCCGCGGCAGCGGCTTCACTGCCGCGCCCCGGCATGGCTTCATGGCCGGCCGGCATCTGGGGCTGCTCGGAGATGTTGAGATATCCCTCATCGATCAGCCGCTGCACAATACGATCGAGCAGCCGGGCCAGTTCCTGCTGAACTTCTCGATCGCGTGCTTCGTCACCGGTGGTATCGCCGCGAAGCACCTTGAGCATCTCCGGGGTAAGCTGCCCCGAGTCCATCAGCGACTGGAGGATGGCCTGGCGCAGCGATTCAAGGGAACGCTCGCCCTCGTTTTCGTCCCAGAATGGAAGCCCGCCACCGGCAAATCCCGATTGCAGGAGGAAGTCTCCCAGGTCATCGAGCAGCCCCTGGAGATTGACCGCGTCGGCCATCTCCGGGACGTATTTGGAATAGGTCGTGAAGCGCATGTTTAACCGATAAGCGGTAAGCGGTGGCTCGCTACCGGCCGCTGGTCCTTCACAGGTCGAGGATCCGGGGCACTGCCTGCCAGAGCAACGTGGCGTGATCGCGTAGCGCGCGAGTTCCATATCATATTACCCCGGCTCGCGAGAAGGTTCAATATTCGTCGCGCGGGGCACCTGCAAGTGGCCGGTTCATGCGCAGGTCGGCAATGCCTTCTCACGAAAGCGCGAAAAGACGACGTAACGAAAACAGCTGATAGCGAGGATTGTCGGTAGCGCTGGGCGCGGAGTGAGTTGACTATGGTTGGAAATAGTGTTGAAGAATGGCAAGTGTCTTCGTGCATTCGTCCTTTCGTGTGCGCTGCTTAACGCTCCGTGTGTTTGGGAAAACCGGTTATAATGCCGAAAATGCGAGGACGAGTGGTGGATGATGCTCTGAACAACCAGGAAGAAGGCACCCGGACGCCACTCTCTGTCAGGAGTGTCGTAACACCGGCTCCTGAGTCCGCCGTCTCGCCCGTGGCCGAACCCCGCCGCGCATTCGGCTCCCTCCGCCATCGCAACTTCCGCCTCTTTATCAGCGGACAGTTCGTTTCCCTCTGTGGCACCTGGATCCAGACCGTCGCCCAGGGATGGCTGGTGTTCCAGCTCTCTCAATCGGCCTTCTCGGTGGGCCTGGTCAATACGCTGGGGTCGCTTCCTATTCTCATGTTCACCCTGTGGGGTGGCGCCGTTGCGGACCGGGTGAACAAGCACCACTGGATCCTCCTGCTTCAGAGCCTGATGGTGTTCCCCGTGCTCTGGCTTGGCATCCTGGTACAACTCAACCGCATCACCGTCACCCACGTGATGATTGCCGCGGCGATCCTCGGTGTGCTCAATGCCTTCGAGGTCCCCGCGCGGCAGGCTTTCGTCGTAGATATGGCTGGCAAGGACGATCTGATGAGCGCCATCGCCATCAACTCGTCCATTTTCAATCTCAGCCGGATCATCGGTCCCTCGATTGCCGGGATCCTGATCAGCGCGGTTGGTATCGCGGCCTGCTTTTTTGCGAATGCCGCCAGTTTCCTGGCTGTCGTCGCCGGGCTCCTGCTGATGCGAATGCCGAAAGCAGCCGCGGCACCCGCCGGTCGCACCGGAAAGCTGTGGGAGGGGATGCAGTATGTATGGCGAGAGCCGTGGCCCCGCGCCCTTATGATCATCACGGGTACGCTGAGCGTCTTTGGCTTCGCCTTCCTCCCCATGCTGCCGGTCTTCGCGCAGGACGCTCTACACGTCAGGGCCGCCGGATACGGTGGGCTTGTCTCCGCCGTCGGCGTTGGAGCCTCCGCCGCCGCGCTGTTCATGGCGGCGCTGGGTCATCGGGTACACAGGCGGAAGACAATCATGGTCGCGGGGATGCTCTTCGGGGTCAGTCTCATCCTGGCTTCATTGTCCCGCGACTACTGGCTCGCGCTTCTCCTTTTCACCTTTGCGGGAACAGCGATGGTGCTGAATAACGTGCTCACCAACACTCTCCTTCAGACCAGCGCACCCGATCTTCTTCGCGGGCGGGTCATGGGCGTGTATTCATTTCTCATCCTCGGTCTCGCGCCATTCGGTTCACTGGAAGCCGGATTCGTCGCTGAACATCTCGGCGTGCGTGTGGCCATTGGAAGCGGTGGGGCCATCTGTCTCGTGGTCACCGCGATAGTTGCATACTACATGCACCGGATCAAGGCTCCACTGCCTGCGTCAGGGATCGCGTGACCACGGCTCACCTGGGGGAGAGGAAATGCTGATCACCGTTTCGCGGCAATTTGGCGCCGGGGCGTCACTGGTTTCGCGCCAGGTCGCCAGCGTGCTTGGCTGGTCGGTCGTGGACAACGAGTTCGTCGATGAGATTGCCCGGAAAGCGGGTCTCCCGGTCGAACAGGTAGCGGGACGGGAGGAACGGGTTCCTTCGTTTGTAGAGCGGCTCAAACGTGCGCTGGTCGCGGCGCCTGGCGTCCCCCTGATTCCGGCAGCACCGACCGAGCGGCTGGATGAGGGCGACCTGGTCAAAGCGACCGAGGCCGTCGTAGCTGAGATATCTCAGGCGGGAAAGGTGGTTCTGGTGGGCCGTGCGGCCGTGGCGTTACTTGGGGAACAGCAGGCCATTCACGTGAGACTGACCGCGTCGAAAGCCTTCCGGACCCGCGTCGTCATGGAACGGCTCTCGCTGGATGAAAAATCTGCGCTGAAGCTGCTCAATGAGACCGATGCACAACGTGAGCGGTACCATCGTGACTATTACAAGCGAGACTGGAACGACCCGCTGAATTATCACATGGTGCTCAACACCGAAGTGCTTGGATTTGACGGAGCGACGGAGGTGATTGTCAGCCGGGCGCGCACGCTCGGGTGGTAACGGTCGGTAAGGCGGTCCAGGCGCTTAAGCCACCTCGAGCTTGAGATCCCTCGCGTTGCTCGGGATGACATGCGGTATCCTGGTGCTCTGCTGCCCTGCTGCCCTGCTAAATACTGAATCCTTTTCCGTACCCACCTTCCCGCTTTTCCGGTTTGCTCCTGGTGTAGCCCAGGTCTTCCGAACGGCTGATGCGCTTATGAGATGCCAGGCTCTCCAGGATTAATTCACACGCCGCAACCACCACACCAGGCGTCTTGTCTTCCGCAAACTGTTCCGCGTGTTGAAGGAGACCGTGAACCGCCCCGAAGCCCTTGAGGCATGTTTCGCTCCGCTCATCACCGGCAACCTTGAGGGCGCCGCCCTGATCGAACCAGGCGACCACGTCATCAAAGTCTTCTCCGTCGCCACGTTCGTCAACGACTTTCCCGGCCGCGCGCCGGATCAGCTCGCGGGCAATCGTGTCGCCTCCCTGCAGCTCACCTTCATATTCCAGCTCGAGCTTGCCGGTTATCGAGGGAATGGCAGCATACACATCGCTCACCCGGGGAACGATTTCCTGTTCTCGCGCACCGAGACTCCGGCGCTCCGCATTGGAGAGGGTGTTTTCCAGGACACTGATCGGCAATCGCTGACTGACACCTGAACGCTTATCAACCCGCTTGTCTTCGCGCGCTTCGAACGCAATGCGCTCGATAAGCTCCTCGATGAATTCAGGAACCACCGTGCGGCGTGATGCCGTATCGGGCCGCTGGCGCCACGCTTCCTGCCGGGTGATGTCCATACCCCATTCCACCTTGCGTGGATAGTGGGTCATGATTTCCGAGCCAATCCGGTCTTTGAGCGGTGTAATGATCTTGCCGCGGGCCGTGTAGTCTTCCGGGTTAGCCGTGAAGGCCATCAGCACATCGAGCTTGAGGCGGATCGGGTATCCTTTGATCTGGACATCACCTTCCTGCATGATGTTGAACAGGCCCACCTGGATCTTTCCGCTCAGATCGGGAAGCTCGTTGATCGCGAAAATGCCCCGGTTTGCGCGCGGGAGAAGACCAAAGTGCATGGTGAGCTCATCGGAGAGCATGTGACCGCCCCGTGCTGCCTTGATCGGATCCACGTCCCCCAGGATATCAGCAATGGTCACATCGGGAGTCGCCAGCTTTTCGACGTAGCGTTGCTCACGCGTCAACCAGGTGATTGCGGTGGCGTCCCCACACTCGGTAAGCCGCTCGCGAGCATACTTCGAGATCGGTGCAAAGGGGTCGTCGTTGACTTCACTCCCGGCCACGATCGGTATCCGCTCATCGAGAAAACGGACCAGCTCCCGCAGGATCCGGCTCTTCGCCTGGCCGCGGAGACCCAGCAGAATGAAATGGTGCCGAGAGAGAACGGCATTGACCAGCTGGGGAAGAATCGTGTCATCATACCCGACGATGCCGGGAAAGAGGTCGGCATCCGATTCCAGGGCGCGGAGGAGGTTGCTCCGGAGCTCGTCACGGACACTGCGCCCGCGAAGCGGCGCTTCGGCCCAGGGGCTCTGTTTGAGGTCGCCGAAGGTGCGTGGAAGGCTCATTATATGGCACCGAAAATTGATTGAAGGCTGAAATGCCGCACGTTAGTAAACCGGCTTGAGTCTAATGAGTGTCCGAAGAGGTACGCGATATCTTCACAATACTCAATGGTTTATACCCCTTGCACCAGCAAATGTGCCAATAGTTGGATCGTACGGACTTAAATCGCATGTGTCCGGCGGGTGAAAAGTCCGCGATGGATGAGTCTGATACAGGCAGGATTTGCCTGACCGCCTTCCGGGAAAGCCCCTGAAATGTACCCCTGACGCTTGACAAATCCCGATCCGTGAATACCTTGCCCCCGCGATGTCCGGAACAGTGACGGCATGGCGCTCCGTCAAATCCACTGGTACCGTTCAATGAGGAGAGTTTATGAAGAAGTTTCTTGCCCTCGCCGCGATCGTGACGCTCGTGGCTTGTGAAAAGAAGGCTGACAACATGCCGGCCGCCGATTCGGCTGGGATGATGATGCCGGCTGATACCTCCATGATGATGCGCACCGACAGCGGCATGATGGGCGACAGCGGTATGATGATGCGCAGCGACAGCATGATGCCGCGGGATACGACGAAGCGGATGTAGTCTTTGCTGTACCGGATCTTCGCAGAAGGCCCTGACGATTTCGTCGGGGCCTTTTCATTGGCCCATGCTCCGGGTCATCATGCCGCCTCTCACCTGCCTATCACGATCACCTCTCCGTTACACCTCTGATCGCGCGTCCTGCTCCACAGCGATCCGCTGACACTTCCCCACGTCCATATCACCAGTGACAACGCTCCTCAGCTGACCGCGTCTTCTATTGGCCGGTGGAACGGAAGTGCCACGACGGTCGCGGCGAGACCCCCGGCAATCACGGTATCGCCGAGCGCTACCTCGCGCCTGACGGGAGCAAGACCCAGCCGACGGGTGGGGAGAACCAGCGTGGTGCGGATCGAGCCCACCTCTCGACCATGGCTCAGAATCGCCCGGTCGAGAAGTGGAAGCGGCTCAGCCCAGATGAGCCCGCGAAGTTCGCGGTTCGGGTGGCCGCGGAAGTGAAGCCGGGCGACCGTCTCCTGGCCGGTGTAGCAGCCCTTGGTGTAGGAAACACCACCGATCTCGTCATACCGGACTTCCTGCGGCAGGGTCTTCTGGTCGATTTCGGAACCCAGCGCGGGCCAGCCCGCCAGAACGCGGCACGCTTCGATGTCCACCAGGTCTCCCTCCGTAACCCCAGCGTGGCCCAGTGATTCACGAGTTCCCCGCAACGACTCTTCGTCCCCTATGAAGAGCGCCTGAAAGTAGGTCGGCTGAAGCGGTCGGGCGACGGTCAACTGGTGCTGATCGCTGCCACCTTCGACCAGTCTTCCCGCTGTGTCTGGAGCCTGGTGCCCCAGCGCATGAAAGACATCCGGGCCGCCGCTTCCGACGAGCATCACCACCTCTGTCTGATCCGTTCGATCGGTAACCTGCGCCAGTCGAGGTGGCAGGCTGCGCGCGAAAGTATCCAGTGCAGCCTGCCGCCCCCGGAGCGGTGTGACCAGCGTGAGCGCATCCTGTCTGCGGAGCACCCAGACATCGACCACGATCATGCCCTTGGGAGTCAGCAGTGCGCCATAGATGACGCTCCCGGGACCCGGCTTCACCAGATCGCTGGTCAGCAGACCCTGGAGACAATCCAGGCTGCCTGGTCCCCGTACATCAAACACCGCGCACTCGGCGCGCGCGAGGACCGAGCCGGATGTAATCCGGCCGAGCCGGGCATCGTCCAGCACGATCTCAGGCTCGATGGCTGGTCCAGGGGAGGTCTGCAGGGGTCCGTCCAAGAAAGTTCTCCCATATGGCATCCGCGTCGGACAGCATGGCCGCGGAATGCGAGGTCGTCAACATGGTACAGCGTATTCGAGCGGCGCGAGACGCAGCCAGGCCTGGCAGCGAATCTTCCAGAATCATGGCCTCTTCCGGCTGAGAAGCAAGGATCGCCAGCGCCAGGAGATACCCTGCGGGATCCGGTTTACATCGTGGAACATCCTCACCGGCAATGAGGACCTGGAACGCCGAAGCAATCTTCAACACCTCAAGGACAGGAACGATCTCTTTCCGCAATGCACCGGACACTACCGCCAGGGAGGTGCCCTGCTCTCGCGCGAGTCCGATAAATTCTATCACACCGGGCACGGGTGAAACACCCAACGCAACTGCATCTGCGTAGCGCCGGTGCTTCCGGTCCACTAATTCATCCAGATTTTCCAGGGGGACTTCGCCCCGGCCGGCCAGCTCCCAGGCTTTCCGGAAGCAGGCAAAGTCATCGAGGCCAAGATAGTGCCTCGCATAGTCGTTCGGGGAGAGCGCGATGTCCGATTCGGCCAGCGTCTCGATCAGGGCCCTGCAATGAGCCGGCTCATCGTTGGCGATGACACCGTTGAAATCGAAGAGAATCGCGCGTGTCATGGGTCGCGCGAGGCGTACAGTCCAGCGAGCCGGTAAGAGTGATCCAGCAACTCAACCGGGTGCGCCACTGGTATGTCCGATCCGGCGGCGAGCAGCCCGGCCCCGATCTGCATGAGACATCCCGGATTGCCGGTAGTGACGAGGTCAGGACGAGGTAGAGCCTGGGTGATCGTGTCGATCTTCCCCACCAGCACCGCGCGCGACATCGCAGGCTGGAGCATGGAATAAATCCCGGCGCTTCCACAGCATTTGTCGGAGTCGGCGAGCAGCAACACTCTCATCTGGGGAATCGCGCCAAGCGTGGCGAGCACTTCGCCATGCACACGCTGCGCGTGCTGGAGATGACACGGCGCATCGTACGCAACAGCGATATCGAGCGGAGCTCCCGGCCGTGGTCCGGCCGCGGCGAGTAGCTCGGTGACGTCTCGCACGCGGCTGGAAAACGCGCGGGCGTCATCGTCTCCGAGGAGATGGCCATATTCCTTGAGCATGGCTCCGCAGCCGGCGCTGTTGACGACGATGAAATCGACGGAATCTGTGAGATCGCGAACGTTGGAGCGCGCGAGCGCCATGGCGGACCGTTTGTCGCCGGCATGGGCGTGCAACGCGCCGCAACAATGGGGCAGTGATTCCTCGAGGACGCGGTATCCATTTACCACGAGGGTTCGAACGGTTGCCTCGTGAACATGATCGAAGAGACGATCCATGACGCAGCCGCGGAAAAGCAGCACCGTGCCCCGGGTCTTCTCGCGAGTTGCGGCGCTGCCAGGCTCGCTATCGGTCCGTGTCGCCGCGAGCATGCCCATCGAGAACCCGGTGGACGATGCGCCGGCAATTCTCCGCGGGAGGCCGGTTGCGCGAAGCCAGCGTGCCGCGGTAAAGAGCGGATACCAGAGCCATCGTCTGCGGAACACGGCGAGGACCATGCGGGCCCGAGCGCCGAGTCCCACCTGGTCGGCGATGATATTCCGTGCAGTCTCCAGACCCCGGCCGTACTCGACCCCCGAGGGACAGACCGGCTCGCATCCTCGACATCCCAGGCAGGCATCGAGATGTTCCCGGAGAGCAGGGTCGGCGGCTGTCAGCTCGTGCCGCTCCAGCGCGCGCATGAGCACAATCCTGCCGCGCGGGCTGTCGGATTCGTCACCGGTGGCGAGATAGGTAGGGCAGGCAGGAAGACAGAATCCACAATGCACGCACGGATCCAGACCGTGGAAACCTTCACTCATGCTCGCGCCCTTCGAGGGCTACGCTGATCACCTTGAGGGGGTCGTAGGTTTCCCGCAGCCGGTCGACGAGTTGTCCAACGCCTTCGCGATAGGCGCCGAAGTGGCCGACGGCGGAGCGAACGGGCCAGGGTGCGCGCTCGACGGTGAGGGGTATCTCACGCGTGGCTGCCATGCGCCGCAGCTGGCTCAGCTGTTCAGGCGTTGCTTCACCGGTCCATCGGATGGTGCCATCGCCAGCTCCCGCGGAAAGAAATCCTTCGCCGAGCTCGCTGGCGACCAGGTCGAGGGTGTCGTCGAGACCGCCGACGAGCGCGCCGAGTCTGATGGTGACGGAGCCAACCAGGCTCGCCATGCCTGTAATGGTCCTGAAGGACCCGCTCTGCCCTGCCGGTATCACCTCCCAGCTGACTCCGGGTTCGAGGGGAAGCTGCTCACGATCGGCGTGCACCGCTTCCTCGGCCCCGATGAAGCGGAGAGCGAGAACCCAGTCGGGGCTAGCGGCCAGAGCCGGCGACATGAGTTCCATCGCCGCCGGCTGCATGCTCGATTCACGAATGCCGCGGGCGACGATGAGCAGGTTGTCCCGTTTGCCCCGTGCGAGGACGGTCACGTCCGCGCCCGCCCGGGCGCGAAGCCGGAGGTGAAGCTCGGTAATGATTCCAAACCCGCCAAATCCTCCAACCTGGAGCTTGGTGAGGTCAAACCCAGCAACATTTTTCACCACGCGTCCGCCGGCCTCAATCACCTTGCCATCTCCCGTAACTACTGTGCATCCGAGCACGTGATCCCGCACGGGACCAAACCCCAGCCGGAGTGGTCCCGAAGTTCCCGTGGCGATGACGGACCCGAGAGTTCGATCGGAGCGGCCCGGAGAGTCGATCGCGAGCCACATTCCCTCTTCGCCGAGGTGCAGACCGAGCGTGTCCATCGGAACGCCTGCCCCAACAGTTCCCACGAGATCCGCGGGAGTGAGCGACGAGAGCCACTCCAGGCCCTTGAGTGAGATGACCAGATCTGCCGGCGCATCAGATGGAAGCCATGTCCCATGACCTTCTACTCTCACTCGCCACTGCAGCTCATTGGCCATCGTGATGACTGCCGCCACTGCAGCGGTCGAGTCTGGTACCGCTCGCGGCAAACCGGTCGCATCGCGCTCAATGCCATGCTCGCCCAGAAGCTGCCGGATCCGGGAAAAGGCTTCGCTCATTCGCTAACCCCTGCGGCTTCGCCTGCATGATGGGAATGCGCGGCGCTCTTCCATTCCCGGCAGGTGTGGTGGGGGATGACCTTGCCCGGATTGGCCCGCTCGTCGGGATCGAAGACCCGGCGCAAGGCGCACATCGCCTCGAGGGTCGCCGGAGTAAACATCCGATCCATGTATTCAATCTTGTCCGACCCGACCCCGTGCTCCCCCGTGATCGATCCGCCTGCGGCGATACACGCATTCATGATCTCGGCATTCGCGGCGCGAACCTTTTCGTTCAGCACCGGATTTCGTCGATCAAAGCTGATATTTGGGTGAAGGTTGCCGTCGCCGGCGTGGAAGACGTTGCTGATGGTGAGACCGTGGCGGTCACGAATCTCGGTGATCTTGTCGAGAATGTCGGGGAGAGCAGAGCGGGGAACGACCGCATCCTGGACCGCGAGATCGGGAGCCAGGCGACCCATGGCGCCGAAGGCCTTTTTTCTTCCCTGCCAGAGCCGGGCCCTTTCACTGGCATTGGCTGCCACCTGGAGTGATGTTGCGCCGTGCTTCCGGAGAAGCAAGTCTACGGCTCGTGCTTCGATGGCCACGGCCGTGTCGCCGCCATCCAGCTCGACCAGGAGCACGGCTGCCGCATCCAGAGGGTAGCCTGCGGCATAGATCGAAGCTTCCACCGCGGCGACACAGCTCCGGTCCATCATTTCGAGTGCTGCCGGTACTATGCCGGATGCGATGATACTGGAGACGGCCTGGCTGGCCGCTCGAACCGTGGCGAATCCCGCGAGCAGAGTCCGGACCGCCACCGGAATGGGGACCAGGCGTACGGTGATCTTGAGTGCAATGCCGAACATTCCCTCGCTTCCGACAAAAATCCCCACCAGGTCGGGTCCCCACGTCTCACCCTGCGGCGATCCAAGTGTCACCAGCGATCCGTCCGGCTTGAGCAATTCGATCATGACGACGTGATTCGTGGTCACCCCGTACTTGAGACAGTGAGGGCCACCGGCATTCTCGGCGACGTTTCCGCCGATCGTGCAGGCACTCTGGCTGGATGGATCGGGAGCGTACTGGAGGCCGAAGCGAGCGGCTGCTTCGGAGAGCCGGGCGTTCACGACGCCGGGTTCAACCACAGCGCGGCGGCCGAGCGGGTCAATGGACAGAATGTGGTTCAGGCGAGTCAAGGTGAGGAGAACACCATCGGTATCGGCGAGCGCACCACCGGAGAGCCCCGTGCCGGCTCCGCGCGCGACAAAAGGAATCGCATGCTGATGCAGGAGCTGGACTACCGCAATCAACTGCTCTCGATTCGCGGGGAGAACGACGAGACCGGGTGTAGACTCCCGGGTGGGTAGCCCATCGGAACGGAAGGTGGCCAGCTCCGCCTGGCGCACCTTCACCCAGCGCTCACCAACGATCTTCACCAGACCGTCGATGACCGCCTGCTTCACAGCGACTCGTCCATTGAATAATGGTGGGGTGATTTTCCATTGGTGCGCGCGCGGTCGTGAATGCCAGCGCGGCCCACGAGGTCTGCCACCAGGGGAGGCATGAGCCGCAGCAGAAGGCGGACCCGCTCCCCGGTCGAGCGGAGAGAAAGGAGCCGCTGCTTGATCCCGGTGTCTACCTGGATCGCCGCCGACACCAGGAAAGACAAAGCCTGGGCATCTTCCGGGAATTCTGTATCGGTGCCCGGCGAATCATTGAGCGCGTGCAGCGCCTCCAGATACTCACGACTCAGCTTCCTGAGCTCATTCACCCCGTCGGGGGACACGAGTCCCGCATCGTGATCATCAAAATCCTCGACCGACCCAACCGCATAAGGAACTCCGTCGTTCACCAGGTATTCCTTCACGGCAAAGCGGCTTTCACCAACAACCACAACATTGGATCGCCCGTCCTCCATCAGCTGGCTGGCATGAATGCGGGCAGTACAGCCCACGCTGCCCGGCGGCGGAGTGCCCCCCTCACGGGAAACAGGCAGAATACCAAACCGCTCATCGCCCTCGAGACAGTCGGCGAGCATCGTTCGGTAGCGCGCCTCGAATATGTGCAAGGGAAGCGGCGTACCTGGAAAAAGTACGATGTCCAGCGGGAAAAGCGGTAAGCGATGCACCATGTTTCAAGATAACCCATCGAAAAGCAACAGCCTATCACGAAAACACGAGAAAAGCGAAATGCACGAGAACTGACCGTCAGGAGTCCATTGTGAAGAAATGGATAGGTGTCAGGGTATCGTCGACAGCGCCGCGAAAACGCGAAAGAGCGAAAAACAGAACTCGACCCACTTCATAGATTAAACAAGAATGTATGACCTGTTTTGTATTTTCTTTTAGACTTCCAGAATCTTTCACGCCGGGTTGAAGAACTGTTTCCCATTTTCGTTCTTTCGCGTTTTTGCTCTATCGCGTTTTCGCGGCACTGTCGAGGATTGCAGGGAATCAAGGGGAGGCACGAGCCGGCTCTGCGTCTAGAGGGACCACCAGGCACATAACGCAAAAAGAGCCTCCTTACAGGAGGCCCATTTTGAATCTGATACAGAAATTATGCTGCGACCCAGAAGCCTTTCAGGCCTTTCACGTCGGGTGAATCCCGCAATTTCTCAAAGGCGCGCTCACGGATCTGGCGGATGCGCTCGCGGGTGACGCCAAGGAGCTCACCTATGCGTTCCAGCGTAAGAGCTTCGGATCCTTCATCCATTCCGTAGTACAAGTAAAGAATTTTGCGCTCGCGCGGTGTGAGATAGCGCTCGAATATGCGATCGATAAACTCGCGCATGAGGTTGGCGTCGGTTTGCTCCTCGATTTCACCGCCTTCGATGCCGGCGAAACGTTCACCCAGCGTGCTGGCACCCTTGTCACCGCGTTCCACCGGCGCGTCCAGTGAAAGCTCAGGAGCAGTCATGCGACGAGCCGATCTGACGTATTCGACGGTCTCGGAGAGCGCAGTGGCAATCTCCTGGTCGGTCGGATCCCGGCCAAGCACCTGGGAGAGAAACGTCTCGGTGCGCGAGAGCTTGATGAGGGCGGAGTTCTGATTGAGGGGAATACGCACGCTGCGGGTCTGCTCGGCCAGCGCCTTGAGAACCGCCTGGCGCACCCACCACACCGCGTATGATATGAATTTGACCCCGTGGTCGGGATCGAACTTTTTCACCGCCTTGAGCAACCCCTCATTCCCGATCGCAACGAGCTCGCCCAGGTCGAGGCCATGCCCCTGGTATTTCTTGACGTAGGAGATCACGAACCGGAGGTTCGCCGTGACCAGGCGCTCGGCGGCCGCGGCATCCCCCTGCTGAGCTCGGCGGGCCACCCGGATTTCTTCCGCCTGATCGGTGATCATCGGAAGCCGCTGAATATCAAGCAAATACTGATCGAACGCGGCGGAAGGCGCGTGACGTGATAAAGGCTTAGCCTTGCCGACCTTTAGTGTGGGCATACCATCCCCGGCGTGTGATGTCGTGGCGAGCGATGAAAAGCTGATTTTTACGGGAGAGATTCCGAACGGCCGATAAATATAGGAAATGGCATGGGAGCGGTCAATCAATTTTATTTATCCACATCACAAAAGCTTTCTCAGTAATATCTTGCCGAGTTTCTCCACGATTTACCGTCCCATGATGTCGTTGCCTCCACAATATTGTTGGTAACCGACATTATCCCAATAACTTACGTCAATGTTGAGAGTGAAAACATATCTATGTTGATTTGTTGAGAGGCGAAAACTGTAGCGCGTTCTTTACAGTTTGTGCGGAAACCACCGTGGTCCATTTGCTCCCGTCAGAGGCGGTGCGACCTACCCCCGACGCCAGCGCAAACCGCAGCGCTCCCGGAGTGTTTTTCTTATCCAGCGCCATGGCATCCATCAGTGCTTCGGTGCCCAGCTGCGATGGAATAGCTACCGGCAACCCGAAACGCTCGAGCAGGCGGCCGACTTGCGTTGCGAGACCCTCTTCCGCGAAGCCCATTGTTTCCGCAATGCGGCATTCCGTCACCAGCCCCATCGCCACCGCGTCACCATGCGGTACCTGGTACGATGAAACCTGCTCAACTGCGTGAGCGATGGTATGGCCGGCATTGAGGACCGCGCGCTGGCCATGCTCGCGTTCATCACGAGCCACGATGCCGGCTTTGATCTCCACGCTCCGTTGAACCAGGTGGGAAATAGCGTCTGGCTGACGTGATCTGAGATCGCGCTCGTGGGATGTGATCCACTCGAAGTATTCCCGATCGGCAATCAGTCCGTGCTTGATTGCTTCCGCAATTCCGCCCCGATATTGCTGTTCCGGCAAACTCATGAGCGTCAGTGGATCCGCGAGCACCAGCATCGGCTGGTAGAAGGCTCCGACCAGATTCTTGCCCAGCGCGGTATCGACGCCAACCTTCCCGCCCACCGACGAATCCACCATCGCGAGCAGCGTCGTGGGCACCTGCACATACGGGACGCCGCGCAGAAACGTCGCGGCCACGAAACCGGCGAGATCCCCGGTGACCCCGCCGCCCAAGGCGACGATCGCCGTGTCTCGGCCAAGCTTTGCGGCGAGCAACTCATCCGTGAGTCGCTGCCAGGTCTCCCGGTTCTTGGACCGTTCGCCGGCCGGGAAGGTGAGACGAGTCGCCGGCTGGAGCCTCAAGCCCGCGTCACTGGCGCGGGCGCCGAGGCGCCGCGCTTCCACCGTGCCGCTGGTCCACTCATCGTAGAGACGGTTTACCGTCTGGTCCGCAATGAGCGCGAGCCTTCGGCCGGGCAGTGCCTCGGCAATGATCTCGCGCATGATCACGAGAAGACCCGGTTCGATATGCACCGGGTAGGAGCCAAGCGCATGATTGACGGTGATCGCTACCAGGTGACGTCTCCCGGGCCGGCGCGGTGGTTCGCCAGGCGGGCGAGCGTAAAGAGCAGATCGGACAGCCGGTTGAGATATACGATAAAGAGTTCCGGGACTTCGGACTCTCCCGCGAGGTGAATGACGCTGCGCTCCGCCCGGCGGCAGACCGTGCGCGCGAGGTGTAGTGCGGCGGCTTTGGGAGAACCCGCTGGAAGCACGAAGGCGCGAAGGGGAGCCAGCTCTAGGTCCGCCGCGTCTATGGCGGATTCAAACTCCGCTACCCTGGTCTCTCCCAATGCGGCCTTTTCCAGTGCTTTCCGGACCCGCTCCGGCTCCGGCGTCGCAAGATGTCCGCCGATTGCAAAAAGATCTCGTTGAATGGACTCGAGCAGGGCCTCGAAGAAATCAATGGGCGATGTGGCGCGAACAACCCCCAGGGTCGAGTTGAGCTCGTCAACATCACCATAGGCAGCCACCCGGGGATGGTCTTTGCGGACGCGGCCGCCGCCAAATAGTCCTGTCTCTCCCTGATCGCCGGTTCTCGTGTAGATCTTCATAGCTGTCAGACCGACCTCTCGTTCGGAGACTCATCAACAGGAGCGCGTGGCGACCATGAGCACCTTATGCATCAGGGACAACGCGTTTTCAAAATCAGCGATTGCATGGACCCTGCATCTCGGCGGCCGCCACCACGACGTTGCCTGTAGGATCGATGATCCCCCAGAGCACGCTTCCGTCCATCGGGGAGACCTGTTCCATCCATATATAGTCCCGGCGGTATTCAAAACCGCTCAGCGCCTGGAGACGGCGCCAGAAGACCGGAACCCAGTTCCCCTGCCGCGGGAGAATGCGTCCTCGTGTGAAATCGAGCAGCGTGGGCGCGAAAACGGTTTGTCTCCACGATCCATCTCCATTCCATACCATGACCGTAGCCGCGACGACCGTATCACCCCGGGCGGTGACCTGGCGCCTTCTCAGCGACACGGCATATCGCGTCGCGCCGGAAATAGTCTGAATTGGGACGATATCAACCGCGTCGACATCGAGGAGCGAATTGACCGGGATAAGATCTTCGCTCACCGGCTTGAGCGGGCGCTCCGCCGAAGAAAGCTGGGCGTTGAGCACCGAGTCGAGCGCCTTGTTCGTGCGCTCGATCAGCGCGTCCACCAGTTCTCCCGAAGGCGCCTCGAGGGGAGTGCGGATCTGCCGATCAGAAACCTCGGAGGCAAGACGGAAGGCCCCGACGACCGGTCCCCGAAGTCCGGGAACCTCGGGCCCTGCTGGGGGTGCTTCCACGATCAACTCCGCCTGCGCGCCTCGCCAGCCGCAGGTGCCGCCACGAGTAATGACACTGGTGAGCTGAACATCGGTGTGTCCCTCGGGAGAAGCCACTTGCGGCAGGTAGCCGCTGGGCTTGCGGTCAATGCTCGCCGGATCGATCGTGATCGTTCCGGCACGGCTTAGCGAGCCCCAGAGGTCTCCATTAGTAATGGCATCAGGACGATAGCGCCGGAGCAGTGCCGCCACGAGGCCTGTGTCACTCGAAACAAGGTGCACTGCTCGCGCGGTCCCCTCTCCAACCATGCTTCCGCGAAGCCCTCCGGCGGAATCGAGACGCACATCGCTGGTGACATCCATCCGGGCGAGCGGGTGCGGAGGTATTTCCTCCCCGCCTGTTGTGGTGCCCATGAAATGACATGCGGTAAGGGTCAGGACTGCAAGCGATGAAACAACCGGGGTGATGCGCAGCATAGGAGGCCGTGTTCGAGTGGATGGTGAGCAGCAATCTTTCCCGGGATGTGTTGGGCGTCAACCATCCCGGCTGCCCCGGGACCCCCGGCCGCGATATATTTCAGCCCACTTTCGGTATTCACTCTCGTGCAGAGGACCTGTGGCTCAGGAAGACATCAAGGACATATCGATCATTGGGGCCGGTCCAACCGGCCTTTTCGGTGCCTTCTACGCGGGAATGCGGGGAGCATCCTGTCGTCTGATTGATGCCTTGCCCGCCCTCGGCGGACAGCTCATGGCGCTTTACCCGGAAAAATACATCTTCGACGTCGCCGGATTCACCAAGGTGCTCGCCAAGGATCTGGTAAGCGACATGGTGAAGCAAGGTCTGCAGTTCGGTGCCTCAACTCACCTGGGCGAAGTCGTCACCGGCCTTGGCCGGGTTGAGGAGGAAGGTGGGATCGGGCATTTTGTCCTGGAAACGACCGGCGGGAGCTACCCTTCCAGGACGATCATCATTGCGGCCGGCATCGGCGCCTTTGAAGCCCGCAAGCTTCCCCTCGAAGGCGTGTCCCACTATGAGGAAAAAGGACTCTACCACAAAGTCATCGATCCAAAATTGTTCAGCGGCCAGCGGGTCCTCCTCGTGGGCGGTGGTGACTCGGCCTTTGACTGGGCGGTGAACCTGCAGGGAGTCGCACGTTCGGTAATGCTCATTCATCGGCGTGACGGTTTCCGGGCCCATGCCGCGACGATCAAGGAAGTCGAGCGGCTCTGCGAAAGCGGCCATTGCGAGCTGCGCACCTTCGCCGAGGTGAAGGCGATCCACGGCAGCGGGAAGGTGGAAGGAGTCACCATCCTCAACACCAAAACCAAAGAAGAGATGACGCTCGAGATGGACGCGGTCATTCCTCTGCTGGGCTTTCACTCCGACCTGGGCGCGATCAAGGCGTGGGGCCTCGATACCGAAAAGGCAGACATCAAGGTCAGCCGGGTGATGGAAACCAATATTCCGGGTATCTATGCCGCGGGCGATATCGCGAGCTATCCGGGAAAGCTCAAGCTGATTGCGACTGGTGTCGGGGAGGTCTGCGTGGCGGTGAACAACGCGGTCCACCATATCAATCCCAAAATGAAAGTAAATCCGGGACACAGTTCCAACCTCGCGATCTTCGGGCAGTCGGAGGACTGAACAGTAGCCGGTGCGTCGCCGGCGGCCCTCGGTCACCTTTTATTGTGGGCGCAGGGAGGAAAATTGCATACCCGTGACCAGGACCCTATACTGAATCACCGACTTCCCACCACATTATCGATTCACTCCAAGGTTCGTGAGGTCCTGGACTCGGCCTGACGATCGGAAGCCGAATCACTCCGCGTCCTGCATCGCACCTTCGTACGCTTTCCCTCTCTTCGATCATCCAGGAAATTCATGCGCTTTCCCTCGATCGCCGCACTCGGAAGTCGAGCCCGGACAGTTCTTCTGCGCTTCCCCTGGGTCCTCGCCGTCGGCGCGATCGCCGCGACCGCAGCGATCATCAGCATCGAGCGGCACGATGATGATGTTCAGGCCCGGCTTTCGATCGTAGCAGCACTGGGCCTTCCATTGTTGACCGCGCTCACCCTGCTCGGCGAACGCCTTCAACTCCGGGGCTGGCGACGGACCGGGCTCGTTGCTGCCGGCGCGCTTTTTCTCATCTGGTTCTTCAAGGCCTGGCCCGGTCCCGATCAGAAACACGATGTGATCCGATATTTTCAGCTGAGTATCGGGCTCCACCTGACCGTCTCGTTTCTTCCGTTTCTTCCTTCCCGCGGCAGGGGAGCGTTCTGGCAGTTCAACCGCACAATTTTCGAAGCTTTCCTCCGCGCCGTGCTGTTCACCCTGGTGCTCTACCTTGGCCTCGTTGTGGCTTTAGTGGCGCTGGACAAACTTTTTGGTATCAGCATCCCTTCAAACCGGTACGCCGAACTTTGGATTCTGCTCGCCCTGGTGGCCAATACCTGGATATTTCTGAGCGGGGTGCCCGATGACTTCGGCGCGCTGGAACAATCGACTGAGTATCCCCGCGGCCTCAAGGTTCTTACCCAGTACATCCTGACGCCGCTGGTTGCCGTATACCTCGTCATCCTGATGCTGTATCTGGTGAAGATCGTCGTGACCGGCTCGTGGCCCAATGGCTGGATCGGCTATCTCGTCTCCAGCGTGGCGGTGACCGGCATGCTGGGATTTCTCCTGGTGCACCCATTGCGGGATCACGCCGAGGAAGGCTGGATCCGGACCTACTCGCGGTGGTTGTTCATCGGACTCATACCGGCGGCCGTGATGTTCCTTCTGGCACTCAGCAAGCGAGTTCATCAGTACGGGCTGACCGAGCTGCGTTTCCTCGGCCTACTTCTTGGAGGATGGCTGCTCGGCATCGCGCTGCTCTACTCGGTCCGAGGCAAGTCAGGCGTTCAGGTCATCCCGGTTTCGCTATCCATCCTTCTTTTGTTCACCCTGTTCGGGCCGGTGAGCGCGACCACTTTCTCGCTGCGGAGTCAAGCCGCGAGGTTGCACTCGCTGCTGGAGACGAATCACCTGATCGACGGTACCCGGTCGTCTACCCCTCCATTAAGTGACAACGATCGCCGGGAGATCAGCGCGTCCCTCCGGTTTCTGCTGGAACGCCATGCGGGGAATCGGATCGCCGGCATATCTGGCGGCAAGCTCCCCGGTGGGATTGCCCTGCGCGATTCGACCTCATTGGAAATCGATTCGACCGCGGCCGCACTGCTTGCCGCTCTCGGTGCTGAATATGCCCCCGAGTATGGCAATGGATCGAGCAGTTTCACTTTCCAGGCGCGCTCCGACTCGAATGCGACGCCGATCGGCGGGTATGACTTTTCCGTGGCACTTTCGGGCACCGATTCCACGACCTTCTTCACTGACGACGACACGCTGAAGGTCTTTTTCGACACCGCATCCGTCATGCTCCGGATCCAGAGGCAGGCGGATACGCTCCTCATGTTCCCCTTCCGGCCCATGCTGGACAGCCTGCTCAGGAATCCCAATGCCGGGTATCTCGAACTTCCTCCCGCGCGGATGCGAGTAACCGTAGAGGGAAGCGGCTATCGTGGGATGATGGCGCTGGACTGGCTGATGGGTGCCCGCGATCCCGCTGGGCCGCGGATACGGGGATGGCGGGGAGAACTTTACATCGGGAGGGTTGACCCGCCGCGCTGACTACGTGCCGGACGGCTCCGGATGGTCAATAAGCTGCAGGCGCCGGATGTGCCGTCCGCCTTCGAATGGCGTGTTGAGCCAGATTTCTACGATCGAAAGCAGTGACTCGGCGGGAACGAGGCGCTCGCCGAGCGAGAGGACATTCGCGTCGTTGTGCAGTCGCGCGAGCCGGGCGGACTCGATGTTCCAGCAGAGCGTGCAGCGAACCCCGGGCACGCGGTTCGCCACGATGGCTTCACCATTTCCCGACCCGCCGAGCACGATCCCCCGATCCACTTCCCCCCGGGCCACCGCGAGTGCCACTGGCCGTATGAAAACAGGATAATCGACCGGCTCGACCGAGGTCGTGCCGAAATCCCGGACCGTGTGTCCCCACTCGTCGAGCGCAGCCTTGATGAGTTCCTTGTACGCGAATCCGGCGTGGTCTGATCCGATGGCAATATTCATTGCGCGTTCCCGAGGCGACCGATCACCTCTGAAAGAGTAAACTGCAGCACGTCAGCGCACCCTCGGCCCGGGCGAGCTCGGACGTGTCAGTCGTCATGAGCTTGAATCCGCGCTGGCGGAGCCGTTCCAGCGTCAGCGGAAAGGAATTCGAGTAGAGCACAGTGCCGCCTAGACGCACGGCGTTCGCTCCAGCCGGTTCATCGGGATGGGTCTCGATGACATCGAGCCCGGCAAAGGCGTCGCGACTGACCAGGCCGGGATTAAGCAGGATCGTCCCCGGCGCGACTTCGGTAACCGCGCTCTTGAGATGGAGGCAATCAGTTACCTCGACCGGCGCCACCGTGTAGCCGCAGGACCGGGCGATCGCATCGAGCTGCGCGACGCCGGAAGAATTCGTCCGGGTCGAGACGCCGACATAAATGGTTCGACCCACCTGCAGCGCATCGCCTCCGTCCAGTGTAGCAGGCGCTTCGATAGAACGGATCGAACGATATTTGCTGAGCTCGTTCGACACCGCCGCTGTTTCGCCCCGACGAGACGCAGCACCAGGCCGGGTAATGATTGCCAGCTCATCCAGTACGATCGCGGTGTCCTCTATGAAGACGCAATCGGGGAATTCATCACCGGGAGGCAGCTGAGTAATGGCGCAGCCCAGTTCCCGAAGGCAGGCCTCGTAGTGGCTATGCTGATCACGAGCAATTTCGTAGCGGATGGGATCACGAGCGATATGGGTCAGTTCGCAATGCGCGATGGAGGGGCTAACGGCACGCGTCAGCGCGATCATACGTTCGGGTTGTTCCGGGCGTAAGACTCCAGGTATCCGCAATTGCGGCAACGCCAGGTCTCAACCGGAAGTTGCGTTGCCCCCTTGAGTGTGATTCCGGTCCACCTGGACCTGACCGGCTTGCCGCTCACCCAGGTCGCCTGGAGCTGGGTACTATGAGCAGTATGGTCCAGCATGAACCCTTCATCCATCGTGTTCGAGCACCGGGGGCAGGTGAAGATCGCCATTGCTACAGAAGCTTGGGACGTTGAAAGAACCGCAGCGTCCCTGTCCCCGGCTCGAGCGCCGCGGTTTCGATCCCGAGAACGCCGCTCTTGGGAATGTCCGTGGCTAGCCGGCGCGGATCACCGGTCAGCAGCAGCGACGCAAGCTCACTGAGCCACGGCTCGTGGCCCACGAGCGCAATGCATGCAATGCCATCCATCGGGCCGATGTCGGTTCGAATCGCATCGAGATCCGGATCGGTGGTCAGCGAAGGTGCCGGAACCGGCTTCATCTTCTTCTTTCCCGAGAATTCCTTGGTCATGATGGTGGCCGTCTGCCAGGCTCGGGTCCATGGACTGGCAACGACGATATCGGGCGCCAGGTCTCGTTCGCTGAGCGCTTCACTGACACGGGCGTGAACTTTTCGCCCCCGCTTTGAGAGCGGACGGAGCGAATCGTCAGGGTACTTCGCGGGATCGCGCTCGCCCGCGTCGGCGTGGCGAACGATGAGAATCAGCATGAATACCTGCCGGTGCGGGTTATCAACTCGGCGGACTGGTCACTTGGCCATTTCGACCACGACGCTGTCGATCTGCGAAAGAATCGAGCGGGTCTGCTGCGTATGGTGGTTCGCCTGGACTGAAAAGTAAAAGCGCTTCCCCGAGGGGGTATCGAACATACCGGAAAGGGTGTTCACCCTCGAGATGCTGCCGGTCTTGGCCCAGACATGGCCTTCGATCGGAGTGCGCAGAAACCGGTTCCGCAATGAGCCGGGTTTTCCGGATTGGGGTAATCCCGCCGCAAAGGTTGGCCAGTGCGGGTGGTGCCGGATGAACCGCAACATCTGGGCAAAGGCCAGCGGACTTACCAGGTTGTCGCTGGCCAGGCCGGAGCCGTCTCTCGGAAATATCTGAGTCGAATCTATACCGACGGAGTCGATGAGAAACCGGCGTTCGACCCGAATCCCCTCATCCCATGACCCGCCATGACCGTACACTTTCCCGAGCTGCTTGAGGAGATACTCGGCGAACGTGTTCTGGCTGGTATTGAGAATCGGGAAGATCCAGTCCTTGAGTGGCCGGCTTTCCACTTCGACGAGCGCAGGCTGGCCGCGTAACCCTCGAAAGGCAAACGAATCAACGGTAGACCGCGTGGTGCCCAGCACCGAGATTCCGGCCGCCGCCAGCGCGCTACGGAGTGCCCGTGCGGCAAAGATGTTGGGATCGGGCACGGCGAGGTATTCCGTTCCGCCCCGGCTTATCAGGGCCACATTGCCCTCTGCCCGAACGTCCATCGTGCCGGGCGTACGGAAGAAATCGATGTCATCCCCGCCCTCGCCACGGGTCCTGCTTCGGTTCTCGAAAGTGAAATCCCCAAGCGACGGAGTGATGTTGATGGCCGCGGGAGTGCCGGCGACGGCACCGGGACCCCAATGCACATCCACGCTGTTGTCGTTGAACATGAGCCCCGTGACTGGAGCTGCATACCACCAGTTGAGATCATACGTCTCCCAACCGCCATGGACTATGGTCGGCTCGAAGTAGCTGCCGTCACCGATCAGGTCTCCAGAAATCGCGGTGATTCCGCGGGCCTTGAGCGAATCGGCCATTGCGCGAAACCGGGCAAAGATGTCACGGTCGCAGGTCCCCGCCACCGTTGTATCGAGCCCGTAGCAACGATTGCTGAAAGTCGGATCGCCCCGACCGTACAGCACCAGGTCTCCAGAGAGCACGCCGTTATCCACCTGGCCGTTGGTGTACAGGCTGGTTTTTACTCTCCATTCCGGGGAGAAAAGCGCCGATGCCACGACGGTCACCAGCAGCTTGGTATTGCTCGCCGGAATAAAGAGGCGATCCTGGTTTCGCCCATAGACAACGTGGCCGCTCTCGTCCATCAGGATGACGCCCCAGAGCTGCCGGTCGAATGGGGCGGCATCGAGCTTCGCATCGATCCTTTGCCGCAGCGTCTGCGCGTGCATGCGAGTCGCTGTCCCGAGTCCCAGCAGCAGCATGAGTGGGAGGACCGGAAATCGCGATCGGCGCATGGCACGGAACTCAGTCGTAAGCGACACGGGGGTCCACTTTCGCGTAGAGCAGGTCAGTGATCAGGTTGACGAGAACGAAGATGAGGCTCAGGAAGAGAATACTGCCCTGCACGGCGGGAAGATCACGCTTCTCGATGGCGTTGAGTACGTATCGTCCCACGCCAGGCCAGGAAAATATGGTTTCCGTAAGGATGGATCCCGTCAGGTAGCTGCCAAAATCGAGACCCAGAACGGTAATCACCGGCAGAAGCGCGTTGCGGAAGCCATGGCTCAGAATCACGCTGGTTTCGCCCAGCCCTTTGGCCCGTGCGGTCCGGATGAAATCACTCCGGAGGACTTCCTGCATCGCGGCACGCGTCATCCGGGCGAGAAAGGCGACAGAGCGCATGCCGAGGGTGATGGCCGGCAGGATGAGGAAGACAAATCCGCCGGAGCCTGATGGCGGCAGCCATCGAAGACCCACCGCGAACACCAGAATGAGGATCAATCCAACCCAGTAAACGGGAAAGGAGACCCCGAGGTACGCGCCGATGGTGGTGAACCGATCGAACCAGGTCCCCGGACGCCAGGCGCCGTAGATCCCGATCAGCACGCCGGTAATGGTGGCGAAGAGCATCGCGGAGGCCGCGAGGCGGAGCGTAGCGGGGAAACGCTCGACGAGGTCGCGAAGTATGGGCCGCTGGGTTATGTAGGAGTTTCCGAGGTCCCCCCGGACCACACCACTGATGTAGTGCGCGAATTGTTTCGGAAGCGGGTCGTCCAGGTGAAGGTCGGCCCGCAGTCGTGCGATGGTTTCGGCGTCGGCGCGCTCACCCACCATGGCCTGCACCGGATCACCCGGCGCCACATATAAAAGGAGAAACGCGACCACCAGTACACCGAAAAGTGTCGGCACCAGGAGCAGGAGGCGCCGGGCGAGAAAATGCGTCATCGCTTCTGCGTTACCTTCGCCTCGATCCACCGTTGTCCATTGAAAATGGCGGGAATCTGCCAGCCGCTTACTTCCGGACGGCGCGCCCACCAGTCGACCGGGAAATAGCAGAAGATCCAGGGAGCAAGCCCGAAGACGCGCTCGTCGATTTGCCGGGAGAGCCGGGCTTTCTCGCCTTCGTCCGGTGTGCGCCGGGCCCTGAGAATCAGCGAATCGAGCGAAGTGTCCTGCAGGAACGCGTAGTTCCCACCGGGTCCTTTACTGCCGGAATAGAAGAGCGGATAGTTGAAGTTTTCCGGATCGGGATAGTCCGCATACCAATCGGTCAGGAAGAGATCGGTTTCGCCGGCCCGCGCCGCTGAACGGGCCGACGAGGCGTCGCGTTCGACGATCTCCACCTTGATGCCGACCTCGCCGAGCTGTTGCTGGACGGCCTGGGCGATTCGGGAGTATTGCTCACGCGATGTGCGCCAGAGCTTGAGCGAGAATCCGCTGGCGTATCCGGCATCGGCGAGCAGCTGCTTGGCCCTCGCGACGTCGTGCGCGTACGGCGCGCGGGTGGAATCGTAGCCGAGGATGCCGGGGGGAAGCGCGCCGGCTGCGCGGATGCCCCGTCCCCCGATGACGGTGCTCAGGATGGTGGGCATGTCTACAGCGTAGTTGAGCGCCTGCCGGACGCGCACGTCGCGAAGCGGCCCCCGGGTAGTGTTGATCGCGATGTATGCGTCGCGAATGGCGGGTCGTTTGAGGATTTCTTCCCCGTGCTCGCTCTCCCACCGGCGGCTTTCTCCGAACGGTATCTCTACCACGCTCAGCTGTTCCGCTTCGTATTCCGCGGCCTGGGTCAGCGCCTCAGGAATGATGCGGATGCGGAGGCTGTCCGAGGCCGGCTTCGTCCCCCAGTATGTCTCGTTCCGCGCAAGCACAATCGCGTCGTCGTGCGCCCAGGAAACAAATTTCCAGGGTCCGCTTCCGACCGGATGCTGGGCGAAATCCGCGGGGAGCGGGGCCGGTGTGATCGCAGTCACCGGCATGGCGAGTAATTTGGGGAAGACGTTGAGCGGTTCGTCGAGCGTGAGGACCAGGGTGGAATCGTTGGGGGTGGCAATTCCCGGGAC
>JBDTQP010000011.1:0-24499 GCA_039932125.1 Gemmatimonadota bacterium
GGGGCCGGTGCAGCTTCGGGCTCTGCTGAACGCGGACGGGTCGGTGCGTACCATCGAGATTCCGCAGCAGAGCATCCGGTCTGAACGATGGGAGGGAGACAGCCTCCCTCCTCTGGCCGGGCTCAAGCGTCCCAAGCCGGATTATACCGCTCCCCCAGGTGCACCTTATACCACCGAAGAAATCCGGATTCCGATACGCAAAGCAGACGGCGACACCTTTTCACTGGCGGGGACTCTCGCAAGGCCGATCATGAACCGGAAGGTGCCTGTGATCATCCTCGTCAGTGGTTCCGGATCGCAGCCTCGCGATGAGGAGCTCTGGCCCCTTGTGCCCGACTTTCGGCCTTTCCGCCAGATAGCGGACAACCTGGCGAGAGCTGGCATAGCGACCCTGCGCTATGATGATCGCGGTATTGATGGTTCGGGCGGGAGCGCCATGGTCGCCACCACCGTGGATCTCGCCGATGACGTGAAACAGATGATCGCGTGGCTTCGGAACCGGCCAGATCTGAATCCCGATCGTATCGGGATCCTCGGCCACAGCGAGGGAGGGGCAATCGGCCCGATGGTAGCAGCGGAAGATCGGAGGCTTCGGGCAGTCATCATCATGGCCGGCCCGGGCAAGGCCGGCCTGGACATTCTCCGGGATCAGTTTCGCTACCCCATTGAAACGGCGGCTGGTCTTTCGGCGGCACAGCGTGACAGCCAGCTTGCGGAGGTCGAGCATTCCGTCCAGGTGTGGACAGCCACGAGTGCCTGGACCCGCTGGTTCGCAACCTTCGATCCCATTGCCGTTGCCCGAAGGATCCACCAACCCGTCCTGATCCTTCAGGGAGCGCTCGACCGGCAGGTTTCCGCTGGACAGGCGGATACGCTCGCGAACGCAATACGCGATGGCGGCAATCGAGATGTCACCGAACGAGTCTTTCCCAATCTCAATCATCTCTTCCTGCCAACCACGGGGACAGGGTCGCCCCAGGAATACGCCTTTCTTCGGGATGTGAGCCTGCCAGACTCGGTGCTACAGGAAATCACTCAATGGGCGGTTCGGCGGCTCGGCCGCTAGCCGCCCACCGAAGGTCGATAAACCGGCGAGAAACCTTTCGCCGGTTCTTGGCGTCTATTACACTGACAAAGTCAGATATATGGGGGTGGAATGGGGCAAAACCTTGGCGAATTTGAACAGTTAGTCCTTCTGGCATTGATCCGCCTGGAGGACGATGCCTACGGAGTGAGCGTGCGTCAGGAGATTGAGCAGCGGACGGGCCGACGGGTCACCCTCGGCACGGTCTATAAGACGCTGCTGCGGCTCGAGGAAAAGGAACTCGTGACCGCGCACTTTGGTCCACCGACGAAAGAACGAGGCGGTCGTCGCAAGAAACTCTATCAAGTAGAAGGGGGAGGAAGGGCAGCCCTCGTCCGGTCTGTCTCCGCCATCAAGGACATGGCGCAGGGTCTCGACCCGCTCTTCGACAATCGGTGAGTCAACTGACCAGGTCGTTTCGTCGGCCCCCTCGACTCGCGACAGCCTTCGTGAGACTCATCGTCCCGGCCGACCACCAGGAATCTTTCCTCGGTGATCTCGAGGAGGAATACCGCCGAAGGATAGAGATGGAATCGCCGCGAGATGCCGGCGCCTGGTACTGGCAGCAGGCGTTTTCTTCGGTGCGTATTGCCTCCCGCGGCAGGAAGCCTCAGCGTACCATACAACCGGGAGATTCTCTCGTGTCGCAATTGCTGCAAAACCTGCGTTTCGCACTGCGCATGCTGCAACGTTCGCCAGGATTTTCTTTCATTGCCGTGCTCACATTGACGCTCGGTATTGGATTCACCACCGCGATTTTCAGCGTCGCCCGGCCAGTATTGTTTTCCTCGCTCCCCTATTCTGCCCCGGATCGGCTGGCCATGCTCTGGGAACAGGATGGAAATGGCGATCGATCCAATATGGGATACCTCACCTTCCGGGATTTCGAAGCGAGGAGCCATTCCCTGAGCAGCGTCGCCGCGATGAGCACTTGGCAGCCGGTGCTCGGGTCCTCAGGAGAGCCGGAGCGGCTCACCGGGCAGCATGTAACCGCGCGCTTTTTCGAAGTGCTCGGCGTGCAGCCGCAACTTGGTCGGGGCTTTCTCGAAGAGGAAGATCAATCGGGAAAGAACCGCGTGGCCGTTTTGAGTTATGGGTTATGGCAGCGCCGTTTCTCTGGAGATCCGAACATTGTGGGTCGACAGATCACCTTGAGCGACAATCCCTACCTGGTAGTCGGAGTAATGCCAGCGTCATTCGAGAGTCTGCTCTCGCCTGGTTCTGAGCTGTGGTCTCCCCTCGGCTATAATGCCACACTTCCATGGGCCTGCCGAACCTGTCGACATCTGCGCGTAATCGGTCGCCTCAAGCCAGAGGTACCCGAGGATCAAGCGGCCAGGGAATTAAACCAGGTCTCGGAGAACATCGTTCGTGAAAACCCGACGGAGTATGTTCGTGCCGGGGTATTGCTCGTGTCACTCCAGAAACAGATCACGGAGAACATTCGACCCATTCTGTTCCTGGTAATCGGGGCGGTAGGGTTTGTCTTCCTGATAGCCTGTGCAAACACGGCTAACCTCATGATCGCGCGCGGCGTGCAGCGACAAGGCGAGTTCGCGCTTCGCACCGCACTTGGGGCAGAGCGTCACCAGCTGATCGGCCAGATGCTCACCGAAAGCGTCGTTCTCTCATTCCTTGGTTCGGTGGCCGGGCTGATGATTGCCTGGGCGACCATTCGGATTGTCGTCGCTAATGCACCCGCCGGCATTCCCCGCCTGGCGTCATTGGGCATCGATGGGTCCGTCCTCGCCTTTACTGCTATCATGTCGGTGGTCACCGGGGTGCTCTTTGGCCTGGTACCGGCACTCCTGGTCGCGGGCGGATCAGTCAGGAATTTCATCAGCGACTCAGGCCGGCACTCGCCGGGACGCTCTCGACACCTCATTCGGCGTTCGCTCGTGGTCGGCGAAGTCTGCCTGGCCTTGACGCTGCTGATGGGCGCCATGCTCCTGGTCAGAAGCCTGGAACACCTTCTCAAGGTCGATCCGGGATTTGATGAGCGGAACCTGCTTACCATGGAAGTCGAGGCGTCGGGCCAGCGATACCGGACGAATGAGGCGGTGGTCCAGTTCTTCGATCATTCCCTCAGCGCGCTGCGCGCGATCCCCGGCGTGACGATGGTGGGCGCCGTGAGTCAGCTTCCTCTGGGCGGGAACTTTGATCGCTATGGAGTGGAGATTGAAGATCACCCCCGTCTGAATCCTGAGGACAATCCCGGAGCAGACAGGTATGGCGTGACCCCGGGGTACATCGAAGCCATGCGGATATCACTCATCCAGGGTCGGGCCATTACCTCGACGGATACCCAGGATGCCCCTCCGGTTATCGTGGTGAACCAGACGTTCGCCCGACGCGAATGGCCGGCCGAGAGTCCCCTGGGTAAGCGAGTGCGAACAGGAGGTCCCGACGGCACATGGCGCACGGTGGTTGGGGTCGTGGGCGATGTTCGGCATGTTTCCCTCGAGGCTCCCCAGACCTACCAGATCTACATTCCGGAAACGCAGTGGGAAAACGGCGATGGCAGCATGGTCATTGTGCTCAGGACCAGGTCAAGTCCAGCAGGGCTCGTCAACCAGGCCCGTGACCTGATCTGGTCTATCGATCGCGGGCAACCGATCACGAATATCGCGACGATGGAACAGGTGCTGTCCGGCTCGACCGCACAGCGCCGATTCATCCTTCTGCTATTTCAATGGTTTGCCGGCGTCGCGCTGGTTCTCTCCGCGATAGGTATCTACGGCGTACTCGCGGCGGGAGTCGCCGAGCGAACCAGGGAATTCGGCATACGGAGCGCACTGGGCGCGAGCCGCCATGGCTTGCTGCGACTGGTGCTTCGGCAGGGGCTGATGATGGTTGGCGCCGGTCTCCTTTTGGGGATACCAGGATCGCTTGCCCTCAATCGAACTTTACGTGGAATGCTCTATGGGGTGTCGACGAACGATGCGACCGCGTTGATCGTGACGGCAAGTGTGCTGGCTACGGTAGGCGTGCTGGCCAGTTTGCTCCCGGCGCTTCGAGCGACTCGGGCGGATCCTCTGCAGATGATGAGAACGGATTAACCCTGCTTCAGGGCAGGTCACCAACGCAGCGCTTCATATCGGCGACTACCGTCCGCGTCGCGCCGAGCATGACGACTCCGCCCGTCATGGCCACGATCGGCAGGAGCAGAACGGCACGGGCAAGGCCAAAAATATCCGAGAGCTTTCCAATCAGCGGAAGCGCAATGGCGTCGCCGGCCAGGTGAATAAAGAGGAGGTACGCTCCGATAACGGTGGCGCTGATGCGCGGGGGCACCACATCGAACGTGGCGGCGGCAATGGGACCGTTGTACCAGGAAAGGCAAAAGAACGTGGCGCAGGAAACCGGGACAAAAAGTGAAAGATCGCGAATCGTCAGCAACCAGATAGCCAGTGGACCCCCGATGAGAAACCCCAGGGCGACAGTCAGCACCCGCGCCGAAGGGATGTAGCGCCGAAGCCAGTCGGCAAACACACCTCCAAACAGTGTTCCGGCGGTCCCGAAGATGAATCCCCACTTTCCCAGTGTCCTGGCCGCATCACCAGGGGTCAGGCCCAGCTCACGAGCGAGGAAGGTCGGTCCCCAACCGACAATGCCATTCACGCCGAATGAAATCAGAGCTCCGCCGACAAAGATGTAGACCAGGGTTGGCGTGCGGAGCACGATCCGCATCGCTTTCAGAATGTCTTCGAATGCGCTCGCGATTGTTCCGCTGAAAGAACTCGCGTCCGCCGGGTTGGACGGCGTCCGCCGGGCCCATCGTGAAATGTTCCAGGCCAGCCCGATCGCCAGAAAACCGGCGAAGGCGGCAATATCGACGTTAGAGTCGGCACCATATTTCTGATCGAGGATCAGAGCAAGTATTCCGCCGACCGTGACCATCGAGATGAGCGGGAGAAAGTGTCGAGCCAGTGTTGCAATGCCAAGCTCGATTTCGCGCAGATATTTGCGAATGGACAATCTCGAAGGCGTTCGCGTCGGATCGGTCAGGCGGCTTACCAGCACGGCGCAGAGAAAGCCGGGCACACCGACGGCCATGAAAGCGATACGCCAGCCATAGGCGGCTTCCAGCTTCCCCCCGAGATAGATTCCGAGAACACCTCCGAGCGAAACGCCAGACGCCAGCACCCCCATGGCGACTGCGCGCCCCCGGCTGGGGAAATAGTCAGCCACCAGTGATGACGCTGCGGGACCGTAGGCAGCTTCGCCGATCCCTACGGCAGCACGACAGGTAAAGAGCTGGCCAAAACTCCTGACCACTCCGGAGAGCATCGTAAAGGCGCTCCACACGCCAACACCGAATGCGATAACCGCTCGACGGGATCGCAGGTCACTGATGACGCCGAAAGGGAGGGCAGCAATAGAGAATACGAGGATGTACGCGGAGCCCAGCCAGCCGAGCTGGACGTCACTCAGATGGAGTTCACGCTTGATGGGTTCGAACAGAGCGAAAATGACGTTGCGATCGAGGTAATTGAGCAGATTGATGAAGGCGAGAAGTCCCAGCGCGTACAGGCTGTAGGCCCGGCTGACCCGGGCCCCCGGTACTTTATCGGCCACCGGCGCTCGCGGTTGACTCTGCTTTGACAGCCCGTGCATCGCGGAACGCGAGCGCGGCGCGGTACTCCTCCACAAGCCGGTCCATCATCGCGCCGCGCCTGTCGTAGAGCCGTTTGAGCGGACGAGCCTTCCGTCTGTTCCGGGCATACGCGGTCAGCAGAGGAAGCGTCAGCGTATTGTCTCCATAGCACACGACGGTGCCTGGCAGCATGGTCGGATCGATTTTCCCCCAGCTGACCGCTTCTGCCGGGGTGGCTCCGGACAATCCGCCGGAATCGGGACGCGCATCGGTAAGCTGCAGAAAATAGTCGTGGCCCTTTTCGTCGATGCCCAGCACTTCCTGGATCTGGGGTTCGGTCTGCAGCATGAAATTCTTCGGGCTGCCGCCGCCGACAATGAGGCAAGCACTTTTTCCGCCGCTGCGCTTGGCCTCGAGCACGATGCTGGCTGTTTCGTTCACATCAGCACTGACGTCGTACCGCAGCTTACTCCCTGCCAGCGCCTGCTCAGCCACATTCATCCCGATCGAACTGTCTCCAGGCGAACTGGTGTATATCGGAACACCAAGCTCATGAGCGGCCGCGAGCAGGGAGCGCCGGCTCAGGCCCAGGACCTTTTCCCGCTCGGCAATGTAGCCTCCGAGCAGGTAATGGTACTCGGCGGTGCTCATCGGCTTCTGGAACTCCTCCCGAGCCGATACCTCGCGAATGAAGGCATCGGTCGACAGGAGAACCGAGTAGTCGAAGAACACGTCGTAGATCCGGACGATGCCCTTCTCGCGAAGCTCGATATCATCGGCGTGGGGCGTGCCCTGGTGCATCGCGAGCCCCAGCCCGAAATGCGCGTCGTGATACAGATTCGCGCCGGTCGAGATGATCCAGTCGACAAAGCCGGACTCCATGAGGGGAATGATCGTGCTCATGCCCAGGCCGGCTGGAGTCATCGCTCCCGTCAGACTCATCCCTACAGTGACGTTCGGCTCGAGCATCCGCTGACTGAACAGCAGGCAGGCTTCGTGGAGCCGGCCGGCGTTATAAGCCAGAAAGGCATTGTCGATCAGCTCCGCGACGGTCTCCTCGCCGGTAATGGCGGAGGGGTTGATTCGGCTGCCGGCGAGGAAGTTGGAAGAATTCTTAGCCATGGAGTGTCGGTCGGTGAACTGGTGGGCGCTCCGAGCGGGCTAACGTGATGCCCGGTCGCGTGATTCAGTGATAATACGAACAACCTCCAGCGGATCGTCCGTGACCTGGAACAACATCATGTCCTTGTTGTCGATCTTGCCTTCTTTCGCCACCGTCTCCTGCAGCCAGTGCAGCAGTCCACTCCAGTACTCACTTCCGAAAAGGACGACCGGGAAGTGTTTGACTTTTCCGGTCTGAATGAGCGTCAGCGCTTCGAACAGCTCGTCCATTGTCCCGAATCCTCCAGGGAATACCACGAAGGCCATGGAGTACTTGGCGAACATGGTTTTCCGCACGAAGAAAAACTTGAAATAGATGCTGCGCTGCACGTAACGGTTGGTGCCCTGCTCAAATGGAAGCTCGATATTGCAACCGATGGACAACCCACCACCCTCCACGGCTCCCCGGTTGGCGGCTTCCATGATGCCGGGACCACCACCGGTTATGATTGGAAAGCTTTCGGCAGCCAGAAGCCGGGCTGTCTCTATCGCCGCGGCGTAATGCGGATCTGTTGCCGAGGTACGGGCAGAACCGAAGATCGCGACGCCATCGAACACGTCGGCCAGAGTGTCAAATCCTTCGACAAACTCACCCATGATGCGGAATACCCGCCAGGGATCGGTCTTCCGAAGGGCATCCGGCCGCTCAACCGGCTGAACGCTCTCGAGCAGCACCTCGTCTTCTGTTGGCCGCTTTTCATTCCCGGTACGACGCGAGTTGTGATCAACCACTGAATTTGCCGGTCCTGGGAGAGAGTATGGTCATGAGGGCAGGAATATAGGACTACCCTCGGCCCTTCCAAAGAGTGTCGGGCGCGGACCTGACAGATCACTGCACAACTTACCCCTCACGAGCGGGACACTTATAGTTTCTTCCATGAGGCAGTCCTGGGGCGCACTCGCAATACGACTCACCGCCTGTTCCGTCATTCGGCCGAGGCTTGCGGTTGATCTGCTGAGAACCGCATGGGCCTTCCGCAGACGGCAATGGTGGACCAAGCCGCCGTTTCTGCCCGTCCCGGATGGGACCTACCTGCGGTGGCGGATGTACACGGCATATGGGGATGAAGAAGCGGTCCCTCCGCTGGAGGACGTCGTTCGTTTTGCCAGGTGGCGCCGGGAAGTCATGCATCTCTAGTCACCCCTTTATCAGAGTCCTGTCGAACCGATGACTGCCCCACCCCTCGCGTCCCCCAATGTCCTGATCCTCGGCGGTGGTTTCGCCGGCTTATACGCAGCCATGGCGCTTGGCGGCACGAGAGCCAGGGTCACCCTGGTGGACCGGCGCAATCATCACCTCTTTCAGCCGATGCTCTATCAAGTCGCCACAGCTGCCCTGTCTCCCAGCGATATAGCCTCCCCAATCCGTTCGATTCTTCGGAAGCAATTAAACATCGAAGTTGTGCTGGACGAGGCACTTACCGTTGATGTGAATAAGAAAAGTGTTCGTCTAAGCGATGGTAGTGACATAAGCTACGACTACTTAATATGCGCAACCGGAGCTCGACATTCCTATTTCGGGCACCCGGAATGGGAAGCGCTGGCGCCAGGACTCAAGGACGTGGATGATGCATTGGAGATCAAACGGCGGGTTCTCCTCGCTTTCGAGCGAGCGGAACGACAGACTGACGCCGTTCGGCGACAGGCTGAGTTGACCTTTGTAGTGGTGGGAGGAGGCCCCACCGGGGTAGAAGTAGCAGGCGCTCTCGCCGAGATAAGGCGCTACGCTCTGCTCCGCGATTTCCGGCACATCGATTCGCGCGAGGCCACCGTGATCCTGCTGGAAGGTAGCAGCCGGATCCTCTCCAGCTACCCGGAAAGCCTGAGTGCCAGGGCGAAGGCCACCCTTCGCGGGCTGGGTGTTGATGTCCGGGAGCAGACGCTGGTTACCAGCATCGATGAAGAAGCTGTTTATGCTGCCGGGTGGAGAATCCCGACCCGAACAGTTGTCTGGGCGGCGGGGAACGAAGTAAACCCGATCGTGCAGTCACTTGGGGCACCACTGGATCGCCAGGGCCGCGTCATCGTGAACGCGGAATGCACAATCCCGGATCATCCTGAAGTCTTTGTGCTTGGCGATGCCGCGGCTTTTACGCAGGAAAACCGCCTGCTCCCCGGCGTGTCACCGGTGGCAATTCAGCAGGGCAAGTATGCCGCGAGAATGGTCCTCTACGATATCAAAGGAAAAACCCGCTTCCCGTTTCGATACCGCGACAAGGGGCAACTGGCGGTGATCGGACGAGGACGCGCGGTCGCCGATATACGGAACCTGCATTTCTCCGGCTTCCTCGCCTGGGTTATCTGGGTATTCGTCCACATCTTCTTCCTGATCGGATTTAGAAATCGGGTCATCGTACTGATCGAGTGGGGCTGGTCTTATCTGACCTACCAGCGAGGGGCAAGAGTCATCACCGGCGAGGGCCGCTACTTGCGGCCCGAATCGGTAGCGGCAAAGCAGTGATAGTCTCGTCCGCTTCAGTCAAAGCGAAGGCGGCGGCGCTTGGATTTCTGGCGAGCGGAATAACCGATCCAGGTCCAATGCCTCATGCCGTGGAGCTCGAGCAGTGGCTGGAGCGGGGATATGCCGGCACGATGCGTTATCTCCACCGGCAGGCCGAGCGGCGGAAGGATCCGGGTAAAATCATGCCGGAGGCGCGATCGGTCGTGGTGGTTCTCGACAACTACTACAGCGATGAGGTCGACGCATCGCTCCCCCGTGTCGCCAGGTATGCGCGCGGACGCGACTACCACCTGGTGCTTTCAGAGCGGCTCACAGATCTGGCTGCCTATCTGACAGAGGCCGGTGCCACTCGCTGCCGGGTGTTTGCGGATGCGGGGCCGGTACCCGAGCGCGAACTGGCGCAACGGGCCGGGCTCGGGTGGATCGGCAAGAACACCATGCTTATCCGCCCCGGTGCGGGCTCCTTTTTTTTCATCGGCTCGATTTTTACCGATCTCCTGCTGGATCGGGATCATCCTTTTGAAATGGATCGTTGCGGGACCTGCACAAAGTGTCTGACCGCGTGCCCCACCGGCGCGATTGTCGCGCCCAGGGTACTCGATGCAACCCGCTGTATTTCGTATCTCACAATCGAGTATCAGGGCACCTTTACCGAAGAGCAGCCAGAGCTTCACGGCTGGGGCTTCGGGTGCGATATCTGTAACGACGTGTGTCCCTGGAATGCGCGGTTTGCGGAGACCGGCCGCGAATCAGCGTACCCGGCGCGCGGGCCTCTGGCAGAGGCTGGACCCGACTACTTTGACGCACTTACCGAAGCGGAATTCCAGGAGAAGTTTTCTGATACCCCGCTGGAGCGACCGGGTCTTGCTGGCATGCGGCGAAACTGGCGCGCGGCCCTCGCTGGCGGAAAGCATCCCGATATTCCACATTCGCCGTCTGCCGACGGACATACCTGAGCTGACATGATCACGTCGCTATACAGCATCGCCATCTTCGTGACCGAAATTGATCGAGCGGTCGAATTCTACCACGAAGCGTTGGGGCTGACACTGACAAAGAGGGGATCGTTCGGCGCGGAGTTCATGGACAATGGTGCCCACATCGGTGTCCATCCCGCTGTTCACTCCGACGCAAAGGCGCTGGTCGGCAGGCACACCGGCGTCACATTCCAGGTTGAAGGGCTGCTCGATTTCTGCGAGCGCCTGCACACGCGCAATGTGACATTTCTGAATGAGCCGACCCAGCAGACATGGGGAATCATGGCAATGATCAGCGACCCTGATGGCAACGTGCTCGCTCTCTGGGAAGATTCAATTCCCGAGGTTCCCCCCGAGACCGCCTGATCAGGAGATCCCGGCCTGCTGGAATTACTTTCCCAGGAACTCCCCGAGCGCCGTCATTTTCATGTGATCACAAAAGATCTTGACCGTGGCCATGATCGGCACCGCGAGAAGCGCTCCGGCTATACCCCACAGCCAGCCCCAGAAAAGCACTGAGATAAACACGACGACAGGATTGAGCGCGAGACTACTTCCCAGGATGTACGGGGTGACAAAACTTTCGAGATTGGTCAGAAGGAAATACGCCGCAGCCGGCATCAGTGCCCGCGTCGTGCCGTCAAAGGTTGCCATTCCGGCCAGCCCAAGCACGATAACCGCGATGAATCCGCCAACGTACGGGATGAAGTTCAGCAACCCGCCGACAATTCCCCACAGCACGGGATTGGGCAGGCCGATCAGGTAGACAGAAAGTCCTGTCAGCACACCCAATCCAACGTTGATGGCAGTTGTGGCCGCCAGATAGGTCGAGACACTTTTTTCGGTCTCCACCGCGATCGTCAACGCGAGTTTCTTATCTCGCAGGCGCGGGAGCACCTTGATCAGCTTCGCCATGAAGAGATCACCCCCCGCCAGGAGGAAGAACAGCAGGGTGAACACCAGGGTACCGCCTACCAGCAATGAGCGGGTATTTCCAAAGATCGCTTCCTTGAGACCGGCTTCCTTAAGCTGAACAGTCGCTGGCTCATTGCCTCCCGAGTTGGTCATCTCCTCCACCCGCTCGGCGGTCTTTGATACCTCATCTACCGGTCGGCGGAGAACCCGTAGCTTTGCCTCGACCCGCTTGAGACTTCGCGGACCCTTGGATACCCAGGCTGCGGCGGGCGCCGCAAGATTGTAAAACGTAAATACCAGACCACTCACGAGAGCAAGAATGATCAATGCTGCGCTGAATCCGAATGGAAAGCGCAGGCGTTTTTTCAACCAGCGAACGACGGGGCTGAAGAGAAAATTGAGCAGGACGGCAATGGTGACTGGAACAACCACTCCCCTTGCAAAGTACAGTGTGTAGAAAACTGCCAGGAGAAGCAGTCCGGCCAGGAGCATGACTCGAGGATCGCGGGCTCTCGCTCGGGGGCGCGACTGATCCTGCGGGGGTACACCACTGGCCGTGGCCATGGATCGTCCTTGAAAAAGGGAGGCGAGCTGCTTCAAAATTCTGCGTACTTTGAGGACCCAAGGGTAGGAGGGTCCTCCCCCCAACGCGGTGCGAACCGTCACAGGACCACCTTGTCGCCCTCGCCGTGTCACTCTATGGTTCTCGGCGTCTGACTACCTTTGTCCATCAGGAGATCCACTGATCGGAGGCTGTCTTACGTGCTGAAGCGGTTCTGGCTGACCCTGGTCTCCCTCTGGGTGTGGCTCATGTTCGTTCTGACCACGCTGATCATGTTTCCGGTCATGATAATACTCTATATCCTGACGGCTCGGCGGGATCCGGGGCTGTACCTGGTGGGCCGGGTCTTTCGGCTGATCGGCGTGGTCACCTTCATGGTGAATCCATTGTGGCGGGTGAAAATATCCGGCATCAAGGTCCCGGATCCACGACGCCCCTATGTCGCCGTTTCGAATCATGAGTCATTTGCCGATATTCTTCTGCTCTGCAACCTGCCCTGGGAAATGAAGTGGATGTCGAAGATTGAAATTCTTCGGATCCCCTATCTTGGCTGGATGATGCAACTAGCCGGGGACATACCCATCGATCGCGGATCGCGCGAGAGTGCGGTGAAGGCGATGGAATTGTCTCGCCGATCCCTCAGGAACCACGTATCGGTCATGATTTTCCCTGAAGGAACCCGTTCCACCACGGATGAGCTCCTTCCCTTCAAGGACGGCGCGTTCAGGCTGGCCATCAAGACCGGAACGCCCCTCCTGCCCCTGGCGATCATCGGAACCCGGGATGCGCTGGCGAAACATGACTGGCGATTCGGGCCGGCCAATGCTGAAGTGAAGGTGCTTCCCCCGGTGGAAGTGACTGGTCTCGGGCTCAAGGATACCGAGGCATTGAAGGAGCGGATTCGGACCATGATCCAGGAAGCCAGAATCGAGATGCGATCCGCCCAGGCCGGCGGCGCTTGAGGGATTGATCCGCCAGGTATTCTGCATGGAGTAGACGACTGCCGAATCAAAACTTTCCTATAGACAACGGAGCCGGTGTGCGTCCACGCACAATCCCGAGCGCGAGAAGCGTGGCCAGGTAGGGCATCATCAGGAAAAGCTGATAGGGCACCGAGAGACCGAGTGCCTGAAAGAGAAACTGCAGCGCGGTTAATAGTCCGATCAGCAATGCGGCCATGGCCACCCATACCGGGTTCCAGCGCCCAAGTACAACAATCGCGAGGGCCAGGAAACCACGGCCAGCCGTCATCCGTTCCGCAAACGTTCCCACCTGCGCGAGCACAAGAGTCGATCCACCGATTCCTGCCAATGCACTTGCCAGCATCACACCACCCGTGCGGACCCAGAGTACTCGTACACCTGCCGCTCTCGCGGCGGAAACTGACTCGCCGGAGGCACGCAGGGCCAGGCCCCAACGGGTTCGAAAGAGTATCACCCAGAACGCGGGCACGCTGAGAATTCCAAGGTACACCAGTGCCGGCTGCTGAAAGAGAGCTGGGCCAATGATCGGGATTTGGCTAAGCAGAGGGATTGGAACGGAGTGGAAGGTGGGCACACTCAGTCCGGCGCCGGCAGCCCCGTACGCGACCCGGTACACTGCTCCGGTGAGGCCAATCGCGCCCAAAGTGAGTGCGGTACCCGTGATCACCTGGTCCGCGCCAAGCCAGACACTGATGATTGCCATCAGTATCCCGATGAGCAAACCGGCGAGGGAAGCGGCAAGTACACCCACCCACGGTCCTCCTGCGCGCGAACCGAGGGCAGCCGCGAGCGCACCGGAGAGCATGGCGCCTTCGATACCCAGGTTGATAACCCCGCCTCGTTCAGCAATCGTCTCTCCCAGGGCGGCAAAGAGAAGCGGCGTTGCTACCCGTACGGAAGCGGCAAGAAACCCGCTCACAATCAGCAGAACTCCGGGGCCCGATACGAGACTTTTCATGTGAGCACGCTCGTGCTGGCCTGAACGCCGGCCGGCCTGCGCCGGCCCGCTACCTCTGCGAGGAGCACGATGATGATGATGATCGACTCGACCACATAGACTGCGATTGACGGAATTCCCGCTTCGCGCTGCATCGCACCAGCGCCCGTCTCCAGACCGGCAAAGAGAATGGCCGTCCCAATGACAGCAAGGGGTTCCAGTCTCGCCAGGAGAGCTACGGCGATCCCGGTGAAGCCATACCCTGGGGAAAGATTCTGATAAAGCGCATAGCTGACACCACCCACTTCCATTCCCCCCGCGACACCCGCCAGCGCTCCTGATACCAGGAGCGCTATTCCGATGATTCGAGACACGTTGATCCGCCCGCTAATGCGCGCAGTCCGCGGATTCGCACCGGCCGCCTTGAGCGTGAACCCCCACAAGGTGCGCGCGATGAGAAAGCTCAGGGCCGCGCAGATGAACACGGCGAGCAGAAAACCCCAGTGGAGTCGGGTTCCCGGTAGAAACCTGAGACGAGCCTCGTTCGCGATTGGGTCACTCTGCGGGTAGGCGTGCCGTGCTTCCTGCAGGGGACCCTGCACCATCAGGCTCACGAGGGCTTCGGCAACGAAGTTAAGAAGCAGCGTGCTGATGACTTCCAGGACGCCAAACCGCAGACGCAACAGGACCGGCAGCGCAATCCAGAGGGCTCCGGCCAGAGCAGACGAGAGAAGAAGGAGGGTCACCGCGAGCACCGGAGAAACACCGTGAAGGTGCAGCCCGATCCATGTCGCGGCAATCGCTCCTGCATAGAATTGGCCTTCGGCCCCAATGTTGAGCGCGCCCGCTCGAAACGCGAGGGTCAGGCCGCCCCCGATGAGAAGCAGCGGCACGGCACGAACGAGCGTGGCAGAAGTAAGCGCATACCACGAACCGAAAGCGCCGCGCCACAGTGCGGCGAAAGCGGCCGGGGCATCGTACCCGAAGATGATGAGGCCTGCGGCAAGGACCAGGAGACCGGACATGCTGGCCAGGAGCACCAGGATGAGGGAGTTGACCGGACCGGATCGCCAGGATCTGAGGGTCATGAGGTCGCTGCCGCCCCGGAGAGCATGATACGCCCGATCCCATCACGGCCGGCGCCCACGGAAGCCTCGTGAATTCGTCCCCGATGCAGAACGAGAAGGCGATGACAGAGCCCAAGCAGCTCGTCCAGGTCGCTCGAGTAGAAAATCACGGCGACGTTATCCCGGGCCGCCAGCACGAGCCTCTCGCCCGCTTCGAGCGCAGCCCGCACGTCAAGCCCGCGCGTGGGATTTTCTGCAATAATGAGAGCGGGCTTCATCAGGAGGGCCCGTGCAATGATCAACTTCTGCTGATTCCCTCCACTCAGGACTCCCGCCGGAACATCACTGTTCTCCGCCTTGATCCCCTGCTGTCGAATGATAGCGTTCGTCGCGTGTCTCGCCTGGGCGCGGTCAATAAAGCCGTGACGTATCCATTCGGCATCGCGGCTCATGCCAAGCGTGAGGTTCTCCCAGAGGGTAAACTCGGAAATTACACCCTCAGCGGTGCGGTCCTCCGGCACAAATCCTGAGGAACCCTGTATTGTCAGGTACCCGCTTGTGGGTCCCAGCAAGCCAGCCAGGCTACGCAGTAATTCTCGCTCGCCATTCCCCTGAACAGATGCAACTCCGACAATCTCTCCCGCCCTGATAGTGAATGAAGCGTTTCGAAGCCCAGGTCCATTTCCGCCGACAGGATCAACGGTAAGATCCCGGGCACATACAATTGGTTCGCCGGGTGTTGTCACCGGCCGAGTGAGGGGGGAAACGAGATCGGCACCAAGCATCGCACGGGCAACCAGTCCGGGTGTAAACTCCGCCGGCTTGCCCGTCAGTGTTACCTCGCCTTGCCGCAGCACCGTCAAGCTATCCGCAAATCTCAGAGCCTCATCCAGTTTATGCGTAATGAGGACCGCCGCCGAGCCCTGGGACACCAGCTTTCGCATGAGCCCAAGGAGACGATGACTCTCAACTTCATCGAGGGATCCAGTTGGCTCATCCAGCAACAGAACCGTCGCTCCTGTGGCAAGAGTCTTAAGAATCTCGAGTCGTTGCAACAGCACCAGTGGCAATTGGCCGGCAATCGCATCCGGATCCAGGTCAATCTCAAAACGGCGGTTCAGCTCGTTCACCTTGCGACGCATGCCTTGCGGGCTGACCTGCCATCGGGCAGTCAAAGCCACATTTTCAGCCACAGTGAACGCGGGAACCGAAGTGAAATGCTGGTGCACCATTCCCACGCCAAGCCGCATGGCTTCTTTCGGCGCGGCCGCTGAGAGTAACTGTCCATGGATCCGTACCTCGCCTCTCTCCTGCCGAAGAAGACCGGCGGCAATGTGCATGAGAGTGGATTTGCCAGCTCCGTTCTCCCCGAGAAGGGCATGGAGCTCTCCCGCTCGCAATGAAAAATCGGCTCCCCGGAGTGCCTGGGTAGAGCCGAAAGATTTATGAATGTCAGCGAGATGAAGCGCGAGGGTCAACGATGCGTCCTATAGCTGAGTATCATGCTCATGGAACTCCCAGGGTATTCCGAACTCCTGCGCCACTTGTTGCGCCACCCGCTGAACACCAAACTTCTCCGTGGCATAGTGCCCTGCGTAAATCACATTCAGGCCCCACTCGATAGCATCGAAATACGTATGGTGCGCGCCTTCTCCAGTCAGAAAAGTGTCCAGCCCCGCGTCGCGCGCGGCAGCAATCATGTTTCCAGCGCCGCCGCTGATGATACCCAGCCGGGCGACGTTTTCTGGTCCGCCGGGTATAAGCAGCGCTTCAGTTCCCAGGATCTTGTTGATCTGCTCGACGAGCGAGTCCCGCCTGACGCTCAAATGGCCGTGCACTCCCACGATCTCCCCACGGTAGGCCCCGAACCAGCCATCTACAGGAAGATCGAGAAGGTTGGCGAGCGAGACATTGTTCCCGACCTGGGGATGGAGATCCAGCGGAATATGGGAAGAGTAGAGCGCAATATCCGAATCCATCAATGCGCGGAGTCGCCGGTATCGCCTTCCGGTCGCTGGAATGTTCCCATCCCAGAACAACCCGTGATGCACGAGGAGAAGCGGATGTTCGCCGGCAAACTGGCGAGCGACCCGGTCGATGGTTTCCTGACTTGCATCCACTGCAGCCACTAAATGAGTTACCACCCCCGAGTTCTCGACCTGAAGCCCATTGAGCGCATTTGGCTCATCCGCGACCTCGGCCGGGCGAAGAAGCCCGTCCAGGTATTTCTGAATTGAGCTGAGAGAAACCGACACAGTCAGTGGCTCGCCGCCAGTCGAGGGGCTGTTGTCTGAAGAGGATCGAGGGTGCCCGCGACAATCGAATCCCGAGCGGCGGCAAGCCGGGCGGCCACCATGGGAGGCACCAATCCGGCCAGCGCGGGATTGGGTTCATAGCGAATCACTCCGCTCGCCAGGCCGAATGACTCAATGTGCGGTGTGAATGTACCGTCTTTGACGCTTCTGCCAACCGCGAGAAATGCCCGGGGTAGATCGATGATTGCTGAACCGAGGACACGCTCCGGCGCCAGCGCCGCCTGATCAGCGTTGGCGCCAAAGGCGAACACTCCTGGCGATTCCTTGACTGCCTGAAAAAGGCCGAGCGCAGCGGCGTCTGCGTTGTGATGCAGCATGTCCGCGCCGAGGGCGATCAGCTGGAGAGCAGCCTCGCGACCCGCGGCCACGTCGTCGAACGAATTGAGATAGACCGACCTTGTCTGAATCGCCGGGTTCATACTCAGTGCCCCGTTTACCCATGCGGTATACGCCAGCTTGATCGGTGGTAGCTCGATTCCTCCGACAAAACCGATGATACCCTTCCTGCTTATTCCCCCGGCAACGATCCCAGCCAGGTAGGTGGCTTCGTGCAGCTTGAAGATGAGTGGCGAGACATTCCCGCTCTGCCGTTCCCCAGAAGTGATGATAAAAACCGTTTTGGGATACTCGGCGGATACTCTTTCCGCAGCTGACTGAAACTCGAACCCGTGCCCAAAGACCAAATTGTACCCATCCGCCGCGTAACGCCGAAGATTGTCCTCCTGTTCTCCAGGAGTACGTGCCTCGACCTGGCTCACTTGCACGCGCAGCGAGTCTCGAATCGCCAGCAACCCTGCGTACGCGCCCGAGTTCCAGGCAGCGTCCGTGATGGAGCCAGGAGTCACCAGGCCAACGCGAAAACCAGTTTCAGATTTTGGGGTGGAACATGCCGACACTGTCACAACAGTGACCAGCCAGAATGTCGCCTTGATGACTGATCGAATCAGGAGAACCTGTTTGGCAGCAAGCATGCGAATCGGCGAAAGTTGATGATTTCCACAGGGTTGGCCCACTTATCAACGGTTTGTGGGAAAGGGCGCGAGCCTTTGTGTGACCTGGATCACTCTCCGACTGCCATTTTACTTATGCCCGATTCCATGGGCAGGGGACCGGCTCCGCCCATCTTGATCTCACCGTTGACCTGTCCGCCTTCGATTATGGCGATCCGCGCGGTGATGATATCGCCAAGAATTATGGAAGTGGTTTGAACCTCAACCCGTTCCTCCGCTCGAACTGTCCCGCGCACCTCACCCCCGAGGATCGCCTCCCGGGTCTCCAGATCGCCTTCTACGATGGCTCCTGGAGAGAGGAGAATCTGCTGAGCAGCCCGCACAGCACCTCGGACATGCCCTTCAACCTTGACGACGCCATCAGTTTCAACATCGCCGATGATTGTCATTCCGACACCAATGATGGAAAGACCATTACCGTCACCACGTTTGCGCTCTTCCAGTGGACGCGAGGCGCGGGGTCCCTGAGAAAAAATCGCCATGATTATCGTCCTTCCTTGATCAGCGTGAGGGGGTCAATACTCTGGCCTCTCCGCCGGATTTCGAAGTGAAGATGAGGGGCACTGCTCCGACCGCTATTCCCCGAGAGGCCAATAACCTCCCCAGACTCGACTGATTTCCCCGCTTTCGCAATGATGCGTGACAGATGGGCGTAGCGCGATTCATATCCCTCGTCGTGGGTGACAAGGACGTATAGACCGTACTCCTGGTCCTGGGCGGCTTCACGGACGGTACCGCGACCGGCCGCTCGCACCACTGATCCTTCCGGAATTGCGATGTCCAGCCCGGAGTGTGTCGCGTCTTCGCCGGCTCCGAGCTGTCCACGTGTGATATAACCAGCTTCATCGAGCGGCCACCGGGTGGGAGTCGCAGACGAAAGAGTGCTCACCGCGGATCTGGGAGAAAGCACAACGATGGGCGGAGCGATGATCGTCACTGCCGACGCCGACGACTGATCGCTGATATCTGCGCCGAGCATGGATCGCACTTTGGCATACTGGAATTCAAGACTGTCCACCGTGCTCTCCAGCCGGCGGATTCGCGCGTTCTCACCTCGAAGCGAAGAAATCTCGGACTTGAGACCCGGCACCTGAGCAGCGACCCCGAGTATGGGCAGGTACAGAACGGCGCCGAGGATGGCCGCTGTCGCAACGACCGCGGCGGCGATGACTACCGATCGAACGGCCCAGAGAGGAACCCGGAAGCTGCGTGAACTGACATCGCCGTCGCGATGGACGAAGATTGTGACCGCGGGACTTTCCTTGCTCATCCGTCGAAAGGCTCGCCTAGAATCAGCTCGAGCAGTCGCGCGAGGTCGTCGTTGGAATAGTAGCTGACCGAGAGGAGTCCGCGGCCTTTGCGCTTAGCCGTCAATCGCACGTCTGTCCCCAGTCGTTTTCGCAGGGCGTCCTCGATTTTTCTCGCGCTGATCGAAGCGGGCGAAGAGGCCGGTGCCCCGCCTCTCACCCGTCGGGCAGCGGGACGTCCACCTCGCACGTGCTCCTCCATCTCGCGAACAGACCATCCCTGGGAGACTGCCTTCTCGGCAGCGCGAAGAATGGCCTTGCCGTCTGAGAGCGAAAGGAGCGCCCGCCCGTGGCCCTCCGACAGATGTCCGAGATGAAGCATCGTTCGAACTTCCTCGGGAAGCTTTAGAAGCCGGAGCGCATTGGCCACTGTCGAGCGATCGCGTCCTACCAGGCGGGCGATTTCAGTCTGGCTGACGCCGAATTCATCTGACAGGCGCTGATAGCTTACGGCTTCTTCTACGGCTGATAGCTGATCGCGCTGGAGATTCTCGATGAGTGCGAGAGTGAGAAGCGTGCGGTCATCGACATCCTTCACCACCGCGGGAATCTTCTCCCAGCCAAGCCGCTGTACAGCACGCCAGCGGCGTTCGCCGGCGATCAACTGATAAGAGCCATGATTCGCCCGAACAACAACGGGCTGGAGAAGACCGGAGGATTGGATGGATGCCGCGAGCTCGTTGAGCGATGGTTCGTCGATCTCTTGCCGCGGCTGATACGGGTTGGGTCGAATGGAGGAGACGCTGAGCTCGAGCAGCTCACCGGAGCGCTCCGCCTGCTCCCGGTTGACCGGGCCGAGCAAAGCCTCGAGACCGCGCCCGAGCCGCCGCGTCTCCGTCATGCACCGACCTCAGGAACAGCCGACGATACATCCGGTGCCACGGGAATTTCGACCCGGCGAAGAAGTTCCTGGGCGACCGATAGATAGCTCTTCGCCCCTACAGACTGGATATCATAGAGGAGAATCGGTTTTCCGTAACTCGGCGCTTCTGCCAGCCGGATATTGCGAGGGATGACCGTCTGAAACATCCGCTGGTCGAAATATTCCTTGGCGTCCTCCGCGACCTGGCGGCAGAGATTGAGGCGCGAGTCATACATTGTCAGCAGCACACCATCAATTGCGAGGCTCGCATTGAAATTCTGCTGCACCAGTTTCACAGTATTCAGCAGCTGAGAGATTCCTTCCAGAGCATAGTACTCGCACTGAATCGGGATGATCACTCCGTCAGCTGCGGTCAGGACGTTCAACGTCAGCAGGCCGAGCGACGGCGGACAGTCGATGAGGACGAATTCATAGTTCCCGACGATTTCCTCCAGCGCGCGACGAAGGGCAAACTCACGCTCTGGACGATCAGTGAGTTCAAGCTCGGCACCAACGAGATCCTGCGTCGCCGGGACGATCTGGAGCGACGGCAGATGGGAGTCCTGCAGGACGATGTCGCCCAGTCTGCGGCCATCGATAAGGGCATCGTAGAGGGAGAAACGGACCTGATCCCGAGCGACCCCAACGCCGCTCGTAGCATTCCCCTGGGGGTCTGCATCGATAAGAAGTGTCTTTTTTTCAGCGATAGCCAGGGACGCAGCCAGATTAACAGCCGTGGTGGTTTTACCCACTCCACCCTTCTGGTTCGCGATCGCAATGACACGTGCCATTTTATTAATGCCGATCAAGTCGTTATCAATCAATGACTTATGCTTGAATTACCACTTATACTAAGGGGCAGTACCTAGATCTACAATATAGGAGAATTTCCGCAAAGGTAAATATGGTTTCACGTGAAACAGGCCATTGTTTCACGTGAAACGCACGGATCAGGAGGACCTTCGAACTACCTCCATAACGAGACCCTGAAGGTCACTCGGCGAGAGACCCGGTATTCGGCTGGCCTGCCCGAGAGTGGATGGTCGCAGGCGTTCCAGCTTTTCACGAGCTTCATACGACATGGAATTAAAGGCTCTGAAGGGGAGATCTGCCGGTAGTCGGAAGTCGTCCATTTCAGCAAGCCGCTTGGCTGCCTCGCGCTCACGATTGATGTACCCTGCATACTTGATTTCTATCTCACCCCACGCCAGGTGGTCTTCATCAATTTGAATTCCATTCGCCTCCAACGTTCGCGATAAGGAAACGCCAGGGCGCTTAACTAACTCGGATATCCGGACTGAGCTGGTAATGGGGTGACTACCGGAACTCTCCAGAATGGGGTTCGCGTCAGCCGGAGAAATTAAAGTTTCATCGGCAAGAAGGAGTGCCGAATTCTCCGAATCAATCACTGAATGGAGAAGCCTCAGCTCAGACTCTGCCAGAAGCTCGTACCGCTCAGCAATGGGCAGAAGACGCCTAGCCGCGTTGTCCTGTCGGAGAAGAAGCCGGAATTCAGCCCTGGATGTGAACAGCCGATAGGGTTCGTCGACACCCCGATTCACCAGGTCGTCAATCATCACTCCGATAAACGCCTGGTTCCTGCCCAGAATCAGGGGTTCGCAGTTCATTACTCCAGCTGCAGCGTTGATTCCCGCAACTACTCCCTGACCAGCCGCTTCTTCGTAACCCGTAGTTCCATTTATCTGACCAGCGAAGTAAAGGCCCTGTATCCCTCGTACTTGCAGGGTAGGGAGAAGCTGGTCGGGAGGGAAATAGTCATATTCAATGGCGTATCCCGCCCGGGTCATTCTCACCTTCTCGAGCCCAGGCACCCTTCGCAGGAACTCGAGTTGTACAGATGCAGGGAGCGACGTCGAAAGACCGTTCACGTACATTTCAGAAGTATCCAGCCCCTCAGGCTCAAGAAAGACCTGGTGGCGGGATGCATTGGGAAACTTCACAATCTTATCCTCAACGGACGGGCAGTATCTTGGCCCTCGCCCTGAGATCAATCCGCCATAAAGGGCTGACTCTTTGAGATGCTTTAGGATTATTTCTTTGACCGGCTCGCCGGCGTAAGTGAGGTAGCAGGGGAGCTGCTGCGGGTGCTGAGATTTCTCGAAGGACGAAAACCAGTACGGTTTTGAGTCACCGTCTTGACGCTCCAGCTGGGCGATGTTGGCCGTTCGCCCGTCGATGCGAGGAGGGGTACCTGTCTTGAAACGTTCTACTCTAAGTCCTTGTGTAGTAATAGTTTCCACAAGTTCAACGGAAGGCGCATCGCCGGATCGGCCAGCGGGAATCTGCGTGGTTGTACCCATGTGGATACGACCTCGGAGAAAAGTGCCAGCCGTAAGCACGATCGCCGAGCACTCGAAGCTGCGACCCTCCTTGGTGCGTAAACCAACAACTCGTTCACCCGACATGAGGAACTCGGAAACCGTACCCTGGGCGAATTCGAGCCGGGGCTGACGCTCGAGAATAGCCCGGACCGCTCGCCTGTACAGTCCACGATCACACTGTGCGCGAGGGGACCATACCGCAGGTCCCTTCGATCGATTCAGCATCCTGAACTGGATTCGCGCGAGGTCGGTAGCTCGGCCCATAACTCCTCCCAGCGCATCCACTTCGCGCACAACGGTGCCCTTGGCAATTCCTCCAATTGCTGGGTTGCATGACATCTGGCCGATCGTTTCAAGATTCTGAGTCAGGAGAAGGGTACTGGCGCCCGCGCGAGCAGCCGCATTTGCGGCTTCTGCACCAGCATGCCCCCCCCCAACGACAACAACATCGTAGCGTTCCATTCACTGAATCTAACGAGGAGCAATGGCCGGAAACGAAAAAGGAGACGAGAGCAAGGCTCTCGTCTCCTTTGCAGCCGATCTGAATTCGTTCAGGCTGCTCGCACCCAATGCGCCAGTTCCCTGAGCGACGGTTTCTTCCCGTACATCAGGATACCTACCCGGTAAATCCTCCCCGCAAGCCACGCAACGGCGAACATGCCGAGAATTGTAAGGCCGAGCGACGTGAGTACCTCAAGCCAAGATATCGAGGTAAGGGAATATCGGACCGGCATGACGATAGGTGCGAAAAGCGGAATCATACTCATGACTCTTGCGAGCGTCCCATTCGGCTCGTTGAGCAATGAAAAGATGCTGATGAATCCAGCAAGCACGATCAGCGTGAGCACTGAGCTCGCCTGCTGGGCCTCCTGCATTGTGTTACACATCGCGCCTACAGCAGCGTATGCAGCCGCGAAGAGAAAGAATCCAACCAGGAAAAAAGCGAGAAACACGATAAGGAGATCAGGGCGAATGGCCGGGAGCGGCATCTGCGCGGCAGCCTCCGGCGGCATGTTGAGAAGGCCGGTAATCATCACAGCGTTGGCGGAGAGAAAAGCGGCGGTGCCAACCCAGATTCCCAGCTGCAGAAGTCCTACAGCCCCGACTCCAATCACCTTGCCCGCCATAAGCTGGAACGGGCTCAGGCTTGAAGCAAGCACTTCCATGATACGATTCGACTTCTCTTCGATGACCGACGTCATTACCTGGATGCCGTAGATAAGCAGCGAGAAATACAGGAGAAAGGCCATTGCATAGGCAAGCGCGAATGACGCATCGCCGCTTTCACCGGTAAGACGTCCCTCCGTAATCTTGCTGGTGTTGAGATCGATTCGACCCTGCGCCTCGCGAACCAGTACAGGGTCGACGCCTTTCCGTTCGAGTCTTTCCGTGAGTATCGGTTGCCCGACCAGGTTCCCGAGCTGCCCCATTTCAGAAGGACTCCCGACGTTATCGCCAAGGTATTCCACCTTGCCGGACTCGAAAGCCTGGTCAGACGCGATCAGAAGGCCATCTATCTGATGCACCGTGTCCCGCGCGAGCCCGGTCAACCGGATGAGAGAGTCACGGACTTCGGCCAGCCGGCCCGCAGCCGGGATTCGGGTCACCACATACTTGGGCTTCGCCGTGGCTCCGGTTCCCTTTCGCTCCTCTGCCAATGCGCGTTCCAGCTTTACGCCGAACTGGCCTGAGGCAGCGTCAACGACGACGATGTGCTTCGGACGAGTTTCGCGGTTCGAAAGCAGAACCGGCAACACGAACATGCACCCCATGATGACCGGACCCAGCACCGTACCGATGACAAAAGCCTTCGTCTGAACTCGCGCCTGAAACTCGCGCCGGATCACCGCCCAGAGTTTATGCATGCGACACCTCGCTGGCTGATGCGGTTGCGGCGCCGCCGCCGACTTTCGCAATGA
>JBDTQP010000012.1:0-24071 GCA_039932125.1 Gemmatimonadota bacterium
CTGGAGACCGAGTGGAAGCGCGGGCAGATCCTGGTGACGTCCATTGCTCACGTGCGCCTGAATCCAGCCACGGCCAACGGCAGCAGGATCTTCTATCTCCTGGAGGCGTACACCAGCGCTCCCGATTCCGGCACGATGCAGGTCAGCATCAAGGATTCCACCGGAAAAGCGTTCGTGCAGACCGCCCCCATCCCGGTGCACCTTGGTACGGGCGGAGGGGTGCTGAGAGGACAGTTGAACCTCGAGGGATTACCTTCCGGGAACTACAGTTGTACCGTTGCCGTTAAATTGAGCGGTAGTGCGACCGAGCGCTCGGCCAGTTTTACGATGGCGGATCTTCAGCAGGAGCTCCAGCGGGTGGCTGCGGTTGCGGACGCGAGACGAGTGACCGATGAAGGCTACTTCGCCGCCATGTCCGAGGAAGAATTGAACCGGGCCGCCGAGCCGTTGCAGTATCTCGCGGAAGGCCGGGATTTACGCGCCTTTTCCGGGCTGACGGTCGACGCCAAGCGGCGTTTCCTCACCGAGTTCTGGCAGAAACGGGATCCGAATCCCGGCACGGACCGGAACGAGGTGCGCGAAGAGTTTTACGGCAAAATCGCGTACGCAGACAGCACGTTCCGCGAACGCGGCTCGCGCACCACGCCGGGGTGGAAAACCGATCGGGGCCGGGTCTACGCCAAGTACGGCAGTCCCGATGAACAGCTGGATCGCGTGCGCGCGGGCCGGGCACCTTCCTACAATGTCTGGCACTACACCCGCGGACGGGATACCTGGTTTGTGTTCAGCGATCGTTCGGGGCTGGGGAACTACCAGCTTCTGACGAGTAACGATCGAAGCGAGGCAGGCACACCCAACTGGCAGGAAATCCTGGGACCTGATGCGCTTCGCGACGTGGGTTTGTTTCTCGGCATAGATTTCTTCAGCGCCCGCTGACCGCTCGCCTGGGGCAACGGGGTAGGTCGTGGCAGCGGTGCGTGGGCGCCGCGGTTCTGGACACAACACGTATTGTCAGCTCGCAACATCCTTTTCACGCTCTTCGGAATGAGGTGCTCAGTATGAACCGTTTGGTGCGTGGTTCAGTCATGCTCGCCGCCGCCCTTGTCGCCCTCAATGCCTGTGGTGGCGACCCAACTGCTGGTGACGCAGGTAAAGCCGTCAGGGTTGTCAGCGATCCAACCGTGCTGTTCGTCGCCAATACTGACAGCCAGGCCGTCACGGTCGAGCTGCAGAACGGACTTGGCCAGCAGCTCGCCGCCGATTTCGGCGTGGCCAACGTCAGTGCAGGAATCACGGTGACGCGCGATACGACGTTCGCCGTGGTCAGCGGAGGAGCCAATCCGACCAAGGCTCGCTTCTTCGTCCGGCCCACCACGACATCCTCGTTCGTGTCGGGTTCTTTTGATGTAACCGCTGGTGGATTGTCTACCACCATCCCGGTAAAGATCACACCGGCCAATCTTCCCGCGACGTTCTCGCCGGCCACCGCTCTCGCGGGAGACACGATAACGGCCACCGCGCCGGCACCGCTGAGCTTCACCTCGGCCTCGACGGTGACTATCGGCGGAGTTGAAGCGATTGTCACCGGGGTCTCGCCGGATGGATCCATGATCAGCTTCATCCCGGTTCCGGGAGCAAACGGTGTGGGTATCTTCACCGGAATTTCTGTATCCTATCTGGCGGCTCCCCAGACGTTGACCTCGACCGATCCAATCGTCGCATCCTCTTCAATGTCGATCTATGCCGGCACGGATGACCCGACAACGTCACCGACCCTCGCGCTTCCAGCGGTTGGGGACAGCATTGAGTTCTATGATGCCATGACCGCCGTAGACCAGTTCTACAAGCTGGTGGTGGGGGCCGCAACGAATCTGACGATCACTGTCTCGTTCGATGCGGCAGCAGACGTGGACTTCTGGGCTTGCAACGCCACCTGCTCCAACCCCGGGAACCCTGGAGGTTTCGGCGCGGCGACCGGTGCCAATCCGGAGTCGCTAACCACGGACTTTGCACCCGGAACGTACAATCTCCAGCTCGATCTTTACGGCGGCTCGACCGGATATGTTCGAGTGAAGATCGTAGTGAACTCGTAACTGATCCTGAAGCTCACAAGAAGGCCCCCGCAAGGGGGCCTTCTTCTTTGCTGTAATCTCCCGATTTCTGCTCGCTATGTCGATCCGGTATTCTTCCGGACCGGTCATTCCGGAGCCAGGAGGAGGCGCCACTGTGAGCTCGTCTTCAGTGAGTCGCCTCGCCTTCTCCTGGCGTGTACAGTGAATGAAACCGCTGCACCCGAAATACATAATTTCCATCCACCCCCGCCACTTCCCAAGCCCGGTTTCCTGACGGGTCTACCTCTACGACCCGCCCGGCCTTACCAAAGCTCACGACGGCGTGCCCGTTGGGATAGTACTGCGTGTTTCCCCCGACATTCGTGAACGTTGTTGGCGAGTCGAAGAATTCCATCACCAGCAACGCGGTGAGATTTTGCGGGTTCAGGAGATAGCGAACAAAACGACTGGGCGCAGTGAGGCCATTGTCCAGCACCTGGATCATGCCCGGGGCAGCCTTCCGAAGTCCGTGCTGGCGTTCGAAATAACCCTTGGGATCATTCAGGAAGGTGAACTGGTTCTGCAGCCCGCCCAGCCGCCACATGATATCGCCTGTGGTCGTATTGATCTTGGTAATTTCGCTCAAGCTGCGAAACGACACGATCAGGTTGCCATCGTCGTCCAGCTCGAGTCCGTTGCCATGGGTAAAGTTGACATTGGGCCCGGTTCGGTCAGCAAGTGGAAGGTCGGTGATCTGAAAGTGATCGAAACTGTTCCACTCAAAAAGAAGCTGGCCGTCCTTGCTGATGTGCTGAACCACGGAAGCCATCACCTGCGCATCGACAACACCACCAAGCCCCGAGAGGTCCATGGTTCGGGTATCATCGCACATGATCCAGTAATCGCCTCCTGCCTGCACGAAGAGATCGTGGAATCTTGTCGGAAAGTTCACGCACTTCAGTGTACCAATCTCGTTGCCCAGAGCATTCAGCACATGAAATGTGGTTTCGGGATCCGAGACGTCGATGATCGTGTACGTGCCGTTGCGGTGGGCCTGGAAGGTGTTGAGGACGCCACCATCCAGCGATTTGAACCAGCGCACTTTTCCGGAGTTATCGATGATCACGGCGCCAAGGGGGAACGACATTGACAGGAATCCCGGGGTGGTGTCGGTCCCAATGGCGCTGATGGCAGGAACCCAAGTCGGCAGCGTTCCAGTTGTGAAGCCTTCTGTGTCTACCTTAGTTTGGGCTCCCGCGGCGGAGATCAGATTGATTTCGAGAGAATAGGTCGCAGATGTATCCATCCCGAGAATGGGCACCCTGAGCGTGGAATCGCCGGCAAACGGGAATACGGGCGTGCTGTCGACCGAGGTTCCGGCTGCCCAGAAGCGCACGAAAGCCCGATCGTAGTTATGGGCGATGATCACGGCCTCAGCGCTGATGGTATTGGCTGGGTTTGCCGCAATCGTCGCGCTGACAAAACGCGGTGCATTGGAGGGTCCGCCTGGGTCGTCGGAGGTACAGGAACAAAGCCCAAGCAGAAGAACGGGGATAGCCCACCTCGAGGTAGGACGCATGATTCTTTTCGCAGGATTGACGGAAAGGATTTTCAACGGTTTTCTCGTTTCAGACCGGGACGAGGCCGCGACGGAGTAGATCTCTCCTAAACTTGCCACCACTCGCGACACTACGCCAGATCCTGTTTTAGACAGGTGTGTTTGGCGCGACCTCCCTCGGTTCGGCACCATCGCGAAACTGCTTATGATACAACCTGGCATAGAGCCCATTCCTGGCCAGGAGCTCGGCATGGGTTCCTTCCTCTACGATGAGCCCATGATCGAGAACGACGATCCGGTCAGCCCGTTGCACCGTGCTGAGCCGGTGAGCGATGATCAATGTGGTGCGTCCCACCAGCAGCTTCTCGAGTGCATCCTCGATCAATCGCTCACTCTCGTTGTCCAGGCTGCTGGTTGCTTCATCGAGGACGAGGACCATGGGGTCCTTAAGGATCGCGCGCGCGATCGCGATCCGCTGACGCTGCCCCCCCGACAGCTTGACCCCTCGCTCGCCAACCAGCGTATCGTAGCCCTGGGGAAGTCGCTCTACGAATTCATGCGCATGGGCTGCGCGGGCCGCCCCCTCTATGCGCTCGCGCGAAGCCTCGGGGTCAGCGTAACTGATATTCTCCCGGATCGTACCGCTGAAGAGCGCAGGTTCCTGGGGCACCAGCCCGATGTTTCGGCGCAGGTCTTCCAGGCGAAGCCTCCGGATATCACTGCCTTCGAAGAGAATCGCACCTTCGGTCACGTCATAGAAGCGGGGCAGCAGGGAAGCCATCGTCGTCTTCCCAGCTCCAGATGGCCCGACCAGGGCAACGATTTCGCCCGGTCGTATGGCCAGCGTGATATCCTGGATCGCCCAGGGTGTGCCCGGCTCTTCATTGTAGCGGAAGCTCACTCCCTTGAAGGCAACGCTTCCGGTGACTCGAGCCGGTAGGGTGGCCGGATCCTTCGGGTCAGCAATGGCCGGCGGCGTCTCCAGGATCTCAAAAACCCGCTGTGCGGCGCCGATCGACTCCTGGTACGAGCTGAAGAACGATACCAGCGTGCCGATGGCAGCCGCGATATAAATTGTATAAAGCAGAAATCCCACGAGAGTTCCCGCCGTCAGCTTTCCGGCCAGGACCAGCACACCGCCCTGCCAGAGCACCACGACCACGCCGGCGAATGTTGCAAAGGTGATTACCCCGAAGAACACTCCCCGAACCTGTGCCCGGCGTACCGCGGCATTCACAATCGCGGTGACTCGCTCGGCGAAGCGTTTGCGCTCGGCCGGTTCCTGCACAAAACTCTGGACCGTGCGGATCTGGCTGAATGCTTCATCCGCCTGTGCGGTTGCTTCCGCCACCTTGTCCTGCACGCCGAGGCTGATCTTTCGAAGACGACGACCGAAGAAGATGGCGCTGAACACGACAAAAGGGACCACCAGGAGGGCGGTTACCGTGAGCTGCGGCTGTTTGAGAAACAGCGCGATGACGCTACCGACCAGAGCCAGGATCTGGCGGGCGAACTCCGCGATCTGGTTGCTCATGACACCCTGGAGCATCCCGATGTCGGCGGTCAGGCGGCTGGTGAGCTCGCCAGTGCGGCGTTCGGCGAAGAACCCGGGAGGCATCTCCAGCAGGCGGGAGAACAATTCTCGGCGAAGCCCTGCCACCGCCCGTTCACCCGTGGCGCTCAGCAGGTACGCTTGCGCGTAGTTGAGCACAGCCTGGATGAGAAAGAGCCCGAGCAACCCCAGTGCGATGCGATCGAGCAGTGCGCGGCCACCCTGTACGAACGCCGCGTCCAGGAGATAGCCAACGATCCAGGGAAAGGCCAGGCCGATTGCCGAGCTGGCGACGAGAGTAAGGCCGGCGAGTGCCAATGCGCCGCGGTAGGGGCGGACACGGGGCCAGAGACGGCTGAGATGCTGCGGAGAGGGAAACCTTCCGGCCAGGCCCGGGCTCATGCCGCCTCAGCTCTGCTGGAGCCTGAAGGGGTAAGATCCATTGTCCCAAACCTGGCGGGGTGGCACACGCGATTAGCGCGGGGCGGAATGAGGATGCTCTTGAGGTGTTGCTGGCTGTGGTTTCAGCACCAGCACCTCAGCTTTATGAAAGGGACTGGGTGTTGGGATCGCGCGATCGAAGCCCATCGCGGCGAAGAGAAGAAAAAGATACAGCAGCGAATACTTGTACATGCCCCAGGCTGTCGGGGTGACGGTCTGTTCCTTGAGCAGCCGGAAACAGTACCAGAGCAGCCGGCCGCCGAGGAGGATCGCTGCAACTCCGTAAAAAGTCCCCAGCGACCCCGATATCCAGGGGAGCAGAGTAAGAGGAATCAGCATGATGGTATAGCCGAGCATCTGGATCTTGGTCGAACGCTCGCCCCGGACCACCGGCATCATCGGCACGCCTGCCCGGGCGTATTCGTTCTGCTTGATCAGCGCCAGCGCCCAGAAGTGCGGCGGGGTCCAGTAAAAGATGATAGCAAACAGGTAGAGCGCCATCAGGTCGAGTCGACCCGTCATTGCCGTCCAGCCAACCAGCGGCGGAAAGGCGCCCGCCGCCCCGCCAATGACAATGTTCTGCGGGCTGCTCCGCTTGAGCCAGATGGTATAAATGAAGACGTAGAAGAGCAGCCCACTGAGCGCAAGCCAGGCACTCAGCGGATTGGCGAACCGGTAGAAAATGGCGAAGGCAGCAGCACCCAGTGTACAACCGAACGCCAGTACTGAAAGCGGAGTCATGCGACCCGATGGAATGGGCCGCAACTTGGTACGGCTCATCTTGGTGTCGATATCTCCGTCGAACCACATGTTGATAGCATTGGCTCCGCCGGCCATCAGGTACCCGCCGAGGATTACCCAGAGCACGAGGGAAAGTCGGGGCATTCCCGCGGGCGTGATAAACATCGGCGCGACGGTCGTCACCAGGAGCAGAGAGATGATCCTGGGCTTGGTGAGCGTGACGAGATCCTGCCAGAGAGAGGGCCTGTCCGCGGTTAACGCTGAACGGTCAACGAGCGGTGACGAGACCGCTACCGGATTCCTGCTGTGCCAGACCAGCAGAACCAGTGAGGCCCAGATACCCGTACCGAACATGAGGTGCATCGCGCGAAGCTCGGGCGGCAGCAGGCGAAGTACCATGGCGGCTGCCACCGCGATCTGGGCGATAACCAGGAGCCACGTCGTCTGCGCCGCGCGATATATGGACGGCGTCTTGGCAGCTGTCTGTCGAAGGCGGAAGACCAGCCACGTCATGTAGGCGAGGAATCCGAATGCCGCGACGCGGTGAATCCAGTGAACGGTGGCGAGCTTTGTCGGTGGCGGCAGAATTTGCCCGTTACAGAGTGGAAAACCAGTGCAGAGCAGGCCGGCGTGATAATTGGCGACCAGCGCGCCCAGAAGAATCACCGTGAAGCCAAAGATCGCCGCGCCCACGATGGCCGGTTGGCCGGCCGGCAAGGCGGCAAGACCTTCCCGAGATAGGGAAGCAGGTGAGTCGGCTGACTGGCCGCCTTGTCGCCCGGAGGAGCGCATACAGGCGACAATCAGGACCGCAAAAAGGATCATCGCATTCGCCAGGTGCACGATGATGACTTCAGGCGGCAGACTGAGCTTGACTATGACGGGTCCGAGCAGGACCTGGATTATGAGGAGACCGAGGGCGAGGGTGGCCGGGTTCCTGAGCCGGGATTCTCCCCGGTGTCTGACCCAGGCAACGACTGCCAGGCTCAAGACAAACAGGCTCACCAGCGCGGCTGCCCAGCGGTGGCCGATCTCGATCATCGTCGGGAGATCGAGCCGCGGAAACCATTCGCCGTTGCAGCGAGGCCAATGCTCGCCGCAGCCCATGCCCGACCCCGTGATGCGCACTACCCCGCCAAGGACGATAAGTCCGAAGGTGAGGACCGCTGCAGTGAGGGCAATCCGGCGAAAAAGCTGGTTAGATGACTTCATCTATCAGAGAGTGCGGGGGACGCTGTGAGCGCCGGGTCGGTCTGCCCCGGCGCCGGGAAAGAACGAACGATGACAGCCTATTGTCAAGCAACACTTTAGGGGCGATGTTTTGAGCAATTCCGAGCCAATTCATGGCGCATGCAACGCCGTTTTGGCGAGCGGCAAATCGCGAGCGGTGCGCCGAATAGTGCATTCCGTCCCGCCCGCCTGATTTTCACGTAGATCTGATCCAGCATCGGCTCCTTTGCATTTTGAACCCTGCACCCTGCACCGTAATGGCTGAGCGCGACGCCTGGGGCGAACGTCTGCCCAGAAACCTTGGTCTCTGGAGCTCGATTGCTGTCCTGGTTGGGTCTACTATCGGCAGTGGGATCTTCCGGGTTCCCGCGGCGATTGCCCTTCAGCTGCAGTCGCCCGGGCCGGTATTGTTAACGTGGGTGCTGGGCGGAGTGCTGGCGCTTTTCGGGGCGCTTACGTTTGCGGAGCTGGCCGCCTCAATGCCCCGATCGGGGGGTGTCTTTGCCTATATCCTGGAAGCCTTCGGGCCTCTCCCGGCCTTTCTCTTCGGGTGGACCGAGCTTGCCGTCGTCCGCGCCTCCGCCCTTGGTGCCATTGCGACGCTCTTTGCCGAATATCTTGGCTATTTCTTCAGGCTCACCCCCCAGCAGATACACTACATAGCAGCCCTCGCCATCGTTCTGGTTGGTCTATTCAATTATGTCGGCGTCAATTACGCGAAAGTGGTGATGAACTTCATCACCATTGCCAAGTACGGGGCGCTTTTCCTGCTGGGCGTTCTTGCGTTCTCAATCGGGGATGGTAACGCGGGAAACTTTACACCGCTCTTTCCAACCGGCGTCAACCTGTCGCTCATGGCCAGCGCGCTCATCCCGGTCATGTGGACCTACGATGGATGGGCCGACCTCAGCTTCATGGGCGGTGAGGTAAAGAACCCGGGGCGCACGCTTCCCCTGGCGCTGATCATCGGAACCAGCATGATCGTCGTCGTCTACCTGTTGCTCAATCTTGCCTATATGTACCTGGTGCCGTTGCCGGAAATGGCGCAATCGCCATTGATTACCACGACCGCCGCGCAACATATCCCGCTGCTGGGTGCGGAAGGGGCAGCCGTGATTGCCGCGGTCGTAATGGTCTCTGCATTCGGCGCGCTGAATGGCTCCATGATGACCGGCCCTCGAATCTTCTTCGCCATGGCCGATCGCGGTCTTTTTTTCCAGACTATCGCCCGGGTCTCCCCGCGTTTCCAGAGTCCCTCGGTCGCCATCTGGCTCGCAACCGTACTCGGCGTGCTGTACGTGCTGCTCAATGATTTCGCCCAGCTGGCCGATCGCTTCATTCTGGGGATCTGGCCCTTCTATGCGCTGGCTGTCGGCGCGGTCTTTGTTTTTCGCCGGAAGCGCCCGGAGCTGGAAAGACCGTACAGGACATGGGGCTATCCGGTGGTCCCTCTGCTCTTCCTGTTTGCGTCTGTTGCCATGGTGGTCAATGCGCTGGTGAAAGACACGAGAAACACCGCGGTGACTATGGGCATTATCATCGCGGGTATACCGGTGTATTTCATGTGGAGAAGGTTCAAGCCCATGCGAAGCGAGTCAGTGCGTTAGCCGGTGCCCCCCCGCCCGGAAGATTCGGGTCAGCGGCAAGCACGTACAACTACAACCGCCTCACACGAAAACACGAAGAAAGACGAAAAAGGAAATCAGGGCTGGGTTCGATTACTCGTCAATCTGACGCAAAAACGCGATAAGGCGAAAAAAAGAAATCGACATCCGGAGTTTGTCGATTGAAATGCCGCAATGGAATAAGGGCTGCCTATTCATAGAGAGGGATGGGGACTAACGCGGGCTACGCTTTCTTGTCTGTATATTGTTGTTTGTATTTTTTTGTTTGTTCGTCTTTTCGTGCTTTCGTGTGAGGCTGTTGCAGTTATGCAGACATACGCTACGCGCTGGCCCAGAGGGCGCATTATTGTTTTCGCGTTTTCGCTCTATAGCGTGTTCGCGTCGCGCTGACGAGTAATCGAATCTCGTCGGCTCAAGTTTGGACTCTCCTGAGCAGGACAGCCCCGGCTGCGAGAAAGAGCACATTGGGAAACCACGCCGCGACATACGGATTGACCACTCCTCCCGCGCCAACCGCCTTCGCAATCTGGGCCATCATGAGGAATACGACTGTTGTGCCGAGCGCGATGGCGATGCCCATTGCGGTGCCGGATCGTGGCGAGGTGACCGCGAGCGGGGCGCCGAAGATGGCGATCACAATGCAGGTGACAGGCAGCGCAAGCTTGAGTGCCTGTTCGACCACGAGTTTATCGACTTCGTTGCCCGAGCGACGTAGAGCCTCGATATAGCGGCCCAGCTCGGAGTACCGCATTTCCTCCGGTGCCTTGGGCTCGACCAGCAGGTCTGCGGGTGTCTCTTTCATCACGTTCAGCTTCATGGAATTGAAGCTAAAAGCCTGTTCCTTCGCCTGGGATCGAACGAAGCGGCTGGTGCCTTTCCAGACGTTCCAGTTCAGTGTGGCGGGGTTCCATGATGCGCTGTCGGCGATGATCGCGAGGTCGGGGTAGTCGCTGCCGTCCCCCTGGCGTTCGAGAACAAGGTTCCTCAACGTTTGAGTCGCGAGATCCAGGGAACCGATGGTATAGACCCAGCCCTGGTTCGCCCGGTACACAAAGTTGTAACGGGCTACCTGGGAGCGGTCCTTGTCAGGATTCTGGATTTCGTTCATTCTCGCGGTTGAGCCGGGGGCCAGCTCGCCGACCACCACCGCCAGCAACGTGGCGCCGATTGAAGCGAGGAAGATGGGAAGCATGAGGCGGTAGAAGCTCTGTCCTCCCGCTTTCGCCGCCGTCAGCTCAGAATAGCGCCCCAGGCTGCCGACCGTGAAAACTGTCGCGAAGAGGACCGCGGCCGGCATGACCAGCGACACGTTTTCCGGAATCGAGTAGAAGTAGCTGAGCGCGATCTGCCCTGCCGTCATCCCCCGGGAGAGCCACTTGTCCAGGAAGTCGATCAGGTTGATCACGATGGAAACCAGCGGAAAACCGAGCGCCGTAATGATAAAGATCCGGACCCACGACCGGAGTACGTAGCGATCAAGGGTGCGAATCACCGAGCCCTCCACCGGCGCCAGCGACCCAGAAGCGCGTCGAAAAGCTCGGAGAAGTCTCCTCCCCGGGTAGAGCCCGATTCGCGGGAGACGCGCAGCAGTCCAATAAGCCCGATAACCACGAAGATCCCGTTGGATGCCCACATCGCTGTGACTGGATTGACGATCGCGCGATCGCCGAGTGCCTCGCCGGCAATAAGTCCGATATAATAGACCGAGAAGACGGCCAGCCCTCCGCCCAGCACCAGGCCCATGCCCCCGCGGGGGAAGCGGAGAGCCATGGGAATGCCGACCAGCACGAACACTACGCAGGCGGCGCTGATCGACCACTTCTTGTGGACCTCGATCTCGAACCTGTCGGCGAATTCCCGGGCGTCCTTCGCCCGGGTGCTCGCGTTGGCGACCTCGGCCCAGTTGGTCATCTGAATATCCGGTATCGCCGGTTCGGTGCCGTCTTCCGGCGCCACGGTGCCCAGCCTGCGTAAACTGTCCTGTCGAAGCTTCATTCTTCGGAGTTCCGCCGGGATGGGGCGGGTCACCGCTCCAGGCCTGATGACGGGACTTGGCCTCGACCGCCCTCGGGCTGTGGTATCCTGCCCCCGTCCGGGGAGTGGTCTTTTACGCTGTGCGGGCTCCTGCGCCTCAGCCGTCTTGGGTGTGAACAGGGATTTCGTCTGCTCGAACAGCCGGCAGTAGCCGCCTGCCGGCCGGGGACCGGCATGGGATGGCGGCGAGGGCACGGGCCGGCCGAGGAGGGCGCGCAGATCGCTGAGCAGCAGGAAGGAGCGCTCGATGTCTGCCTGACGGATGTCGGCCTCGTGTGATCGAATCACCCCCAGCATTTCGCAGGTGCTCATCTCGCGGTCACCCCGCTGGGCCTCGACGAAATTCGCCTCGAACTGGTTGGTGATGTCCTTGACCCGGATATCGTTCACCTGGAAGTACGTCAACTGGAAGAGCTGGGGATCGGTCGCCTTGAACTGGTGAACCGAGCCGGAAAAAAGTCGAAGACTCAGGTCGGTCTCGTCAGGGGTCAGCGCCATGATGCCGCTGTCGGCGTACACGACCCGGCGTCCGCCACTTGCGGCCATGTCGTAGATCGTGACGTCCCGCATCTTGCCGGTATTGGCATCGATGCGAAGCGCCCGGAGGAAGATGCCGGCCGGCCCCAGCTCGTTGATGACCTGCTCCCGCAGCTCGAACGTCGGCTTCTTCCGGCCGATGTTGAGCATCAGGTTACGAAGCTGGGCGTTGCTTCGGGGGAGCACCTGGTCGGTGAAGGCAAAACTGAAAATCGCGACCACGACGCCGGCGCTGAAGACCGGGGCGACGATCTGAAAGACACTGATCCCGCTGGCCCGCATGGCGGTGACCTCGTTGTCAGCCGCGAGGTGGGTAAAGGTGTATAGCACGGCCATGAGCACCGCCATTGGAAGCGTAATGGCCACGATGAATGGAATGCTCAGACCAAACACCTCGGCAATGACGCTCCAGGGCAGGCCTTTGCCCACCAGGGCCCCGAACCGGCGGGCAACCTGGTTCAGAATCATGATGCTGGTCAGCGCCGCCAGGGAGAACACAAATGGCGAGACCAGCTGGCGTAAGAGGTAACGGTCGAGAAGTCTCATTTGTCGCTTGTCGCGGTATCGCTAATCGCGTGTGGCTGGTCTCTGATCGTTTGAAGTCGGAGTTGACTATGCTCTATGCCGGAGATGCTATTCAAGGACGGCTTGATACCGGTATTCATTGGCCAGGGATGGCGTATTCACACTGTTGATTAGCGATACGCCTTACGCCTGGATAACGTGCCACACGCAGCACCACGCTACTATATTTCTCAGGCCTCTTTCCCTAAACGTCCGATTTCGCACCGAATCTCCTTCCTGGCGCTCGCGCTGGTTGTCGCAGGTAGTCTTACTGTCCTGCCCCAAACGCTTTCAGGGCAGGCTGATTCTGCCTCACCCCGGTTCCGGGCTTCCTTTAAGATACCAGCCCCGACCCTGCAGGCGCCGCTCCCCCTGCGCCTACCCGGCACGGGGACACTTACGGCCTCCCCCAGCATCGCCCGCTGGGACAGTCTCCTTGCCGAGGGGCTCGACTCGTCCCGGACCAGCCGCCTGTTGGGATACCGATATCTCAGTGTGTACGGCGCGTCGAGCCAGCGTCTACCTCGTCAGTCGGAGCAGCGTCGCGGGGTGCTGGGTCTCCCTTCACAATATGCCAACCTCGCGATTGATGGCACCGCCCGCGTCGAGATACGATCCGACCGGGTGCGCAACGAACGCTGCACCCCGGCCGCGCTGCTGGATCCCGCCTCCGGCTGCCGGGGTGGATTCACCCCTCCACGAATCGACAATACGTTCAACGTGCTTGCCGGTGGGCTGATCGGCCGCCGGTTACACATCAACGTCGACTACGATACCGAAAGGGACTTCAAAGGGAACGACAACATCCAGGTCTATTACCAGGGCCTGGAAGACGAAATTGTACAACGGGTCGAGGTTGGCACCGTGACGTTCCGTCCGCCACCCTCCCGTTTCATTACGGCCGCGGTGCCCGCCAACAATTTCGGCCTGAATGCGACGTTCGAGCTGGGTCCATTCCAGCTGCAGACCATCGCCGCCCAGCAGAAGGGAAGCTCGGTCGCCGAGCGGACGTTTACCGTCGGTCAGCGAATAAGCCAGCCGCAGGACCGGCAGGTCCGCGATCTCGATTTCGAATCGGGCAGATTTTTCTGGGTGATCGATCCCGCCCTGATTCCCGGATACCCCGCCGTCGACATTCTCAGTGTGAACGCGCAGGCGGTGGTTCCGGCCGAGCGTCCGCAGTCCGAGCTCAGAGTCTACCGCTTTCGGGCAGCAGTCTCGCAGGGAGGCCCGAATCCAAACGTCGGCGGAATCAACGCGGTCGCCTTGAGCGCGGACAACGCGCAGCAGCGAACGGCGCAGTGGGAGTTGCTGGTGCAGAACCAGGACTACTATCTGGATAATTCCGGCCTCTGGTTCGTGCTGGCCTCCAAGCTCGATCAGAAAGACTATCTCGCGGTCAGTTATCTGACGGCAGCCGGAAACCGGGTCGGAACCGGCCCTGTCCGGGACAATCCGCTGGGACCCGGCGGCGTTCCTCGCGATACACTCCGCCTGATCGTAGAGCCGCTGCGGGGGCCGACGACGGTGACCTTCCGCCACGAGATGCGGCAGATCTATCGCGTGGCCGGAGCCGATCTCGACCGCTCATCGCTGCAGGTTGATCTTTCCGTCAACCAGACGGAGCGCCCGCTTTCCGGTGCCGCCTCGACCTATCTCGCCCTGCTCGGCCTGGCGCGTCCTGGCGACGAGAATGTCTTCGACGCGACGAACCGACTCTTTCCCCGGCCCCAGGACACGCAGACTGACCAGACTATCCGTGAGTCGTACATTGTCTTTCCCAATCTTCAGCCTTTTGCCGACCCGAGCAGGCTGACGCCTCCCGAGCGGTCGGACTCGCTGTACAAGACACCGCTCTATCTGGTGCTGACCCAGGGGCCGACCGCGAAATTTGTTTTCCGGCTCCGATACAACTCAACCGGCACCGAGGATAAGTCCACACTCGACCTGAATGCCCTCCAGATCCGTGAAGGAAGCGAGCAGCTCACGGCCAACGGACGCATCCTGGAAAAAGGGATTGATTACGCAATCGACTATGGGACCGGGCGGGTCACCTTCCTTGCGCCCGATCTGCTTTTCGGTGGCGGAGCCAGCCAGGTCGTAGCCCGGTTTGAGGAACGCGGGTTCTTCGCGGTGGCGCCGACCACGATACTTGGCGCAGCGACCCAGTACCGGATGGGAGAGCGAGGCAACGTCAGCCTCATCGGGATCTATCAGTACGAGCAGACGGCGTTCAACCGGCCGCCGCTTGGATTTGAACCTGAGGCGACACTCGTTGCGGGGATTAACACCGACCTTCACTTCAAACCGAACGCCGTCACCCGATTCCTGAACGGGGTTACCAGTGGTGGCGCCACCGCGCCTTCTCGTCTCGACCTGAACGCCGAGGTCGCGTTGACCCGGCCGGATCCGAACCGCGCGGGAGCGGCATTCCTTGAAGAGTTCGAGGCGGACGCCGGCATCGACGTCTCGATGCGGGAAAATCTCTGGGGACTGGCAAGTGTGCCCCAGTCAGCGGATGCTCTATCAGCAGAAATCCCCGAATTTGCCGCGGGGTTTGATTCCACCTGGGCGGTTCAGCTCACCTGGCAGAACCTGGTGCCGGCCTGCAGCACCTGCGGCCCGATCGAGCTGCGCGCCAGCGATATCGATCCCAACATCAAAATCGTGGGCACGGGTTCTCAGCGGGAGACAGTGATGTTCCTGACCCTCCACGCCGACACGGCGGGTGGAATCGTGAATCGCCAGAGTCAATCGGCATGGACCCAGGCGCGACGGGACTTCACTCCGCGGTGGCGTTCGATCGTGACGCCGCTCAGCACCACGGGCATCGATCTCTCTCGCAATGAGTATCTCGAATTCTGGGTCTTCGAAGATGGCGCCCGTCGTGCTGACAGCGCGGGGGTCAGGCTGGTCTTTGATCTGGGCAGTGTCAACGAGGATGCGCTCGCCGTGGTTCCGGAAACACTGTCCGTTGCCGGTAACGACACGACATACACCGGCAGAGCATATACCGGCGTCGGCAAGCTCGATACCGAACGCTCCAGCACCGGCATCTTCAACGCGTCGGAGGACGACATTGGTATTCTTGCCGACCGACCCGACTCGCTGATTCTCGCGTCACTCGGCGATGCGACGATCAATAATTTCCCGCTATGCACCCGGGTGCTGAGCAACTCCGTTCCAGTGTTTCCCTGGGGTGACCTCGGCGGACGATGCACCAATGGGAATGGCCTGCTGGATACCGAGGACCTGGACGCCGACCTCACGCTCAACGCCAAGGGGAAGCAGGAGAGTGTCTTTCGCTATGTCGTCACCCTGGGAGGACCAAAATATTTCATCCGGAATGGCGTGCAGAGTCTCGACAGCCAGGGCCGTCCGCTGATCTGGAAGCTGTATCGGATTCCGCTCCGGGAGCCCGATGCCGTGATCGGGTCCCCGAATATCCGGCTGATTCAGCATCTGCGCATGACGGTAGCCGCGAACCCGGATAATGGCGGCCCGGACATCCCCGCGAATTTTGCTGTGGCGCGGGTCAAGCTGATCGGCTCCCAGTGGACCCGTCGCGCCGATGCGCCGATCAAGGGGATTTCAGGATCTCTTGCCGAAACGCACGGCGCCATCATTACGAGCGTCGTGTCCACCGTAAACACCGAGTTGGGATACACCTCCCCGCCCGGGCTCGGTGACCAGGCCAGCAGGAAGGATGGCGGTCGCGATCTGCAGGGTCAGCAGATTAACGAAAAATCGTTGCGGATCCTGGGCGCGGACCTTCAGCAGGGCGAGCGCGCCGAGGCCTATTTCCGCTTTCAGTCCGGCCCGCAGAACCTGCTCAAGTACAACGAGCTCCGGTTCTGGGCCCGGGGGCGAGGACAGGGCTGGGACGAAGGCGAGCTCCAGGCTTTCCTCAAGCTTGGCTCCGACGATCGCAATTTCTACATGTACCGGGCGACGTCACGCACGACGACATGGGAACCGGAGGTCGCGATCGACCTGGAAACGTGGCGACGTCTGCGCGGTGACATCCAGAGCCGCTATCTCCAGGGCTTGCCCGCCAGTGGAGCGGTCGAATGCGGGGTGGGAGACTCCACCGCCTACGTCGCGTGCGATGGTCCGTATCTCGTGCAGGTCGCCGATCCCGCGATCAACCCGCCTAACCTGGCGCGGGTGCAGGAGCTCGCGGCCGGCATTTACCGGCTGAGCGGTGCCGGGGCCATCGATACGGCCGAGCTCTGGGTGGATGACATCCGGCTGACGAATCCGGTCTCCAAGGTCGGCACCGCGATGGCCCTCAACACCCGCCTCACTGCGTCTGATGTGGCCGATCTGCAACTCTCATACGTCCGGCAGGATGGCTCATTTCAGCAGATCGGATCCAATCCAACGTATCAGACGACCGGCGCGATGCTGCTCTCGAGCGCGATGCGGCTCGACCGCTTCCTGCCGAAGAGTCTCGGATTATCGGTGCCAGTCACGGTGAGTTATGGCAAGAACACAATCACACCTGACCTGCTCCAGGGTACCGACCTACGCGCCTCGGATTTGGTCAATCTCCGCAAACCGGAGAACTGGACGGCGACCTATACCATGGCGGTTGTTCGAAATCGCCGGGGGACCAGCTGGCTGACCCGCGGGTTCATCGACCCCGTCGCACTCAGTGCCAGCATCGTGACGGGCAGGTCGCAGGCGGAGCTTTCCGAGGTGAAGTCTTTCTCGTCTGCCTACAACCTGGGCTACAACCTTCAGCTTACGCGCAAGGGTCCCCGGCTTCGACTTGGCGGACTGGTCGACAAGCTTCCCAGCTTCCTCAAGAGCAGTGAAGGGGCCTTGGGCCTCCGGAACTCGCTTGTCAGTCTGGTGCCCAGCAATGTCCGTTTCAACAGCGGCCTTACCAAAGCCGAGAGCGATGTGACCCTTTTCTCGGTCCAGGTCCGGCGTCCGACCGACCTCGGGATCGCGCCGACGCAAAATCTGAATTACCTCTGGCGGAACAGCGCCGGCACGAGCTGGCAGCCACTCGGAATGCTGCAGTTTTCGACCGACCTGACCAGTACGCGGGATCTTCGCGACTATCCCGATTCCACGCCTCTCGGCCGGCTGGCCGGTCAGTCTCGCCGTTCCTTTGGGGGACTCGACGTCGGCGTTGAACGGGATCGCCAGTGGATCACGTCCCTCGGGATCACGCCCAGAATTGCCTCATGGCTGCGTCCGCGGTTCGCGACCAGCAGCACGTTCGTACTGTCAAGAAGCCTGACCAGCCGGCCGCTGGTGCGCGAGGATAACGATAGCCTCGGCGCCTTCATCCTTCCGCAGACGCTCAACAACAGCCGCGCACGTGAGATTGGTGCTTCGCTCGATCTCGGCCGCGCGCTGACCGGGCTTTTCGGCGACAGCAGCGGAGTGGGGCAAAGGGCCCGGAGAATCCGGCCGCTTGATCTCTCGAACCGGCTGGTCCGCTCGAGCACCTACGATCTCGCCGCCTTCAGTCCGGGACTCAAGTATCAGCTTGGTCTTGGCGGCCGCGAAGATTTCCTGAGCCAGGCGGGCCAGAGTGCCATCAGCGTGACGGAGATCCGGACCAACACCCTGGGGAGTGGCGCGGATTTGCCATTTGGTGTTTCGTTCACTCTGAGCTACAGCAGGATCACCACCGTGCGGTTGCAACAGGTCAGCGGCGGGCTGCTGAGCACCGATTCCCGCCAGCGGGAATGGCCGGTCGGCAATGTACGCTTTACCCAGAACCTCAAATCGGGGCCGATCAGCCTGATTACTGCTGGTGTCGGATTCCGCCGACGCGAGGGAAGTACGTTGCAGCCCAGCGTGAACGGCAATGCCATCACCTCGACGCTTTCCTCCTCTGTTTCGCCCGATGTCCAGTTTGGTTTCCGCAACGGCCTGGTTGTTCTGCTCGGGTATAATTCGCAGCAGCAGCACAACGAAAACAACGGAAACACCACTCGATCCGACCAGACCGACGCAACCGGCACACTGAGTTATGTTTTCCGGCTGCCGGGAAGTGTGAGCCGGCTCCGGAAACAGGTCAGCGCCTCCCTGGTGACGATTCTTTCGCAGGGGACGACCTGCCTGAGCCGTCCCGACCAGCCCGGATGCAGCACCATTTCGGATACGAGGCGAACGGAAATCCGGGGCGGCATGGACACCGATCTTCTCAAGCTCATGCGCGGCGGTATTCAGTTCGGCTATACGCTGAATGATGCACGGCACCTGAATCGCCGGATCTCCCAGATTTTCTTTGCCATTACCATGCAGATCTCTCTCTACGCCGGCGACTACCGATAGCGGTTGCCGGCCTCACCCCTCCGCATAACATGCGCTTTTCGCTCCTGTGTGTTCTGTTCGCGCTTGGCTGCAGGGACGCGCCTGCTCCCGCCCGGGAATTCGATGCCGATCCGGCATTCTCCTACGTCGAGCGGCAGATGGCGTTCGGGAACCGGATTCCAGGCACCCTGCCACATGAGCAGATGGCGGACTGGCTGGACTCGATGGTCCACGCTCGCGCGGACAGCGTCGTGGTGCAGGACTGGAAGCATGTGACGCTCAAGGGTGATACCATCCGGATGCGCAACTTCATTGCGCGCTTTAATCCGGCGGCGACGACCCGCGTGCTGTACCTGGCGCATTGGGACACCCGGCCCATTGCCGACTCGGATTCTTCCAGCGACAAAACCAGGCCAGTTCCCGGGGCCAACGATGGCGCCTCGGGAGTCGCCGTGCTGCTCGGCGTAGCCGACGCGCTTCGGAAGCAGCCGCCTGCCGTGGGCGTGGATCTGCTCTTCACCGACGGGGAAGACTTCGGGGTTTTCTCGGAGAAGCAGGACGTGCTTATCGGCTCGACCTACTATGCGAACAATCCCGCGCCCGGGCCCCGGCCAGTGTTCGCGGTGCTCTGGGATATGGTGGGTGATCGTAATCTCAAGATATTTGCGGAGGGGAACTCGAGCGTCGGCGCGCCCGAGGTGGTCGACCGCGTCTGGACAACCGCGGAAGAACTGGGGTACAGCACCTATTTCGACCGCTCGTCGCGGCATACGCTGGAAGACGACCACATTCCATTTCAGAAGGTCGGTATCAGCGCGATCGATGTTGTCGACTTCGATTACCCGTACTGGCACACGCCGGAGGATACGATCGACAAGGTGAGCAGCGAGAGCATCAAGATTGTGGGAGACGTGGCGGTAGCCGTTATTCGCGGGGTCAAGCCCTAGTTTGTCAATCGTCAGCAGTCCCGCGAAAACGCGAAAAGGGGTGAAAAACGGGAAAAACTGCAACTGCTCACGCAAGGGAAGCAAACCTCACCACGGAGTCACGGATACAACGGAGGCTCGCACGGGAATGACAACTGCTCTGCCGCAAACGGCAATTCGCCAGGACACATAAAGGGTTTCGTTGAAGTGCTTGAGAATTGCTTTTGTGATTTAAAAGTTCCAAGACTCCTGACCAATGCAGAAACTATTTTTTTGACAATGAATTGTCGGAAAATCGGAACGAGGCATGTTGCTTGTGTCGTTGCTTTTGCAGTCACAATACAAACAGATCTCCAGGAGTTAGCCTGACCCCTTCGCGAGTCTTAGCGACCTTTGCGTCTTTGCGGTAAGTCAGTTGTTGTTCTCCGTGTGAACCTCCGTTTTTTCCGTGCCTCCGTGGTGAGTGTTTTTTCGCAAGCCTGCCTCGCTATCTCCATGCCGCCTCCCTTTGTTCTCCGTCGTGAGCTTTTCCCTTGCTGACTCCCTTGTAGCTGCGCTTTTCTGATCCTGTTTGAGTTATTCGGGTTGAGTGGCCACTCGTGCTGGACAGTACTGTTGCGCATGACCAGTGAACGGCGCGCCATTCTACTGCTGCTCAGCCTGGCTGTTCTTGGGCAGGGAATCCGCTACCTGGTAAGCAGGCCCGGGAGCGCTCCCGGTGATGTTCGAATAATCAATGCATTGCCCGCGCATTCTGCAGCGGCCCAGGTCGCTGCGGCTAAGGCTCAGCATCGGCCGCTCAGCAGCACGGAGCGGATTGATGTGAACAGCGCGGGTGCCCAGGAGTTGATGCGTTTGCCCCGGGTAGGACAGGCGCTGGCACAGCGGATTGTGGCTGATCGCGATCGTAACGGTGCTTTCGCCGGGCCGGAGGATCTTGATCGCGTCCCGGGGATAGGTCCCGGCCTGCTGACTGCTTTGGGGCCCCATCTTGCCTTCACTGGAGCAACCGGGCGGAGAAGCAACGTCCTGGTCATTCCACCTCGAAGTAGCGGGGCAGCTCTCGGAGGGGCCCCGCGACTTAATCTGAACACCGCTACGGCCAGAGAGATTGAAGCTCTCCCCCAGATTGGCCCCTCTCGGTCACTGGCGATCGTCGCCTGGCGTGAGCGGCATGGTTCTTTCAAGGACGTGGACGATCTCGTTAGTGTACCGGGGGTTAGCCGCCGAATGGTGGATGCGATTCGCGACCGGATTGCATTCTAAAAGAGCGGCATGGCGGACCGGAGCTTGCCGGACTGCTCCCCGGAGCCCGTACTTCTGCGTAAAAGAACTCGAAACACCTGACTTGCCGCCCGGCTTTCCTGGCCGTGCGGGTGCCATGCTGGCTATTGCACGCGATTCGTCCGGACCCTAACTTTGAACTGTAAATCCTTGTCATTCTTCATTCTCCGGACAATCTGACACGATGGCGACCGCAGCGGCCGGCACCGATCGGCTCGGCGATATCCTCATTCGTGAGAGCCTGATCACGCGCGAACAGCTTGCGCAGGCGCTCACTGAACAGAAATCGACCGGGTATCGCCTGGGCTATGTCCTCGTCAAGCTGGGACTGGTGCAGGAGATCGAAGTTACCAAGGTACTGGCTCGCCAGTACCGGATGCCGGCCGTGGATCTCTCCCGGTTCGAAGTCGACCCGAAGATCGTCAAGCTCATCCCTGGCGAGTTCGCCTCGAAGCACGTGGTCCTTCCGCTCAAGCGCGAGGGGCGGACCCTCACCGTGGCGATGGCCGAGCCCACCAACTCCGGGCTCATTGAAGATCTCAAGTTTATCACCCGGTACGATCTCTTCCCGGTCATCGCCGGCGAGTTCACTCTCCGCGCGCTCATCGAGAAGCACTACGAATCGGGCGATCAGCAGCTGCAGACGCTGCTCAAGGACATGGAAGGGCTGGATGACGTCGAGGTTGTCGAGGAGCATGAAGAAGAGACAGCCTCCCAGGCGCAGATCGACGATGCGCCTGTCGTCAAGCTGATCAATGGCCTCCTGACGGACGCGGTAAAGCGGGGAGCCAGCGACATTCACATTGAGCCGTTCGAGCACGAAATCCGGGTGCGTTACCGGATCGACGGAGCCCTGCTCGAAGTCATGAAGCCGCCGGTCAAGATGAAGGCCGCGCTCACGTCCCGGGTGAAGATTCTCTCGCAGCTGAACATTGCCGAGCGTCGGGTCCCCCAGGACGGCCGGCTCAAGCTCAAGATGGGAAACCGGGTCATCGACTTCCGGGTCTCGACCCTGCCGGTACTGTTCGGTGAGAAGATCGTCATGCGAATCCTGGACAAGGGAAACCTGACGCTCGATCTCACCAAGTTCGGCTTCGAGCCCAAGGCCGAAAATGATCTGATGAAGGCAATTCTCAATCCGTACGGCATGGTGCTGGTCACCGGGCCGACCGGATCGGGAAAGACGACGACGCTCTACTCGGCGCTCTCCCGGATCAATACGATCGAAACCAACATCATGACGGCAGAAGATCCCGTCGAGTACAACTTGATGGGGATCAACCAGGTGCTGGTCCGGACCGAAATCGGGCTCACCTTCGCGGCGGCGCTGAAAGCGTTTCTCCGGCAGGACCCGAACATCATCATGATCGGCGAGATCCGTGACCTGGAGACTGGAGGCATCGCGATCAAGGCCGCCCTCACCGGTCACCTCGTGCTCTCCACGCTCCACACTAACGACGCGCCCAGCACGATCACCCGCATGATCGACATGGGTATCGAAGCGTTCAACGTGGCGAGCGCGGTCAACCTCGTGGTCGCCCAGCGGCTGGTTCGGCGGATCTGCAAGGATTGCAAGGGCCCCCACGTCTACAGCGATATCGAGCTCAAGGCTTTGAGCGACAAGGTCGAGGAGCTGAAAAAGCTGACGTTCATGAAGGGTTCCGGCTGCGAGACCTGCAGCGGGACAGGATACAAGGGGCGCGCCGGCCTGTATGAAGTGATGTCGCTGACGGCCGAGCTGCGGCGGCTGATCCTGCGCGGCGCATCGGTCGCGGAGATGCAGGAACAGGCGGTCGCGGATGGAATGCTGACCCTCAGAATGGATGGCATGGTGAAGGTCGCCAAAGGTGTGACAACCCTCGAAGAAGTCATAAAGGAGACGGCCGGATGACGATCAACCTGCGTGCGTTGCTCGAGGAAATGATCGAGAAGGAGGCATCCGACCTGCACATCACCGCCGGGGAGCGCGCCAAGATCCGGGTCGACGGCGATATCACCAACGCTTCGGCCGACGATGTGCTGACGCCCAAGGATACTCTCTCGCTGGCCTACTCGGTCCTGACTGAAAACCAGAAAAAGCGATTCGAGCTGGAAGACGAGCTCGACTTTTCATTCGGCATCCAGAACCTCGCGCGGTTCCGCGGCAACGTCTTCAAGCAGCGCGGGTGCGTCGCGATGGTCATTCGAATGATTCCGTTCAGCGTGAAGACGTTCCAGGACCTGGGTCTGCCGCCCGTCGTCGCCAGGATGTCGGAGAAACCGCGCGGGCTGGTGCTGGTCACCGGCCCTACCGGCTCAGGCAAATCGACGACGCTCGCCGCGATCATCGACAAGATCAACAAGGAGCGGAAGGGCCACATCATCACGGTGGAAGACCCGATCGAGTTCATCCATCGCCACCACTCCTGCATCATCAACCAGCGCGAAGTCGGCACCGATACCAAGAGCTTCTCCAACGCGCTCAAGTACGCGCTGCGGGAAGACCCGGACGTGATTCTCGTCGGCGAAATGCGCGACCTGGAGACTATCCAGGCCACCATTACCATCGCTGAGACCGGCCACCTTGCCCTGGCGACGCTGCACACCAATTCCGCGGCCGAGTCGATCAACCGGATCATCGACGTCTTTCCCGCCAATCAGCAGTCGCAGGTCCGTGCGCAGCTGGCGTTCGTGCTGGAAGGTGTCATCACCCAGACCCTGCTCCAGAAGGCCAAGGGGCGCGGCCGCGCGATGGCTGCCGAGATCATGGTGGCGACCCCGGCAATCAGGGCACTCATTCGCGACGACAAGGTTCACCAGATCTATTCGCTCATGCAGTCCGGCAAGAAGCACGGCATGCAGACGATGAATGACGCACTCTACCAGCTGTACGTCTCCCGCGAAGTGGCCCAGGAGGAATGCCTGCGGGCCACCAGCGATCCAAATGAATTCATGCGGATGATCGGCGAGGTCCCGATGGAGGAGCAGGAGATGGGTACGGTCGATCGGACCAAGAAAGCAGCGATGCGCAAATAATTGCTGATAGCCTATCGCGTATGGCAACGTGACCCTTGATCATTCAGCAGAACACTGGCCTGTCGGGCCATGAAGGTTTGAAGTGATGCAGAGCAATCACTGTGCTATACGCCATATGCACTGGATGTAAGTCGAAGCCACTGATTGCCAGGCTGAGACCAACTCAGGGAGCGAACCTTTATGCCAATGTACGAGTATACCGCCCGGAACCAGACCAACGGGCAGATAATGAAG
>JBDTQP010000013.1:0-23914 GCA_039932125.1 Gemmatimonadota bacterium
GGACCCGGATGGCCTATACCAGCGAGATCGACAAGCTCGAACGGCGCCACAGGGACAATCCCGAAGGTCGTACTTTCGCTCCGCTCGCCGATGCGTACCGAAAAGCAGGGGACGTGCCCCGCGCGCTGGAAACTCTCAAAGCCGGGCTGCTCCTTCACCCCGAGTATCTCTCGGCCAGCATCGTACTCGGGCGCTGCCACCTCGACCTTGGCGATCTTCCTTCGGCTGAGACCGCATTTCAACGCGTTCTCGACCTCGATAAAGAAAACGTCATTGCGATCAAGGCCCTCGCCGACATTACCGAACGACTATCCCGGTTCGATGAATCAGAGCACTGGCTCAACTACCTCCTCTCAATAGACAGCAGCAACGACGACGCCCGGGTACAGCTTCAGCGTCTGGCTGCACTGCGCGAGCAGGCCGCCAACATGAGCATGCCCGACCTCCCTGCCGCCGGGGATGAACCCGTATCCGAGCCTGCCTGGCGCGATCTGCGCGATGAGCCTGGAAGAGACGCACCCGCCGGGGTCGCCGAGGATCTCGCCGCAACCGCTGAGATTCCGCCCTTGCCCACGGAGGAGGGCTCGTTCTCCCATGAAGAGCCGGAAGCGTCCGTCCCCCGGACGAGTTTCGAGGCCATGCGCGATGAATTGTCAGACGAGGAACCGGCCAGTCCGACGGAAGAGGTCAGTGCGATACGCCGGACCGAACCCGATACATTCAGCTATCAGGCCGCAAGCAGGACCGTCGAGTCAGCCGACGATCAGACCTCGGAGGATGATGCCGACCTGATGGTCGTGAAGGACGAGCGAGGCGAAAGCACGACGGATGCTCTGAGCTCGGCCGACGACCTGGGTATCGAAGTCGAGCAAGAAAACGTCGAACTTCCGGAAGGGCTTGAGCTGGATATCGGCGTCAGCCGGCATGAGGAGATCGTACTTCGGCCCTCGGCCACGTCTGAATTCCAGGTTCCCAGTGATGCCGATCTGCTGAGCGGATCCCGTCCCAGTGGAAGCTACTCCCCGCCGCCTGATGAGTCTCGTGAGCCCAACGAGGCAGTGGATGAACGAGCGGGGTTGTGGCAGTCACATCCTGAAGACGCAACATTGGAAGCAGCCGAAGAGGCGCCCCACCCGTCCGACGAGTACGACGCGTCCCTGATGGCCACCGAGGCCTGGGGTGCTCCTGCTCATGAAGAACAGCAACCGATGCATTTCATTGCTGATGATGAAGGCGCGGAGACTCACCAGGAGGAGGAGTTCTCAGTCCGGTCGGTGTCTGGAGCGAGGGACTCGAAGGATGCTGACGAGCTGCCTACGCCGGACACATCTCCTGCGGAGGCAATCGGCGCTGCCGATGTTGATTCCGCTGAAAAGGAGGAGTCGCTTCCGGCGGCAGGTGCCACTCAGTCCGATCCTCCCGAAATGACGGAAGCAGAAACCGCGGCGGTTTCGGCGTACCAGCCATCGGAGGACGGGCATTCTTCAGCGGTCACGAGTGAGAAAGCAGTGGCCGAAGAGCCCGCGAACATGTTGATGGGTGAAGAGGCGCCAGAGGAAGAGGACGCCTACGAGGAAGAAATCACTTCCGCCCACGACACGCCTCTGCCTGTCACTGAAACTGTGGGCGATGTCTACGCCCAGCAGGGTCATCACGCCAAAGCCCTTGAAGTGTACCGTCAGCTGCTGATCCGATCCCCCGGCGACAGCAGGCTCCAGGGAAAGATTTCGAGGAGTGAGGACGAGCTGGGTCCGGAAGGGAAGCGCGGCAGGTTCGCGGCTTCGCAAACCGGTGGCCGATCTGTCCGCAGCTATTTCGGTGATCTACTCGCCACTCGACTTCACGGGGCCACGAACGGCGGAGGTGACGAGCCGCCAGTCGACCTTTCGGAAGAGAGCGAAAAGGCCACTGGCTTCATGGAAGAGACGTTCCGGACCGATGCCGATGCTTCTGTCTCCGGCGAGCCGACCCGTCCGGCAAGCGGACCGCTTTCCCTGAGTGCCATTTTCGGTGAGGACTCCTCACCCGTTCCTCCGGTGGTGGCAGGTCCGGACTCTCCGCCCCAGGCTTCTGCTCCGGCATCGCCCTTCGATGAATTCTTCGGAGAGCGACTACCCCAGTCCGGCAGTACCACACGGATCCGGAGTGTTCGCGCGGATGCCGATCAGGACGACCTCGACCAGTTCCATAAATGGCTGAAGGGTCTCAAGCGCTGAATGCTGGTCGCGGTATTGAATGGTCCCAACCTCAATCTGCTGGGAACGCGTGAGCCGGAGATCTACGGCGACGCGACGCTGGCAGATATAGAGCGCATGGTGCGGGACCAGGCTCCTGCGCTTGGCCTGGAAATCGAGTGGATGCAGACCAACCACGAGGGTGAGTTCGTGGAGTCGGTGCATCGCCTGGCAGGACGAGTTGGGGGAGCGCTGGTCAATGCCGCCGCCTTCACTCATACCAGCCTGGCCATTCGAGACGCTTTTCTGGCCGTGCGCCCGGTGTTCATCGAAGTGCACCTGTCCAATATTTTTGCTCGCGAGCCGGAGCGGCGCCACTCTCTTCTGGCCGATCTCGCCGTTGGGATTGTTGCGGGCTTCGGTCCGGAGAGTTACCTCCTCGCGCTTCGCGCGCTGGCTCTTCGGCTACATGGCTGATCACCGGCAATCGCGGCAGGCCTCGCTTCGGGACATCGCCGCCAGTCATGGACTGGATGCGGTGCTGATTCAGCACCTGCCCAACATCCGGTATCTCACGGGCTTTACCGGGTCCGCCGGCCTTCTCCTGGTGACTCCGCACGAAGTGGTGCTCATCTCGGATTTCCGGTACGCGGTGCAGGCAACCCAGGAATCGGGCACGGTGGCTCGCGTCGAAATCGACCGGGTGAGCGTCTGGGACCGGCTTCGGCGCATCATGGCGGATCTCGCGCTGGAAACGCTGGGATACGAATCCCATGTTGCCACCATGCGCGATCTCGAGCGGCTGGTCGGAACCCGGGCCCGGCTGGTTCCCGGCAGCGACCTGGTCGAGCGACTTCGAGCGGTGAAAGCACCCGAAGAAATTGCGGCGATCCGGAGTGCCGCGGCTCTGGCTGAAGAGGCGCTCAAGGCGGCACTTCCCCGGATTCGTCCGGGGCAGACCGAGTTTGAGATCGCGGCAAGTCTCGAGTTCGAGTTGCGCCGGCGGGGGAGTGAGTGGCACCCGTTCCCCACGATCGTGGCCTCGGGACCACGCTCAGCTCTCCCTCACGCCCGTACCAGCGAACGCGTCGTGCGGCCGGGTGACTGGCTCCTGCTCGATTTCGGGGCGATCGTATCGGGGTACTGTGCCGATCTCACGCGGACGTATGTCGTTGGCGCAGCAGCGGACGCCCGCCAGCGAGCCACGTATGATATTGTGCGTGCCGCGCAGGAACGTTCGGTTCAGCAGATGCGGGCAGGAATGCCGGGGCGCCAGGTCGATGCGCTTGCTCGCGAGCTGATCAGCGAGCGCGGGTTTGGCGATGCATTCGGCCATTCCCTCGGGCATGGACTGGGTCTCGAGGTGCATGAGGCACCTCGCCTTTCCGCGCTGGCCGAAGAGCCGCTGCCGGAGCACGCGGTGGTCACGGTCGAGCCGGGGATCTATTTTCCCGGCTGGGGTGGCGTCCGGCTGGAAGAGGACGTGCATCTCCATCTTGACGGAGCCGAGCTGCTCTCCAGCGGACCGACAGAGCTTATCGAGTTACGATAAAGGCACGTTGACCAGGAGCGAATGTTGGCGCTCCGAGGTCGCGTATTCTGGCCGGCCTGGCGCCGGTCGACGAAACATCCAGTGAGGGGCGCATGGCAACGACAGCGGACTTTCGGAACGGTCTCGTTCTGGAAATTGATGGACAATTGTACCAGATGACGTACTTTCAGCATGTCAAACCCGGCAAGGGCGGGGCATTCGTGCGAACCAAGCTCAAGAATGTTCGCAGCGGACTGGTGCTGGAACGCACCTTCAATGCCGGGGAGCGGGTGACCGACGTGCGGCTGGAGCGCCGGCCGATCCAGTTCTCCTATGCCGATGGCGATTTCTACCATTTCATGGATCAGCAGACCTTTGATGATATCCTGATCACCGAAGAGATCATCGGGGAAGATCAGCTCCGGTATCTGAAGGAAGGAATGGAGTGTGAAGGATTGGTCCACAAGGACACGGTGATCATGGTAGACTTGCCCGTGTTCGTGGAGCTGGCGGTGACACGGACAGACCCTGGCTTTCGCGGAGACACCGCAACCGGGGGCACCAAGCCGGCGGTGCTGGAGACCGGGGCAACGGTGCAGGTGCCGCTCTTTATTGAAGAAGGGCAGGTTATCCGGGTGGATCGTCGCGAGGACAAATACCTGACGCGCGTATGAACATTTCCGACATCGAACACCTGACCCGGATCCTGCGGGAATCGCCTGAAGTGGGATCCATCGAGATCCGGGGCTGGTTCGGTCGCGGGCTGGTCATCACCCGAAACGGGTACAACGGCTCGACCGCGAGTACCCAGCATGCACCGCCGGCTCCACAACAGTCTCCCGGGCCTGAGACGCAGCCAGCGCCGTCGAGGCCGCCGGAGCCCACCCCACCACCGGCAATCGCGCTCAAGGAGATCAAGTCCCCCATGGTGGGCACCTTTTACAAGGCGCCCGAACCGGGTGCTGAAGCCTATGTGAAGGTGGGCTCCCGGGTGGCAACTGGGCAGACTGTCTGCATCATCGAGGCTATGAAAATCATGAATGAAATCGAAGCGGAGATCTCCGGCGTCGTTCGAGAGATCTGTGTCGAGGACACCCAGCCGGTCGAGTTCGGAACCGTCCTGTATCGCGTAGATCCGAATGGCTGATCCCACCGAGGCACCCACTGCGCCGAGTCAGCCGGTATTCAACTTCAAGCAGGCCATCTCGCAGATGGTGCAGCGCCACGGGTCCGACCTGCTCCTCAAGGTCGGTCGTTCGCCCACCGTCCGGGTCAACGGCGAGCTGACCCCCCTCGGCATGCTGCCGCTCAAGCCGGAAGATCTCAAGCTTCTTGCTGAACAGATCATGACGCCGCGGCAGGTCAAGGAGTTCTCCGAGAAAAAAGAAGCAGACTTTGCCATCGGCGTCCCTGGTGTCGGCCGGTTCCGGACCAACATCTACCAGCAGCGCGGCACGCTCGCCTTTGCCTTCCGGGCCATTCCGTACGAAGTGAAAACCATTCGGGAGCTGATGCTCCCCGAAGTGCTGGAAGAAATTGCGCTCCGCCCCCGTGGCCTTGTGCTGGTGACTGGTGTGACCGGTTCCGGGAAGTCCACCTGTCTTGCCGCAATGATCAACCACGTCAATCAGAACCGGCGGGTCAATATTATCACGATTGAAGACCCGATCGAATTTCTCCATCGCGACGTGATGGCGAACATCAGTCAGCGCGAGGTCGGCAGCGATACGCTTTCCTTTGCGATGGCGCTCCGTCATGTACTGCGGCAGGATCCGGACGTGATCCTCATCGGCGAAATCCGGGACATGGAGACGCTGGACACCGCGCTCAAGGCAGCCGACACGGGTCACCTCGTGTTCTCGACCCTGCACACGACGGATGCGACCCAGACGATCAACCGCGTCATCTCCTTCTATCCGGCCCACCAGCACCAGGAAATTCGCTCGCTCCTTTCCACCGCGCTGCAGGCGGTCGTCTGTCTCCGCCTTGTCCCCCGGGCCGACGGCAAGGGTCGTATTGCCGCGTCCGAGGTGCTGATCAACTCGGCGGCCGTGGCCGACAACATCCGGGATATCGAAAAGGCGCTCAACATTCCGGATCTCATCTCCGAAGGATCCGCCGCCTACGGCATGCAGTCGTTCGACCAGTCGCTGATGAAATGGTACAAGGACAAGGTCATCTCCTATGAGAGCGCCTTGTTCTATTCGTCGAACCCCAGTGAATTCGCGCTTCGGGCCTCTGGCATCGACTCCGCATCGGACCGCACGTTCAGCGAAATCGCCGGTCCGCCCAAGCAGTCGACCGGAGACATGACCAAGCAGTTTCAGCCCTGATGTTCAACAAGGTCCTGATCGCGAACCGCGGGGAGATTGCCCTGCGGATCATCCGCGCCTGCCGCGAGCTGGGCATCCAGACCGTTGCCGTCTACAGTGAGGCCGATCGCGAATCGCTTCACGTGCGCTTTGCCGATGATGATGTGTGTATCGGCCCGCCGCCCAGTCGCCAGTCCTACCTGCGCATCCCCAATCTCATAGCGGCAGCGGAAATTACCGGAGCGGATGCCATCCACCCCGGCTACGGGTTTCTGGCGGAGAACGCCGAGTTCGCCGATACCTGCAAGGCGTCGAACATCGTGTTCATCGGCCCGACGGGAGATCAGATCCGGCAGATGGGCGACAAGGCGACGGCGCGGCGACTCGCGAAGCAGGCGGGAGTCCCCACCGTTCCCGGCTCGGCCGATACCCTCGACGACCTCGACCAGGCGCTCGCGATTGCCGGGGAGATCGGGTATCCCGTCATCATCAAGGCGACGGCCGGCGGGGGCGGGAAGGGCATGCGGATCGCGCTCGATGCCGAGCAGTTCTCCGAGGTGTTCAATCTCGCCCAGAACGAAGCGCTCGCGGCGTTCGGAAACGGTGCCGTCTACGTGGAGAAGTATCTGACCCGGCCACGGCACGTCGAGATCCAGGTCATGGGAGACAACCACGGTCATGTGACCCACCTGGGTGAGCGGGACTGCTCGGTCCAGCGGCGGCATCAGAAGCTGATCGAAGAGAGTCCGAGCCCTGCGCTTACCCTCGAGCTCCGCCGGGAGATGGGTGACGCGGCAGTGAAACTCGCCGCGGCAATCAACTACAGCGGAGCCGGAACAATTGAATTCCTGCTGGATACCGACGGCTCGTTTTATTTCATGGAAATGAACACGCGGATCCAGGTGGAGCATCCGGTGACTGAAATGGTCACCAGTTTCGACCTGGTGAAGGAGCAGATCAGGGTGGCCGCCGATGAACCGTTGAGCTTCAAGGGAGACGGCAGCAGGCTTCGCGGCCACGCGATCGAGTGTCGTGTCAATGCCGAAGATCCATACCGGAACTTTCAGCCAAGCCCGGGCCATATTACGGCGTACCATCCGCCGGGTGGGCCCGGGGTGCGGGTGGATAGTCACGTCTATGCCGGCTACACCGTTCCGCCGTACTACGATTCACTGCTCGCCAAGGTCATCGTCCACGGGAATACCCGCGAGGAAGCCCTCGGCCGCATGGGCCAGGCGCTCGACAGCTTTATCCTCGAAGGCGTCACGACCACTATTCCGTTCCTCGCGCGCGTTATCCGCCACCCCGACTTTGCCGCTGGCCGGGTCGATACCAGGTTCCTCGAACGGGAATCCTACCTCCTTCGGCCTGAAGCATGAGACTTGATATCGTTTTTACTCCCCTCGGTCTCACCAATACAGAGACCGCGGGACGTACGGTGTTCGTGATCGATATTCTTCGCGCTACCACCACGATGTGCGCCGCGCTCGCCCACGGCGCCAGGGCGCTCATTCCCGCGGGATCGACAGAAGAGGCGCTCAAGCTCAAGCTGACGCTGGGGAACGATGTGCTCCTGGCGGGCGAGCACAATTGCGAACGGATCCCGGGCTTTGATCTTGGCAACAGTCCGCTGGAGGTGACGCCGGACGCCGTGCGCGGGAAGACGGTCATCATGCGTACGACGAACGGAACTCGCGCGCTGCTCGGCGTGCAGGGTGCTGCCGCCATCTATCCCGTAGCGGCCGCGAACATCAGCGTCGCAGGTCAGAAGGCGCTGGAGGTTCTCGAACGAGATCAGGATCTGTTGATCCTCTGTGCCGGGCGAGAGAATGCTTTTTCGCTGGACGATGCCTACTGCGCCGGCCGGCTTGCCGTCGCCGCAATGGGCGGTCGGAGGCGCGCCAAGGGACTCAACGACGCAGGCCTTGCCTCCCTGGATCTGGTTCGGCGCTATGGTGATCGATGGGAGCGACCCCTGCGCGCCAGTCGAGCGGGTCGTGAACTGGTCAAACTGAATATGGAAGCCGACGTGGTTGACGCGGCCCGCCCGAATGCGTATCCGGTGCTCGTGCAATACCAAGAACGGCGGGTGACCCTGGTCCGCCCTCCGCATGACTGAAGACGCGCGTCGGAGACTTGGGGCCATTGCCGCCCTGGTCGCCGGGCTCTTTCTCGGCCTCTCCCTCCTTCCCATTGAAGTAACCGGTACCGTCGGCGGAGCCATCGGGCGCATGCTCTGGCGCGGCTTTGGCGCCGGCGCGATTGGTGTCCCCCTGCTCGGTTTCGGAATCGCGCTCGCCGGTTTCGACCGCACACCCCGCATCTCCATGAAGCAGGCCGCCCTCCTGCTTGGTGGACTCAGCATTCTCGTTCCCTACAGCATCGGGGTGCTTACCCGAATTACGGTGCAGGCGTTCGATCCACCCCTCGAGCAATGGAGCTGGCCCGAGCGCGCGGTCGGAATGATCCCAGGTTTTCTCGCCACCGCGGTGTACAACCTGGTCGGATTTGCCGGTGGGGTTCTGCTTGGCTTCCTGGCGCTCTCGGCACTCACGATATTGACGCTTGCCTGGCATCCTCTCAAGCGCCTGGAGAAGGCACCGCTTGCAGAAGAGCTTCCGCCGGATGCAGAGCCCGTGGGGGGCAGATCCAGGCCGGCCGAGCGCATTTCGGAGCCGGATGACAATGATATTTTCGAGCGCCCTCGTCCGGCGGAAAAGAAAGAGAAGAAGCCCAGGAAGCCGCCGGCCCGGGCTGCGGCGGCGGGAAATGGTGAAGATGCCACTGGTCTGCCCTCAATCGACCTGCTCACTCCACCTCCGGCCGGCGACGCCGTGGCGGACGTGGCGACACTGGACCGCCTCGGTCTCAAGCTCATTGAAACGCTCCGCACCTTCAAGGTCGAAGCGACGATCGCAGGCCGCACAACCGGGCCGGTGGTGACCCAGTTCGAGGTCGTCCCTGCACCCGGAGTCAAAGCCGGTCGTATCGCGGCGCTGGCGGATGACATGGCGATCACCATGCGGGCGCCCTCGATTCGTGTCGCTCCGATTCCCGGCAAGGGAGCCGTCGGGGTCGAGGTACCGAATCCGGTCGCGCGCATGGTCACGCTGCGCGAGCTGTTCGACAGTGAGGAATGGCAGAACTCGCACGCGTCATTGCCGGTGGCATTGGGAAGGGATCTCGAAGGAAAACCGGTCATCGCCGACCTGGCGAAGATGCCGCACCTCCTGATCGCGGGTGCTACGGGATCGGGTAAATCGGTGGCGATCAACACGATCATCACGAGCCTGGTCTACCACTATGGGAAAAAGGATCTACGCCTTCTCATGGTCGATCCCAAGATGGTCGAGCTCTCGATGTATAACGACCTCCCCCATCTCCGCCACAAGGTCGTGACCGACAACCATGATGCAGCCACGGTCCTCAAGTGGGCGGTTCAGGAGATGGACCGCCGGTACAAGTTGCTCCACGCGAACAATGCGAGGAACCTGGCGGACTTCAACCGGAAAGTGGAGGAGGGAAAGCCGCTCCGGCTGCCAACACGACCGAAGCTCACACTGACGATGATTTCGGCTGAGCCCGCCGATATTCCCCCGGAGGAGCCTGGAACCGAGCTGTACACGGACGGTGCGCTTCCGCTGGTCGTCATGATTGTCGACGAGCTGGCTGACCTGATGATGACAGTCCAGGGTGAGGTCGAAACGCCACTGGCCATGCTGGCGCAGAAGGCCAGGGCGATCGGCATCCATATTATCCTGGCAACTCAGCGGCCTTCGGTGAACGTGATCACCGGTCTGATCAAGGCCAATTTCCCCTGCCGGATTGCCTTCCGGGTCGCATCCAAGGTCGATAGCCGTACGATTCTCGACCAGAATGGCGCGGAAGCGCTGCTGGGAAACGGGGACATGCTTTTTCTGCCACCAGGGAAGAGCGAGCCCATGCGGCTCCAGGGCGCCTACATCGCAACCGAAGACACTGAACGCGTGATGCAGTGGTACGCGGAGCGACGCAACCAGCTCGCGCTGGCATCGGATCGGCAGGAGAGCGATATCCTGGAAGAGATTCGTGCGCTGGAGGCTTTGGAGGATGGCGATGGTACACCGGCGCCCATCGAGGGCGACCGCGATGCGCTCTTCCGCAAGGCGGCCGAGGCCTGCATTCAGAATCAGAATGGATCAACGTCGCTGCTGCAGCGAAAGCTGCAGATTGGATATGGGCGCGCAGCGCGCATCATCGATCAGCTGCACTACGCGGGGATTCTGAGTCCGCCGGATGGAAGCAAGCCGCGTGAAGTGCTTATTGGATTTCATCAGCTGGATGAGTATTGCGGCTAGCAATGGTGTGCCTGACTCTCAGGGCCCTTCGGGGCCCTTTTTGTTGCTCGCTGGTTCTGCGCTTCCCGGGTGCGACTCGCGGGAATGCGATGCGGGAGTTTCTGTGAAAGAGCATATCCTCGGAGATCGCCACGCGTCCACAGCGGAGCGCGAAAACGCGAAAGAGCGAAAACGCGACAGCAACAGAGTTCTTCTACAGAATGTTCACCCTGGAGCTCCTCTCAGTCCTAATTGATCAGACTATGAATGCACGTGATCGAGTGTTCGAGCCAGAACGCAAGGAGAATATTGCCTGTGCGTTGAAGGTTCACAGGGAGCTGGGTCCTGGCTTCCTGGAGACGGTCTATCACCAAGCTATAGCTGTGAATCTGTCCACCAGGAAAATCCCCTTTGAGCGTGAGCGCGGGGTCCAAGATCTGTTTCGTGGAGTTGAGGTCGGGTTTCACCGCCTTGACCTGGTCGTTAGAAACATGATCGTCGTGGAAATAGAGTCGGTTGTTGATCTCGCTCCGATTCATTTTGCGCAGCTGCGGTGCCTATCTCCGTGCGACAGGCCTGGAAACGGGCCTTCTTCTAAACTTCAACAACCCGACCCCCCAGGTAAGACGCGTCGTTAATACGAGACAGTATTCAGGCGCCAAGCCGATATTGATTTAAAAACCGTATCTGGCACCAGTCTTCTAGCCATTGCTTTGGAGCAGGAACAGGAGAATCTTGTGCTCCTCATTTCTCACATCGACCCGATCTGCGATATCCCCTCAGCCGCACTCACTTGATAGCACACTTCAACAACCTCAACCTTTCACGCACGACGCGTCGTCATTACAACACCATGATTCAGACGCAAGCGACAACGTTGGATCAAGTCATGCGGTGTTCTCATTTTCGTTCTTTCGCGTTTTCGCGTCGAGTTGACCTGCCTCAGACCGCAGTCCCACTCATCGGACAATCTGCGTTTTAATGACAGTCTCTGCGTTCTTCCGGTTACCTCCTCGCATCGGAATACGGTATTCTCTGCGCATGAGAACCCGCAAATTCATCCCGACCCAGGAATGGGAAGATCAGCGGCAGGTGCTCGGGCTTGCTGGCGAGCGCGAGGCGATGGCGTATCTCATCTCCTGCGGGTACGACATAGAGGCGCATCGTCACCGCCTGGGGCGGCATGACATTGACCTGATCGCGCGGCGAGGGAGTCTGGTTGCTTTTGTGGAAGTGAAGACGCGTCGAGGGCATGCCTTCGGAACACCGCTTGAAACTGTCGGCGCGCAGAAGCAGCGCACGATCGCGAAAGTCGCGGATCTCTGGCGGATTCGCTTCGGGAAGCCGGACGACACGTACCGGTTCGATCTCATCGCGATCGATGAAGGGCCGTCGGGCAAGCTCGACGTTCAACATATAGAGGACGCCTGGCGTCTGCTCCGGTAGGAGTTCCTATGGCTGAATCCGATAACGATCATCGAACGGCGCCCGCGTCGGTCACTGCGCAGGCCAGGCGGATGATTCGAGACCACCGGGACCTGCGGGTCTGGAAAAAGTCCATGCACATCGCGACTGAATGCGAACAGCTGTGTGCTCTCTTTCCGCCCGCCGGAAATACCCTCGCGGTGCAGTTGAAAAGCATCGCGCATGCAGTGCCGGCCCGGATAGAGGAAGGGCAGGCTTCCCGATCGCTCGCGGTGTACCTGGAGATGCTGGCCAGCGCGGGGGAGTACCTGCATGAGCTCGAGGGAGTGATCATACAGAGCTACGGGAAGGGGTGGATTGGCGTAGAGTCTGGCGACCGACTTCTGATGCGGGTAGCTGACATCCGGCGGATGCTCACGCACCTTGTTGACAGTCTGGAAAGCGCCCGGGGCAAGCGCGGTCGTGCGGGAAATGGGTCTTGATTCGGGGAATATTCGGTAGTATACTGGATGTAGTTTGGTGGAGCAAAATCAGTCACCTTCTTACAATGGAACTTGACCCATGCCCGCAGAAGAAAGCCGGCTCGAGGCCGACAAGCGCAAGGCACTGAACCTGGCTATCGCCCAGATTGAGAAGCAGTTAGGAAAGGGATCCATCATGCGGATGGGATCAGAAACGCCCCGTGTCCGGGTGAGTGCCATCCCGACGGGTGCCATCAACCTGGACGCCGCCATTGGAATCGGCGGCGTACCCCGAGGCCGGATCACCGAAATCTATGGGCCTGAGTCCTCCGGCAAGACTACGCTGACCCTGCATCTCGCGGCGAACGTCCAGCGCGCGGGTGGGGTCGCGGCGTATGTCGATGCTGAACATGCCCTGGATGTCGAGTATGCGAAAAAGCTCGGGGTGGACGTGGAAAACCTGCTGGTGTCTCAGCCGGATACCGGTGAACAGGCGCTTGAAATCGTCGAGATCCTGGTCCGGTCTGGTGCTGTTGATCTCGTGGTGATCGACTCGGTCGCGGCCCTGGTGCCCAAGGCGGAAATCGAAGGCGAAATGGGCGACAGCCATATGGGCCTTCAGGCCCGCCTCATGAGCCAGGCGCTGAGAAAGCTGGCCGGTGCCATCAATCGTTCGAACTGCGCCGTCGTATTCATCAATCAGCTGCGCGAAAAAATCGGCGTCATGTTCGGCAATCCCGAGACGACAACCGGTGGCAAGGCGCTCAAATTCTATGCATCGCTGCGGCTGGATATTCGCCGGATCGGGCCGGTGAAGGAGCGGGAGAACGTGGTGGGCAACCATGTGCGCGTCAAAGTGGTAAAAAACAAGGTTGCGCCTCCGTTCAAGCAGGCCGAGTTCGACATAATGTTCGATGAGGGGATCAGTCACACTTCGCTGCTCGTGGACATCGCCGCGGAGGCAAACATCATCCAGAAGTCGGGCGCCTGGTATTCCTATGGCGACCAGCGAATCGGGCAGGGAAGGGAAAATGCCAAGCTCTTCCTCAAGGACAATTCCACATTGCAGATTGAAATCGAACATAAAGTGAAGGATTACCTCGGGGTGAAGAATTCCAGTACAGCAACGGCAGTCGCCGATGAAGGCGATGATTAAATCTTCAGCGATTCGCAACCGCCGGAGTATGGCCGACCCGGGGGCAGCGCCATCGGGGACCGTCACGTCCATCGACCCCGACTCGCGGGGAGCCGGAGCCGTGAAGGTGAACGTGAATGGGCGCTGGTTCTGCACCATCCCCCAGGCGTCGGTTGCCGTGCTCGACCTGCATCCCGGCCTCCCGATGAACGAGTCGCTTCATGAGGGGCTCGGCCGGGCGGCGGACGCTCAGGCGGCCTACCGGTTCATCCTCGCCGCCCTGGGGCGGCGCGGCTTTGCCCGCCGGGACATGGAACGGAGACTCGTCCAGAAAGGCCATCCCCGGGAGGCCGCCCAGGCCGCCGTCGCCCGGGCCACCGCGGCTGGCCTCCTCGATGATCTCGCGTTTGCCAGAAGCTATGCTGAGCTCAAGTCCGCCAACGGAAGAGGTCCCGCCCGGCTGATGAGAGACCTGTTTACCATGGGGATCGATCGGGGAATCGCCGAAGAGGTCGTGGGGCAGACCTGGAACGAAGGCGACACCCTTCTCGATACATCGCGAGCGCTGGCGAAGAGGCGTGCTGCCCAACTGGGCGCGCTGCCCGGCCCGGTGAAACGGCGACGGGTCCTTGCCTATCTCGCTCGCCGGGGGTTCAGTGGGCACGAGGTAAGAAAGATCGTCAACACGGTCGTCGTGTAGACCTGTGCAGAGCGCAGGAAACCCGTGGGTACATGGGCTCTATTGTATTGCTCCTCCACTCATCCTGAGCATGGCCAATCCCCCGGCGCTGCCGTAGCCAATCCTCCCGGTCACGTCCTATATTGCCGGGATGGAATCGTCTCAAATTCGCCGCCTGTTCCTCGATTTTTTCGTCACGCAAGGGCACCGAGAGGTGCCTTCTTCGTCGCTGGTTCCAGCCGACGATCCCACCCTGCTTTTTACCAACGCCGGCATGGTCCAGTTCAAGCGCGTCTTCCAGGGCCAGGAGCAGCGGGAGTATCGCCGGGCCACGACGGTGCAGAAATGCGTGAGGGCAGGCGGCAAACACAACGATCTCGAGCAGGTCGGGGTGACCCGGCGGCATCACACCTTTTTCGAAATGCTGGGGAACTTTTCCTTCGGCGACTATTTCAAGCGGGAGGCGATCACGTTCGCCTGGGCGTTTGTCACGGGGAAGGAATATCTGAACATTCCACCGGACCGGCTCAGGGTCACTGTTCACCATACCGATTCCGAAGCGCGCGCGCTCTGGCGGGAAATTTCCGGGCTTCCGGACCATAGAATTTATGGCCTAAGCGACAAGGACAACTTCTGGCAGATGGGCGACACCGGTCCTTGCGGACCGTGCACCGAGATTTACGTCGATCTTGAATGGACCGGAGGCCAGGACAAGGCGGAGGTCATCGAGCAGCCTGAGTTCGAGCGCCTGGCTGAAGCCGGGCGTTTCCTCGAGATATGGAATCTCGTCTTCATGCAGTTCGACCGGTCAGCCGACGGGACTCTGACGCCACTCCCGAAACCATCGGTGGATACCGGAGCGGGGTTCGAGCGGATTGCCGCCGTGCTCCAGGGCGAGGACGACAACTTCCACACCGATTTGTTCTCGTCATTGCTTCAAGTCTGCGAAACGCTGCTGGGCGTGCGCTATCATCGAATGCAGGACCCGGCGTGGCGCGAGTCGGACATTTCGTTCCGGGTTCTCGCGGACCATGCGAGGGCCGTAAGTTTTCTGCTGGCTGACGGTGTGTATCCCTCCAATGAAGGCCGGGGGTATGTCCTGCGCCGCATCCTTCGTCGCGCGGTGCGTCATGCCTGGCTCCGCAACCGGAAGGAGCCGACCCTCGCCCCGCTGACGAGCGTTGTGGTCCGCGAGATGGGGAGGTTCTACCCGGAGCTTGTCGCGAAGGCGGAATACATTGCCAATGTCACCCGATCGGAAGAGCTGCGCTTCCTCGAGACGATCGAAGGGGGCCTCAAGCGGCTGGACGAAATCGTCTCGTCCGGTGCCAGAAGCATCGGAGGGGCGGAGGCGTTCAAGCTCTACGATACCTTCGGGTTTCCGATCGATCTCACAGAAATCATCGCAGGTGAGAAGGGGCTTACCGTAGACCAGGAGGGATTTGAGCGTGCGCTCGAAGCTCAGCGGACGCGTTCACGCGCGGCCCGGGAAGTGAGCGGGCCAGCGGTGCACGTTCACGAGGCGGGGACCGGTGCGTGGCGCGACCTGGGGACCGGAAAACAGGAGTTTGTCGGGTACGACGCGATTGCAGCGGAGACCGCGCCCCTGGCCTTTCGTCAGGAAGGCGACCGAGTCGAGCTCGTGCTCCGGGAGAATCCCTTCTACGTGGAATCCGGAGGGCAGGTGAGCGACACCGGAGTCGTCTCCGGACCGGGATGGGCAATCGCGGTGGACACGGTGCGCAAGGATCCCCGTGGCACCGTGGTCTCCGGAATCTTCAGCGACACCTTTGAGCCCACGAAGATTGACGCGCGCGTGGCCGAATCCCGGCGACGCAGCATCGAGCGGAACCACAGCGCTACTCACCTTGTACACGGGGTGCTGCGAGGAGTGCTGGGCACGCACGTTCGGCAGCAGGGCTCGCTGGTCGAGCCGGACCGCCTGCGTTTCGATTTTTCGCATCATGGCCCGATCGACGCCGCCACGCTCACGACCATCGAGCGGGAGGTGAACGACATAGTGCTGGAGAACGCCGAGGTACGCACTACGGAAATGGCCTACCCCGAGGCTCTCAAGCTTGGAGCCATGGCTTTTTTCTCCGAGAAATACGGGGAGAGCGTCCGGGTGGTGAAGATGGGAAGCTCCATTGAGCTGTGCGGCGGAACCCACGTGCGCACGACGGGGCAGATTGGCCTGTTTCGTTTCTCGTCTCAGGGTGGAGTGGCCGCGGGTGTACGGCGAATCGAGGCCATCACTGGAACAGCCGCCTACGTCCAGCTGCTGGAGCTGCAGGATCGCTTGCGCCAGGTAAGCGAACTGTTGCGGGCGCAGCCCGACCAGGTCGTTCGCCGCGCCGAGCAGCTGATCCAGGAAAAAGCGAAGCTCGAAGCCCGTCTCAGTGAGGCACTCAAGTCCGCTGCGACACCCGAGTCCTCTGGTGAAACAACGATCATCGACGGTGTCTCCTTGACGATCGGTGCGACTGACCTGGACAACCGGGAGGATCTTGCCGGTGTTGCCGATGCGTTCCGGTCCGGGAAGAATCGATCTGTCCTCGTGCTCTTCAGCCAGGACGGACGCGGAGCGGTTCACGTTGCCGTCACCGATGATCTTGTCCGGGAAGGCCGCAAGGCCGGCGATCTGGTCGGCAGAATCGCCGCGGTGAGTGGTGGCAAGGGGGGCGGCCGGCCTCAGTTTGCCTCGGCTGGCCTCGGGGATCTTACGCGGCTCCAGGCCGCCCGTTCTGCCGTGCCGACACTGGTGCACGCGTGGCTCGGTCCGGCCTCGTGAACATCGGTGGCATAACGGGTTGCCCCTCGCGGGGGGCCGAACCTGCTGCTCACCGTGGCTGATCCCGGGCTAACCCGATGGCTCGAGCAACATACCGGCGAGGCGCCGCTGGCCTTACGCGATCGCGTGCGGCTGCATCTCCGGACCGTTGCGCGGTCGGGGTCGGTCGCGGAGAGTCTGTCCCAGGCGAGCCGTGTCGCGCTGGATGCTGTCGCGGCCGCTCCCGGGGGAGGTCGGGCGATCGCGCTCGATCTTCTCGCTGCTGATGCGCTGATCACGTTGGCACTCCTCGCGCAGGCGGAAAGCTCACCTGCTCTTCTCCAGGAGTTCGCGGCCTCGCTGCTTCGTGAGCCGGTTGGCACTCCATGATCGACCTGCATTGTCACCTGCTTCCCGCCGTGGACGACGGGTCCCGGTCAGTCCAGCAGTCGGTCGCTGTGCTTCAGGAGATGGCGCGTCACGGCATTCAGGCTGTGTGCCTGACTCCTCATCTGCTTGCCAGTCAGCTCAACCGGAATATTCCTGCGGCCTACGACCGTGCCTATGAGGAGCTGATTGCGGCTGCTCCTCCGTCGCCACGCCTGTACCGCGGACTCGAAGTGATGCTCGATGGACCCCTCGATGCTGCAGTGGGCACAACACGTCGAGGAACTCTGGGAGGCTCCCGGTACATTCTGGTCGAGTTTGCCCGGATGGTTTCCCGCGCCGCAGTGGTGCGCGCGTTAAGTGATGTCCTCGCCGTTGGCCTGGTCCCGCTCCTGGCACACCCGGAACGATACCAGTGCTGCTCGCCCGAGACAGTGCGTTCGTGGCGCACACTCGGCGCTCGAATGCAGGTCGACGCCACAACGCTGGTCTCCTCGCGACCGCGGGGTGCCCGGGCTCGCGAACTCGTGAGCCAGGGTCTGGCCGATATCGTCGCGGCTGACAATCATGGCGATGGCAGACTCATCGCGACGGCGGCCCAGCTGCTTCAGATGCGGGGCGGGGAAGAACAGGCGCAGGTACTGACCAGGCACAATCCCCAGCGGATTCTGGACGATGCGGAGCTGCTGCCGCTCCATCCGATACCGCTCCAGAACTCCTGGTGGCACAGGATACGTTCGGTGTTCGAACAACACAAAGGATAATATGCGAGAACTCACAATATCGGGTCGGTCCTGGTGAACCAGGAACTGATTCAGCGCGAGCTGCAAGCCCTGGCCCAACTCGCGACTACCATGGCGAGCCAGGGTCCTCAGATTGCCCGACTGGCCGGACGCTACTTGTCCGCGCTACGCTCCGGCGGGACGCTGTTCTTCGCAGGCAACGGTGGAAGCGCCGCAGATGCCCAGCACATTGCCGCAGAATACGTAGTGCGTTTTCGCGCGCAGCGCGCAAGCTATGCCGCCGTGGCGCTCACGACGGACACGTCACTCATCACTGCGGCCGGCAACGACCTGGGATTCGCCGAAATCTTCGCTCGCCAGGTCGAGGGCCTCTGCCGGCCGGGTGACCTGCTCGTTCTCCACAGCACCAGCGGTGAGAGTGAAAATCTGGTGAGGGCCGCACAGGCGGCGCGGGCGAAGCAGGTAGCATCGGTCGCGCTGCTGGGCAGAGGAGGAGGCAGGCTACTCACAGAGGCCGATGACGCCCTCGTCGTTCCCTCGGATGTCACCAGCCACGTGCAGGAGATTCACCTGGCTATCGAGCACATTATCGTTGAGCTGATCGAAGCTGAATTGAGTGAGTGATCCATGATTTCTCTCGCAGGAAAAGTTGCCCTCGTCACCGGTGGGAGTCGCGGGATTGGGAAGGCCGCGGCGCTCCTCTTTGCGCGCGCCGGTGCTGACGTTGCCCTGACGTATCATACCCGCCGTGATGACGCCGAGAGCGTGGCGGAAACCGTTCGGGCTCTCGGGCGCCGGGCATTTGTCGATGGCGGCGACCTGGCGGACGAGGCGATCGCGAATCGAATCATGCGGGGCTGCGTAGGAGCCCTGGGCAGGCTGGATGTTTTTGTGGGCAATCATGGAATCTGGCCTGTCGAGGACATCCCGCTCAGGCAACTTTCTGCCGCGAGGTGGCGGAACACCATGGCCGCAAACCTGGATTCGATTTTCATGTCGACACGGGCAGCTCTTTCGGTCATGCAGAAGGGGTCCGTGATCCTCGTTTCCAGTACGGCCGGCCAGCGCGGTGAGGCCTATCATGCTGATTACGCGGCGAGCAAGGGTGCCATGATCTCGCTGGTCAAGTCACTCGCCATTGAGTGCGCGCCCGCGATTACCGTCAACTGTGTTGCGCCGGGATGGGTCGATACCGAGATGAGCGCGATTCCCTACGCCAACGGTGGCGCTGAGCGTATTGCGCGGAGTATTCCTCTCGGGCGAATTGCGTCCGCGGACGACGTTGCCGGTCCCATTCTTTTTCTCGCGAGCGAGCTGGCCCGCCATGTGACAGGTGAGGTGTTGAACGTCAATGGTGGGAGTGTGCTGTGCGGCTGAGGCGAGTTTCTGCGTCGGCGCTGCCGGTCCGATAGCGATGCAATTGCCGACATCGATCGCGGTCCCGGAGGAGGTCCTGGAGATCGCCCGGAACCTGGAGGAGGCCGGCCACCAGGCGTGGTGTGTCGGCGGCGCGCTCCGCGATGCCCTGCTGGGGATCCCCCAATCGGATTTCGATCTCGCCACATCGGCTACTCCGGAAGAGGTACAAACTCTCTTTCGAAGAACGGTCCCGGTGGGGGTCAGGTTCGGGACCGTTGGTGTGCTGGATTCCCGCCGCCGGCTTCATGAGGTTACCACGTTCCGCCGCGACGTGACAACGGATGGACGAAGAGCCGTGGTGGCCTATGGCGCATCTCTGGAGGAGGATCTGGCGCGACGCGACTTCACCATCAACGCCATCGCCTATCACCCGATCCGTCACGAGTGGAAAGACCCGCACGGTGGCGCCATCGACATCGCCCGCCGGCGGATTCGCGCCGTCGGCGCTCCAGCAGAACGGTTTCGAGAGGACTATCTCCGGATTCTCCGCTGCGCCCGTTTCGCCGCGCGTCTCAAATTCACCGTCGTGCAGGATACGTGGCAGGCCGCCGTTGCCGCGGCCCCGGGGCTGACCAACCTGTCGGCGGAGCGGGTGCGAGATGAATGGTACAAGAGTCTCGATACGAGCGAGTCGCTGGAACGGCTCGCCGGATTGTGGCAGAAGATTGGTGCCGCCGCAGTCTGGATCCCCGAGCTTCGTTCTCCAGACGAACGGGGCGCAATCGACATACTGCAAGCCGCCAGAGATCGTGAGATACCCCGGGACCCGGTGCTGCTGACGGCTTTGCTGTGCCACCAGCCCGCGGCCGTCCTCACCAGGCTCAAGGCCTCGCGCGCGGAGATCAATCGCGCGCAGAGTCTCCAGGATGCTCCCGTCGAGCCTGAGGGAGATGATGCAGTGCACGTGCGACGCTGGCTTTCCAAGGTGGACGAGATCAGTAGCGACCTGATGGAGCTGTGGCGCCTTCGGCATGGCGAATGGCCGTCCTGGCGCTCGGTAGTCGAGACGATCCGGAGTCGAGGTGACGCGATCCGGGTCAAGGACCTCGCCATCAGCGGAGAAGACCTCATTACGCTCGGAGTCCAGCCTGGTCCCCGGCTGGGCGAGATGCTGAACGGGCTCCTGTACCAGGCCATCGCAGATCCGTCGCTCAATAACCGTGAGACCCTGCTGGTGCTTGCCCGGGAGCTTTCCTGAACGCCTTCCTCTTCGCGCTGGCCGCCGCGCTCGGCAATATCGTCGGCGCGTTAGCGGTTGTCCGCCGCGAACGAAAAAGTCTGGATATCATCGACGCGTTCGTGGCATTCGGGGCGGGATTCATGCTGAGCGTAGCAATGCTTGACATGCTGCCACATGCCCTGGAGAACGCACCGCACCAGGCTTACTACGTTTTCGGCGGTTACCTCGCGGTCCATCTGGCACAGCACGTCTTTGTCCCGCATTTCCATTACGGGGAAGAAACCCACCGGGTGAGCCAGCGCACCGGGATCTCGGCGCTGGTCGGTCTTTCGATGCACACTTTTTTCGATGGTGTGGCGATCGCGAGTGGATTTATGGTATCGGGTGAACTCGGGTTGCTCCTGTTCCTCGCGGTGCTGCTGCACAAGTTCCCCGAAGGTGTAACAATCTCGAGCGTCATTCTCGCTGGCGGACAGAGTCGCGGGAGAGCCATGGCCGCCGCGGCAGCCCTCGGCCTGGCGACCGTGCTTGGCGTGCTCGCCACTGGGCTCGTGTCCGGTCTGGCCCGCCACGGGCTGGCCGTTTCCGCCGGCGTTACCATCTACGTGGCGGCGTCAGATCTGGTACCAACGTTTCAGGCACGCCGGGGACTTCGAATGCCGGTCGCATTCTTCGGCGGCGCGGTGGCGTACTTTCTTGTGAGTGCGCTTCTGCGGGGTACTGGGCTGGGATAGTTGGGTTCAAAGACCTGTTCTCGGGGGACTTGCTTGACGGATGGGGCTCGCGGAGGGAGCTTGTTTACCTTCCCCCGGCAAAACACCAGGTGTCTGACATGACATCAATTCATTTGTCCCAGCCAATGAGTTCGCCGCGCCTGCTTACGCCCAGGACGGGGCTACTGCTGGTCATCCTGAGCCTGCTACCGGCCTGCGGGACGCGGACCCAGGAACGACGCCTGGTCGCGCCCGAACTGGCGACTACCCTCGACCACCAGTCGCCCTGGCTCAAAGTACACATGCGGAACGGCGACCTCTACGTGTTGAGCCAGTGGCGATCGGACTCAATATCGGGCACGGTGACCGGGAACGGCCAGCACCTGGACCAGAATCGGGTGGTCCAGACTGACGGCTCCCAACAGGTGGCCATGGACTCCGTGGCCCTGCTGGAGACGAACGTATTGCATCGGTCTCCGGGGATCGCAGCGATGGCGGTGCTAACCGGGATCTCCGCCGCCGTCACCGTGGTCTGCCTGGCGGATACCAAGGCCTGCTTCGGCTCCTGCCCCACCTTCTACGTCAGCGACGGGGAGCGGCCGATGCTCCAGGCCGAGGGGTTCTCCGGCAGCATCGCGCCGGCGCTGGAGGCGCGAGACATCGACGCGCTGTATCGAGCCCGCCCGCAATCCCGCACGCTCGAGGTCAATCTTAAGAACGAGGCGCTGGAGACCCACGTCATCCGTTACGCCCGGATTCTTGCGGTGCCCCGCCCCGCTGAAGGCCGAGTGTTCGCAACCGGGGACGGCCGGTTCCTGACAGCCAGCCGGCTCACCTCACCGGCGGTGTGCCGAGCAGATGAAGGCGATTGCCTGGCCGATGTCGCGGCGTTCGACGCACGGGAGCGGAGCAGCACCGCGGATTCCACGGATCTGGCGACCCGGGAAACCATCGACCTCGAGTTCCCCAACAGCCCGGAGCATCCAGGTCTGGTGATCGCGTCGCGGCAGAGTCTGCTCACCACCTACCTGCTCTACCAGACCTTCGCGTACCTGGGCACCCGGGCCACCGAAGCTCTGTCCATGCTTGAGCGCGCCGATCGCCCTCACGGTCCGGCCATGCTGGACGTGCTCGGCGGGATCGAGGTGATGGTGGACTCAGCGGGACAGTGGGTGACGGTGGGGAACGATTTCGAGGTGGGGCCGCTGGCGACGGATGTGCGGGTGGTGCCCCTCTCCCATTCTGGGAGAGGGGGAGTGATCAGGGTCCGGCTCCGGCTCACCAAGGGGAACTGGCGACTCGACTACCTGGCGCTGGCCGACCTGGATCGCGAAGTGATGCCGATTCGTCTGGATCCGTTCGAGGTTCTGCGCGGCGATGCGCCCGACACCGTCGCCCGGCAGCTGCTGGTTGATACCGCCAGTACGCTGGTGACGCTCCCCGGCGACGCGTTCACGCTCCGCTACCGGCTGCCGGAGCACCCGGAGCGGTACGAGCTTTTCCTCGAGTCGCGTGGCTACTACCTGGAGTGGATGCGGGAGGAATGGCTCAAGGAGGAAAACCCGGAACGAAGTGCCATCGCCCTCGGCGATCCGGCGCGCGCCCTCCGGATGCTGGCGCCGGAATACAAGAAACTCGAGCCGAGGATGGACGCCGCCTTCTGGAGGAGCCGCTATGCGAAACCATAAGGCGTGGACGCAGTGCTATGCGCCCCTACTGGCGATCGCGGTTGCTGGGTGCGCGGGAATCAATGCGCCGCGCGGATCGGTACCGATGGCGCAGGTGGCTGCGCAGGATCCGTTCGGGGGCTGGGCAGCAGTATGGACCGACAAGTCCTACCGCCCGACATTCGAAGGCGAGTTGATTGCCGTTGGTCCTGACAGCGTATTCGTCTTGAGCGGCGACACCTTGGTCGCGCGCCCGATGAGCGGCGTCCGCCGGGTGCGGGTGGTGGGCTACAATCCCAAGGCCGCCGACCTGATGAACTGGACCCTGGTGGGCACCCTGAGCACGGCGTCGCACGGGCTCATCGCCTTTCTCTCGGCGCCGGTCTGGTTGCTGGTGGGGTCGATCACCACTAGCAGCGCAGCGTACGCCTCGGAGCTGAACGCACCCGGGCACAATCATTCATGGGACGACTTGAGGGCGTATTCGCGGTTTCCGCAGGGGATCCCCGTTGGGATTGATCGCGCCAATCTGAGGGGGCGTGTTCCTCAGCAACCAGACCGCCACTGAGCCCTTCGGTTGAAGCCGAGGCTCGGCGCACCTTTGTCGCTGAAGCGACGAGGCATCGCCCATAAGGTTCAGCACAAAAGCCTGACTCGTAAGGAATCTGTCGCTTTGCGATACTTCTTAAAGTATCACTCCGGGTGCAGCGAAAATCTCAAAGCCCGTCTGACTTGTCGCCTGAAATCCCTCTCTACCGCGGAACGAGCTATGAAACTCGCCCTCTCGGCAGGGCGGCACCGCCGGGTCATGATTTCGTTCATGAAAGCTTGCAGAGGGATAGTGGTGGGCATGGAGTCCAGTCGATCGAGCGAGGGAACCCTCCTTCTGTTCTACGAGGACGGGTATGGGGTGAACTGTGTTGGGAAAATTGAAGGCGAGTGATTTGGGTTACATGGTCACGAATATGGGAGGTAGCTTAGGCGCCATATCGAGTGCGCTTC
>JBDTQP010000014.1:0-23617 GCA_039932125.1 Gemmatimonadota bacterium
AGCTCCGCGGTTATCGCCGTGCCGCTTCGACCGACAACGGCGAGGGCGGTCAGAATCGGTCCCAGCTCGCGAACGATGATGACCACGATGAGTCGCCCGATCAGATCGAAGGCACCGACCTTCCCCAGTTCTCGCACCGCCATCGAGATCACGAGAAAACTGAAGATTCCGCTGAGGATCACGACGAGCCCGACAGCCTCGAGAGCGGTAAAACGAAGCTGATTGAGCAGCAGTCGGCTTGCGACGCGCCGGCCGGCGCCGGGCAGGCGGGGGACAGCCCGGACCGCTTCGAAAGCAAAACGCGCCAGCCCACCCGTTCGGGTGAGCCGGCGCGCAGTTGAGCGCCCGATGGCAGATATGGGGGCCTTCAACAAATCAGGATGCCCGTACTTTCCTCAACCCTTCCTGCGCTTCAGAGTACTCCGGGAAAACCTGGATCGCCCGATTGTAGTACTCGATAGCTTTTGCATTATCGCCGCGGTCCTGGTACAGGAGCGCCCGGCTGTAATAGGTGAGCGCTTCCGTAGGCACCTGGCGAGCCGCCTGCTGAGTCGGCAGCGGAGGAAGCTTGGTATTCGCCATGATTGCCGTGGCGGTTTCCGTGATCATGTCGAACAGCTTTTCGCGCTCGCGCGGCCCGACCGAGACGACCTTCAGGATCTCGCTGGTTTCCACGTCGACGATGCGGCTGTCGATGCGCATCTTTCCGTAGTGATCGATGAATGCGCCCATGATCATGTAGCGGGCGCCCACCAGCTTGCCCACCCGCGACGCCGTGGCCGCATCCACACGGCCCTGGGTGGCGAGGTTCTGCTCGGTGAGAATCCGGTTGATGTCGCTCCGGTCGACGACCCGGGCGCCCGCATTTCTCGAAAGCTCGCTGATCAGCATCGCGGGTATTCCCGCCTGCAGGGCGTCGAAGTCTTCCTTATCGCGCCCGTAGGAGCCGCCGTTTTCAAACGGCATGACCGCGATTCCCGGCCGGGAGTCCTGCGCCTGGGCCGTAAACGGAGCCAGGGCGGTCAACATGAGGGCGGCCAACATGGTCCTGCGCATATCTGCTCCTCGTTAGAGGGTGAGTTGCATCCCTTCGCTCGCGGCATCGACCGTGAGGTCGCGCGCGAGGTGTTTCGCATCGGTCTGAGCCTTCACCAGGAGGCGGTCGATGGAATTGTCGTCGTGTTCCGGCTCATGATGAAACAGGATCAGGCGTCGGGCGCGGCATTCCCCGGCCAGCTCCACGGCTTGCCGGGGGGTCGAGTGTCCCCATCCAGCCCGCTCGTTCATCAGCTCGTCGGAGTACATCCCATCATGGATGAGGGTATCAACTCCCTCGAGGAATGCGACCAGCTGCGCCCGCCAATTCTCCGGGACATCATAGCTGCCGCCATCGCCAAGCTCATTGTCCGTGAGGTACGCCATTATCGGCCCTCCCCGGACGGGAACCAGTTTATAACCAAGTGTGGTTCCCGGGTGCCGCAACCGGAACGCTTCCACCGTAAACCCGTCGATTTCAAATGCACCTCCGACGATTTCCGTGACTGTAAGCTGCGCCGCAAGTGCTCGGAGCGGAATCGGGAAGACCATCGGGTCCATCTGCCGGTCAAGAATGCTCTCGAGTCCGACTCCCTCCTGAGCCGAACCGTAAATCCGCACCGAGTTTCCCTTCACATTCAGCGGCTGAAAAAAGGGCAGCCCCTGGATGTGATCCCAATGCGTGTGAGACACCAGTATGTCCGCGTTGATGCCCCCATTCCCACTATGGTGAAGCTCGCGTCCAAGGGGGCGAATACCGCTTCCTGCATCCAGGATGACCAGTTCATCCTGCCGCCCAGCCACGGCAACACACGATGTATTACCTCCATACCGGGCGGTCTGCGGCCCCGGTGTCGGGATGGAGCCGCGAGTACCCCAGAAGGTAATTTTGTAGGTCACGGGCAGTTCTCAGGTGCGAGATTTATGCCGGTCACGGGGGAAAACCCGGGGTGAGAGGGGTCACGCTGCTAGAGTGAGTGACGTCACGAACGCCCGGCTGCTGAGAGCAGCGCTGGGCGATCCATGAGGGTGATGTCTTTGCGGGTCACCATGATAAATCCCCGCTCAACGAAATCGCGCATGGTGCGCGAAACGGTCTCCCTGCTGGAGCCAATCATCTGAGCGATGGTATGATGCGTCAGTTTTCGCCGGATGAGGTCTCCCCCTTCTTCCGCGGCCGCCCGTAGCAGCAGGTCGGCTACTCTGCCGTTTACATCGAGCAACACCAGGCTTCCGATCTTTTCATCGGCTCGGCGGAGCCTCCGGGAGAGCTCGCGAAGCAATCCGATGGCAACCTCGGGGGATGACCGAAGACGCTGCTGAAAATCCTCTCGCCGGAGCACGAGAAGGGTGGAATCCTCCATGGCGATGACGTGGGCAGAACGGGGTGAGTCATCGATCAGAGCCATTTCTCCGAAGAAAGTACCCGGTCCCAGGACGGAAAGAATAACTTCCCGGCCGTCTTCTCCGATCAGCACCACCTTTACCTGACCGGAAGCCACCAGGAACAAAGAATCGCCTCGATCGTTCTCAAAAAGGATGACACTCCCCTTGGGATAGGTTTTTTCCCTGGTGAGCTCGGCGAAGTGGGCCAGCTCGGTCTCCGGCAGGCTCTCGAAAAGCGGAACCCGCCGTATTACGTCCAATGGTGACAGAGCCACGAATCCTCGCAGGCGAAGTGTGTGTGAGTAGGTTACTTGCGCCCTTACGCAGTGTCAATTCACCGGACAGCGAGTGTCCGAATTCTGCAGACTCTGGCGCTCGGGGCGGCGGCCGTGTGAAAGGGTTGCCTTGGCACCGGCCACCAGAGTAAATTAGTCCCCTTGTCATTTTACTCAAGTCAAGACCGATCAACCGTTTAGCACGTTGACGAGGAGCAGTTTGTGAAGCCCGATCTCCATCCGAAGTATCAGAAGCTTACCGTCAAGTGCGCTTGCGGTAATGAATTCGAAACCCGTTCGACCCATCCTTCGATTCACGTCGAGGTATGCGCCAAGTGCCACCCGTATTTTACGGGTCGTCAGCGGCTGGTGGATACCGCCGGTCGTGTCGATCGGTTCCGCCGCAAGTACCAGGGCGACGCCGCAGCCAAGACGCCTTCGGCGTAAATCATGGAGGCCAGACTCCGCCAGGCGCTCGCCCGGGCGGAGGAGGTCGCCCGGGAGTTGGCCGATCCGCAGACTGCGCGAGATTCGTCCAAACTGCGGTCACTGGGCCGGGAACATTCCCGCCTGGCTCCTATCGTTCGCGTTGCTGAACGGCTCAGTCGTTTCGAAGAGGATCTCGCCCAGGCGCGGCAGCTCGAGGATGAAGCTGATCCTGAGATGGCCGCGCTGGTGCACGCGGACCTGTCGCGTCTACCCGGAGAAATAGCAGTTCTTCATTCGCAGCTTCACGAGCTGCTGCTCCCGCGTGACCCCCACGACGATCGCGATGCCATCATGGAAATCCGCGCCGGAACCGGCGGGGACGAGGCATCGCTGTTTGCCGCCGATCTCCTCCGGATGTACACCCGGTACGCCGAGCGACAGGGTCTGACCGTAGAACCAATTTCCATCAGTGATGGGAACATGGGCGGAATAAAGGAAGCTATCGTCGCTATGCGCGGCCCCGAGGCGTACGGCCTGCTTCGGCGTGAGTCTGGAGTGCACCGGGTCCAGCGGGTGCCCGAGACCGAAACCCAGGGGAGAATCCATACGTCCGCGGCCACCGTCGCCGTTCTTCCAGAGGCAGAAGAAGTCGATCTGAAAATTGATCAACAGGATCTCAAAATCGACGTATTTCGCTCGTCAGGACCGGGTGGACAAAGCGTTAACACCACGGACAGCGCGGTCCGGATAACTCACTTGCCGACTGGCCTCGTGGTGAGCCAGCAGGACCAGAAATCCCAGCTGCAGAACAAGCTCAAAGCCATGGAAGTCCTTCGGGCAAGGCTGCTCGACCGGATGATCGCCGAGCAGGAAGCTGCACGGTCCCAGAGCCGGCGTGCCATGGTGGGGACCGGAGACCGCTCCGCCAAGATTCGGACCTACAATTTCCCCCAGAGCCGGGTGACCGATCACCGCATCAATATGTCGGTGCACAATCTTGATGATGTCATCAACGGCCGGATAGATGACCTGATCGACGCGCTGCGGATGGCGAGCCGGCAGGAGATGCTCGGTGATTGATGTGACCGTGGATTCCGCCCAGCTCATCGCGACTGGAGCACGACGCCTACACTCGGCCGGACTGGCGCACTCCGCGCGCGAGGCCCGGTGGATCTGGGAATCGCTGACGGGATTCTCGGGAGTCCAGATTTATACCACCGACAGAGTCGACAGCCCCGAGTTCCACGATGCGTGGGAACGCGCGCTCTGCCGCCGTGGAGCTGGGGAGCCTCTGGCCCATGTGCTTGGCCAGGCAGCCTTTCGGGACTTCACGCTTCATTCCGATGCGCGCGGTCTTATCCCACGGCCAGAGACCGAAGGGCTTGTTGATCTCGTCCTCTCGAACCTGAGAACGGGTCGGGTGCTCGACGCCTGCACCGGGTCCGGATGCATAGCACTGAGCCTTGCGCAGGAGGGAGAATATCACCAGGTACTGGCCAGTGATATTTCACCATCGGCGCTCTCTTTGGCGAGAGAGAATGTCGCTTTGCTCCGGCTGCCCGTCGGAACGGTTCTGGGAGATCTTACAACAATGATCGCCTCATGCTCGCTCGAGGTGCTGGTTTCCAACCCACCATATCTGAGTGAGGATGAGTATCAGCGCCTCGACGAATCCGTAAAATCATGGGAACCGGCGAAGGCCCTTGTCGGCGGGCCGGATGGCCTGGACCTTACGTGGAGAATCATGAAGGACGGGCTTCGAGTGGTGAGGCCCGGAGGGTTGCTGGCGCTCGAGCTGGATTGTTCGCGGGCAGCAGCCGTGTGTCGGGAAGCAGTTATGATGGGGTGGAGGGAAGTTTCGCTGCAGGATGACCTTTTTGGCCGCGCGCGCTATCTGCTCGCGTGGAGGAGCGACGATTCTGATGTGGGATAAAGCACTGGAACTGGGACGGTTGATCGGGCAGACGCCGGAATGCAAGACCCTTCGCCGGTCGGAAGCGAGTCTCCGGGAGGATCAGGAGAGCATGAAGCTGCTGGAGAACATCCAGGTGCTGGCGAAGAAAATGGAACAACAGCTGACCAGCGGCCAGGAGCCTGATGAGGCGACGGCCCAGTCCTACGAAACCTCCGTTCGGGAATTGGAATTGAGCCCCGTCGGACAGGCATATGTCGTCGCTCGAGCGAATTTCGAGAAAGTCATGGTCCGCGTCAATCAGCAGATCAGTGAAGGTATCGAGAAGGGCGCGACGAGCAGCATCATTACGCTCGGATGACCACGGGTTCCGGCCGGTTTCTCGTGGTCGAGGGACCTGATGGTGCAGGGAAGTCCTCGCTGGTAGCTGCCCTGGCCGCAAGAATGCGGGAAGCAGGGCATGAACCGGTCGTGGTTCGTGAGCCCGGCGGAACAAATGCTGCGGAGGCGCTTCGGCGGGAACTCCTCGACAAGACGAGACACTTCGAGCCGCTGGAAGAACTGCTCTATATCACCGCCGCGCGAGCAGATCTGATCAATCATGTCATACGGCCGGGTCTTGAATCCGGCAGGACTGTTCTCTCGGACCGATTCGAGCTGTCTACCTTTGCGTACCAGGTGGCCGGCCGGGGAATCGACGGAGGCGTGGCCGAGATCTTCAACAAGGCGGCAACCGGCGGGCTCAAACCTGACCTTACCCTGGTGCTGGATGTTCCGGCAAGCGTCGGAATGGAACGTCAGATTGCAGCCGGGAAGCGGCAGGACCGGCTTGATCTGGAGAGCCCAGTGTTTCAGGAGCGCGTTGTTGCTGCGTATATGGCGGCGTCAGGGCCGGGTGTGCGACATTTGAATGGAGCACTGGACCGGAACTCCGTGATGCAGGCTGCGTGGCTGATCATTCAGGAGCAGTGGCCTGATATTTTCCAAGCTGGTCGCGAAGGCCCTCGCTCGAAGCCTCGTGCGGTTCAGCAATAGCTTGATTTCAACAGGGTTGGTTTCCCGCGGGGGACGTCGTCCTTCCCCACAACCGCGCGGAAGTCTGCCCTCCTGGGAGGCACTATGCGGCAACGTTGGGGAGTAATAGGGCTGGTGGCCGTGGTCTCATTTTTCACCGGGGGGTGGCTCCTCCAGCGTGGCTCGGCTGCGGATGGCAATGTGTACCAGCAGGCTCGCCTGTTCGATGACGTGCTCTCGCATGTGAGCCAGTACTATGTAGACTCTTTAAGTGAAACCTCGCTCTATCGGAAGGCCACTGACGGCCTGCTATCGGAGCTTCACGACCCCTATTCGGTGCTGCTGGTCGAGGATGACTATAAGCAGCTCACGGAGACGACGACCGGGAACTACGGTGGTCTGGGTATCCAGATCGACGTGCGGGACGGATGGATCACGGTTGTGGCACCGCTCCCGGAGAGCCCCGCAGAGCAGGCCGGCATTGAAACGGGTGATCAGATCATTGAAGTCGATGGTAAGAGCACCCAGGGCTGGAGTAACGAGCGTGCGGTGAATGCGCTCCGCGGCGAACCCGGAAGCAAGGTTCACATCAAGGTTGAACGCACCGGCATCAGCCAGCCGCTCGATTACGATTTCGTCCGGGCTCGCATCCACCTGAAGTCAGTCCCGGCCGGGACGCTGTTCCCCGGTGGAGTCGGTTACATCTCGCTTAACCCCGTCAGCGAATCCTCGGCCGCCGAGCTGCAGGCGGAGATTTCATCGATGATTCAGAAGGGGATGAAGTCGATGATCTTTGACCTCCGAGGCAACCCCGGCGGACTGCTGGACCAGGGCGTGAAGGTTTCCGACCTCTTCCTGGAACCGAAACAGGAGATTGTCTCGACTCGCGGGCGGGCTCGTGGCTCGAGCCGGCAGTTCTTCGACGATGCGCAGCAGCTCTGGCCCAACTTGCCGATCGTGGTGCTGGTCAACGAAGGGAGTGCCAGTGCGGCCGAAATTATCGCCGGCGCGCTGCAGGATCACGATCGCGCCGTAGTCGTTGGAACGCCCACCTTCGGCAAGGGGCTGGTTCAGACGCTCTTTACTCTGGGTGAGAATGTCGCGCTCAAGCTAACCACCGCACGGTGGTATACGCCAAGCGGGCGCACCATTCAGCGGGTCGCGAAGAACGAAGAGGACCAGTTTGAAATGGCCGCCCGTGACAGCGGTAAGCCCGCCGCGCTATTGACGGGGGCGGACACCGCAAAGGCTGATTCCGTCGCGCCGATATTCCATACCGACGCCGGACGTACCGTTCGCGGCGGAGGTGGCATCGTTCCCGACATTTTGATGCGCCCGGACTCCGCGACTGCCGGCGAAAAGGCCTTCATCGAAGCCGTAGGCTCCAAGGTCCAGGAGTACCGGGACGTACTCACGACATACGCGCTCGACCTCAAGAAAGATCAGTCTGTCAGGAGTGAAGACTTCACAGTGACTCCGGCGATGCGAGCTGAAGTTGTCCAGCGACTGGCTCGAAAGAAGGTCACCCTCACCCCGGCGCAGGTCAGCGACGCAGGACGATTTCTCGATCAGAGTCTCGCCTATGAAGTCGCTCGTTATGTATTTGGACGTCCCGCGGAATTTCGCCGGCGAGCACGCGACGATCGGCAGATTCAGACCGCCATTGACCTGCTCAAACGAGCTTCGACGCCCAGGGATCTCCTGGGACTGGCGAGGGCCACGACGCCGACGTCGAACGCGCCGTCAAACTGAGGCAGATAGTTTCTCGGGAAGGGACAGGGCGACCGTGTGGTCGCCTTGTTTGTTTCCCCACCCCCTCGACCCATTTCCTCATATGTCGAGAGGTCCGTTGCGGGGCGAAGCAGGCGTGATTCGAGCCGTCAGCCGTCGCTTGCGCTTCCGACTCTTGGAGGCCACACTCCATGAGCCGAAGTGACATGGAGCGCTGGCCCCGATTGTTTTCACACTGACATGGACGCCATCTGTCGTGCTGTGATTTATCAGGGGCGATCTACGCTGAAGTCGTTCCGGTCGAGAGGCCGTGTGCGCCAGCACACATGCCTGGTCGCTTCGCCCAGCGAGCTTTGTGCAGGTCAAAATCAACAGGAGCGGTGGAAGTATGCCGAGTATGAATGAACGGAGATCCGTGCCGTGCAGCGGTCTCAACCTGGCTGGAGTCGAATGGGAGATTGCGCGCGAGCGCGCCGCAATGGCAGGTCATATCTCACACAACCGGGTCACTTCATGACCAGCTTCCGGTTTGCCATCATCGGTGCAGGACGCATGGGGCAGGGGATCGGCAATGCGCTCGCCGCAGCCGGTCAGAATGTCACGCTGCTGGGCCGCCGGGCTCAGGACCTGGTCGCGCCGTTTTCACTCGCAGACGCGTGGACACCGACACTCCGAAGTGCCGATGTGATCTTCATCGCAACCCCTGATGCAGCTATTGAATCAGTTGCGAACGAAGTGGCCGGCCTGGAGGTCGTCGGTGCAGGGCACGTCGTGTTTCACCTTGCCGGGCCGCTCGATCATGGAGTACTCTCTTCGCTGGCCGAGACCCAGGCTGGATTGGGATCGTTTCATCCCCTGCAGACCGTTGCTGATCCTGTGAAGGCGGCCGAGAGTTTACGCGGGGCTTTTGCGGGACTGGAAGGTGACGAGAAGGCGCTGGCAATGGGCAGACGCGTCGCAAAGTTGCTCCGGATGACCCCGTTCGTCATTCCTCGCGGAGGCAAGGCAAAGTACCATGCAGGTGCTGTCATGGCCGCGAACTACACGATTGGCCTGGTCGGCGCTGCGCAGCGGTTTGCGGTCGAAGCCGGTATCGATCCTGAGACTGCGGCCAGGATCTATCTGCCGCTGATAGAAGGCGCGATGGGGAACCTGGCCCAGATGGGCCCGGTCGATGCGCTGACCGGCCCCATACGACGCGGGGATATCGCGACGTTGCGCCTGCACCTGCAATCGCTCAGTGCCCGGGACCAGGAGCTGTACCGCACAGTCGGGCAAACCGCGCTTCAGCTCGCTCGAGCGGCGGGCCTTGCGGAGGAACGCGCCAAGCAGGTTGAGGCTCTGCTGTTCAATGGTGTCGAACCCGCCCTGTCCAGGTGAATGCAACGGCTGGTACGCAACAAAAAACCCTCCGAGCTGGAGGGTTTTTTGCCTGCCTCACTTACATATTGTCGATCACGTGAACTCCGGGTGGCACCTCAAAGGTGAAAGTCCGGTTGGGAAGCCTTTCGTTCGTGCGGATGTTGGTAAAGGTAAATGTCCGCACTGCACCCGACCGTTCCTTGAGCTGCAGTCTTCTCGGCAATCCATCTTCACGGTCTACCCACAGGGTCACTTCGGTAAAGGGAAGATCCGCTTCCCTGGGGACGAGGACCACCGCATCGGTCGTGCGTTCACCAACTCGCTCCGTTCGCGCTGAGCGAGCCTCAAACCGCCGGCCTGGCTGAGTGAGAAGCCGGCTCAGGTTGAAAAAATCGGGTAGCTGATTCACGCTGAGTTTGACGACCTGACCCGGGGCTGAGCTTGGCAGGTATAGCCATGCGTTGGTGCCATCGACGACGATGGCGTCGCCGCCTGGCTCGGTAAATCTCATCGACAGCTTGACGTCGCCGGACTGGGCGAGGTGCCCGGCGCTGCGATAGTTGCCGAGCATTGCATCGTCGATGGACTGGGTAAAATCCGCGCTGAACGACGTGAGCGCCTGGTAGCTGTCCGCCGCGCGCTCCATGACCTGGGTGGCATCCTGCGCCAGCGCGGCCGCGGGAAGGATGGTCAGCATTCCAAGCAGAACAAGCTTTATCATTGGGTGACTCCAAATCCAGCGGGTTCGGCGACTCGGCGCCCGATTGCGTCTGCGATTAGACGCGTCTCCCGCATCATTCGTTCGAATTGTTCAGGGTAAAGGCTCTGGGCGCCGTCTGACAAGGCGCGGTCCGGCGTCGGATGAACTTCGACGAGTATACCATCCGCTCCCGCTGCCACTGCAGCTCTCGCCATGGGAGTGACAAGGTCGCGGTGCCCGGTCCCGTGGCTCGGGTCCGCGATGATTGGAAGGTGAGAAACCGAATGAACAACCGGGATCGCGGTAAGGTCAAAGAGATTCCTGGTTGCAGAATCGAATCCCCGAACCCCCCGTTCGCACAGGATGACATCCGGATTTCCCTCAGCCAGGATGTACTCGGCAGAGAGGAGGAGCTCCTGGATAGTCGCCGAAAGCCCGCGTTTGAGGAGAATGGGCTTGCCGGCCCGGCCGGCCCGCTTGAGCAGCGAGTAGTTCTGCATGTTCCGGGCGCCGATCTGAATAATGTCCGCCACCTCCGCGACCAGGTCTACCGCCTCGGGATCCATCGCTTCGGTTACAAGGAGCAGTCCGCTTTCGGCTCGGGCCCTGGCCAGCAGCTTGAGGCCCGGTTTTCCGAGACCCTGAAACGAGTAGGGAGAGCTTCTCGGTTTGAAGGCACCGGCCCGAAGAACAGTTGCGCCTGATTCACGCACTGCCTGCGCCGCCGCCATGATCTGCGATTCGGATTCGACCGAGCACGGCCCAGCCATGATGACGATTTCGTCGCCACCGATAGTCAGACCGCCCGGAAGACGGATGATCGACGACTCGGGTTTCCACTCGCGCGACACCTGCTTATATGGCTTGGTGACGTGGATGATCTCCTGGACGCCCGGCAGAGCAGCCAGGCGGCTTGAGTCGACCCGGCCGTCGTTCCCTACCACCCCGACGGTCGTGCGCTGCCGTCCCGGCATCGGTCGCGCCTGGTAGCCCATCTCTTCGATAATTTCGACCACCCGAGTCACGTCCGATTCAGGCGCACCGTGCCGCATGACAACTAACATTCAGCCCTGCCTCCTTTTACCATGCGTGGGCCGGAAAGTCAGCCCGCTCTCGCGCAATTCAATGGGCGGGGTCAGCCAATTTCCCGGCTGACGTCCGCCCGATGTGAAGCCTAAGTGGTCTGGCGGCTGTAGCCAACCGGGTTAGACCGGCTCCTTCTCTCCCAGTCGAACACCCACAATCGTAGAACAGCCCGGCTCCTGCATCGTGACACCATAGACGGCGTCAGCCGATTGCATGGTCCGCGGATTGTGGGTGATCACGATGAACTGGGTGGTATGCTTGAATTCGTCGAGCAACCTGGTGAACCGGCCGACATTGGAATCGTCCAGCGGAGCATCTACTTCGTCCATGAGGCAGAAGGGGCTCGGCTTTGTGAGATAAATGCTGAAGAGGAGGGAGACCGCGACCAGGGTACGCTCTCCGGACGAAAGCAGGTGAATGCGCTGGGTTCGTTTTCCCCGAGGGGCCGCATGAATATCGATCTCGCTCTCCAGCGGTTCGTCCGGACTGGCGAGCCGGAGATCGCATTCGCCGCCACCGAAGAGCGTCTGGAATACATTGTTGAAGTTCGCCTGGATGGCGGTAAACGTCTCGACAAACATCGTGCGGGCGGTTCCGTCAATTTCCCGTATGGCTTGCTGCAGCGAATGCCGTCCCGCGACCAGGTCGTCGCGCTGCGTCGTGAGGAAATCGAGCCGCTTGCTCTCCTCGGCATGTTCTTCGACCGCGAGCGGGTTAATCGGGCCGATCTGCTCAAGCTGCTGGACAATGCGCGAGGCCTCGGCTTCCAGACTCTCGCGGTCGAGATCGAGCATCGGAGCTTCCTCGAGCAGAATATCGATGGGCTTCTTCCACTCGGCCTCGACCCGTTCGATGATCGAGCGTTTGCGCGCACCCTCCTCAGTGACTCGCAATTCGAGGTGATGGTATTCTTCACTCATCGATTCAAGGCGGTCACGATAGGAGGCGAGATCTGCCTCGGCGGTGCCGAGTGCGTCCTCAGCGGCGGCGAGATCCAGCTCCGCATCGGTGGCTGCGGCTTCCAGCTCGAGGAGGGCGACCCGCCGTTCCGACCGAAGCTCCTGCCACTGCAACTGCTGAGCGCTCACCGTGGCGCTGTCCGAATCGAGCTGAGTGAGTTCATCGGCCAGCGATCGCGCCTGCAAATCCGCGTCCGTCCCAATCTGGATGGCTCTTTCGAAGCGCTCCATGGCGGCCTGGACCCTGGCGGCGACATGCGCCTCCTGGACCTGCCAGTGTACCCGGCTCTCACGGGCGCTCTCCTGTTCCAGCTCGAATGAGGCAAGATGGGACCGGCTCGCGCCCACGTTCTCTTCAAGGTGGGCCCGGGTGAGGTCGCTTTCCGTGATCAGCGCATCTATCTCCGCCAGCCGACGTTCGGTCGTGTCGATCCGGCTGACGAGATTCCCGTGCTGTGATTCTGTCTCGCCGTGTTCCCGGGCAAGATTGCCGGCGAGCCGCGCCGTATCTTCCCGTGACGCGATACTCAGTCGCTCCGCTTCGCGGGCCTGCTCGGCGGCGGCGGTCGCCTGTTCGAGCCCTGCTTCCGCCTGGCCCAGCCTTTCTATTGTGCCTTGCAGTGTTGCTTCGGTCTGGGCCAGCCGGGCACGAGCGCGATCAAGCTCAACTCCAAGCTCCTGCAACTCGGCGCGGCGGCGCAGCGGACCAGATGGAGCGGTTGCGCCGGAGAGGAGAATGGCGCCGTTCGCGCGGCGAAGCACGCGTCCCCCCGACTCCAGCACTTCTGACCCGGCGAGCAGTGCGGTAACCCACGGGCCGGCAGGGCCGTGCGCCTCAAGCCGGTTCTGCAGCGGGTCTCCCTCCAGCGTGCCGTTGGGGCCGGGATGCACCGGCAGCAGGACCACGGCACCGGTCTGACTCTCCGCGTGCCATTGTTGAATTGCTGGAAGGACATCACGATCCTTCACCAGCACGGCATGCACCCATTCGCCGAGCAGACGCTCCGCCACCTCCGCGTCCTCGCGACCCGTGTTGATGAAATCACTCAAGGGGCCGAGAATGGCGTCACCAAACCGGTCGCGAGAGGCTAATAAGGCCGCGGCTCCTGGCGCCAACCCTACCCGGTCGCGCTCGAGATCTTCCAGAGCCTGGCGTCTCGCGGCGAGCTGAGCCACCAGCTCCTCGGCTTCCCGGAGCCCAGCGCGATCCATGGCCTCCTGGCGGCGAAATTCTCCGACCAGGTGGCGATTCCGGTCCGCTTCAGCTGAGGCTCTTCTGGATTCCGCCATCTGGCCTTCGGCATGGGCGGCGGAATCCTGGCGCCGAGCCTCGGCGGCCTCCAGATCATTCTGAAGGCCCGTACGACGGGCAGAAAGCTGAGCTTCCCGCTCACGGAGCGACGCGAGGTCACTCTCGAGGGCAGTGCGTTCTCCCTCAAGCGAACGCAGGCGATGCACGTGACGCTGAATGTCCTCTTCGAGATTCCTCAGCACTGTGCGTTGTTCGGCGAGGCGCTGGCGGACAATTTCCTCAGCAGCGGAGCGTCCACTGAGCTCGGACTGGATGTGCGCATGCTCCGCGTGTGCGGCGGCACGTTCCTCTTCCGCGCTCTGCCGCTCGCGAGTGGCGTGCAACCCCCGGGCTTCCATCTGCCCGCGCTCGTCAGCGGCCCGGAGGCGCCGGGAGGATGCATTGGCGAGGCGCTCATCTGCCAGCGCAAGATCTCCGTCGAGCTTTCCCATTTCGACCCGGACAGCACCCAGGCGCCGGGCAATATCGGTGCGCTGGGATTCAAGTGCGGCGCGCGCACGAGCCGCCTCTTCGCGATGGTGTCCCGCAGTACTGAGCGTTTCGCGGAGACGTGGCAGCTCTTCCCCCATGTATTCCCGGCGGTCGTGGATCGCGATCATCTGCTCGTCGATCTCCGCGAGCAGGCGGCGGGCGAGGGTCAGCTGTACCGCGAACTTTTCCTCGGTGAGCTTGTAGTAGCGCTCCGCCTTGCCGCGCTGACGTGAAAGGCTGCGCAACTGCGACTGCACCTCCGCGACGAGGTCTTCCACCCGCTGGAGATCGAGGCCGGTTTCTTCGAGCCGACGCTCCGTGCTTTCCTTGCGGTCGCGATACAGCCCGATACCGGCAGCCTCCTCGAACAGGGAGCGACGCTCCTCCGCCCGATCGGAGAGAAGGATGTCGATCATCTTGGCTTCGATGACAACCCCGGCGTCGCTACCCAGGCCAGTTCCACGAAGCAGATCCTGAATATCCCTGAGCCGCGTCGGGGAGCGATTTAGCAAGTAGTCGCTCTGGCCCGATCGCGAGAGTCGCCGTGTAATGACCACTTCCTGGTAGGCTATTGGAAGATCACCATCAGAGTTGTCGAGATAGAGTGAGACTTCGGTAACATTGACCGGCCGCCGGCCCGATGCTCCCTGGAAAATCACGTCCTCCATTTTGCTGCCACGGAGAAGCCGGGCTGACTGTTCTCCCAAGACCCAGCGGACCGCATCGGAGACATTTGACTTGCCGCAGCCGTTCGGGCCGACGATGGCGGTGACACCTTCTTCGAAGTGGAGCGTGACAGAATCAGCGAAGGACTTGAAACCGGAGAGTTCGAGTTTTGTCAGCTTCATCTAGCGGTCTCGCTCCTGTGGTGGGCGTATGGCGTTTGACACGAGGCGATGGCATTCCCTCAAGGGGTATCGCAGGCTGCGACGACCGAGTCTCACGGAAATACTGCCATAGATCGATGCTAGCCTGGCAGGCGGTATAAGGAAACGGTTACTGTGGTTCAGGTTGATAGATGAAAAATGGCCGGCCTAGCTTGCGTCCTTCTTCCTCGGCGGTCTCCCGGGAATCGTAGGGGCCGAGGACAACCCGGTAGGCATCGGTTTCGCGTTTGGGCCGGAGGACTGAGGCTTTGAGGCCCACCTCGCGAAGCTTGTTCGCCAGGTCTTCAGCCCAATCCGGATTCTGCGAGCTGCTGACCTGAAGAAAAACCTGGGAGCTTGGGGTGGAATCGGGTGTTGCCTTTGCCGTTGAGTCGGGTTGCGAGACTCGAGTGCCACCTTCCGGGGTCCATGCAATCGGTAGCCAGAGATCGTCGCCTCCCCCTTTGACGCGCCCGCGCTCGGGCCAGTCCTCCGCGTCGAGATCGTAGGCCACGAGATCCGCACCCTGCCGAAGAAGCAGAACGGACGTGCCGGCCACCGCTGGGAGTTCGCTGGTCCAGGTTGTTGACCAATCGGCGAGGTAACGGCCAGTGCTCAGGTCAACGATCCAGAGAGAATCCGCATCGGCGGGTCGAACCATGAGGTATCGTCCGTATGTGTCACGGCGGAGATCAGCCACCGGACCAGGGAGCTCGATCTTGCGGAGAATTCTATCGGTAAAGCGGTCGATTTCGAGCAGCTGGCCGGATTGCTGCGCGACATAGATGCGATGGCCTGATGCTGAGAACGCGACTTGCCGCGCATGGCCATCAACGCTGATGGAGCGAACAGGAGGTTGACCCGCAGGATCGTACAGGACCACCGCGGTATCGGCGGCGATGGCCACGAGATCGCCCCACATGGTAGCGGCAGCATCGCCGGCAGGAAGATCGACCCGGCGGATGGGCTCGTCATGGCTCAAGGTGATGAGCTGGTTGCCCGAGACAGGGACCACGGCAAGAAGCTCGTCTCCCAGGGTCCCGAACATCGCCGCCGGTTTTCCGGGCAAGCGACCACTGAAGCGCGCGGGCGTACGGCGGGCGATCTGGGTAACGTGGTTGCTGTCATCGATGGTAAAAAGAACCCCATCAGGACCGATTATCGTATTCCGGGCGCCGGTGAGATAGGATCGCACCTTTCCGTTTTCCAGGTCCAGGGCGACGATCTGGTTTTCCGCCCCGGCCGCAAAGACCAGCCGCTGGTCCAGGTCGGCGCCAATCACCTGCCGGAGCGGCGGGAAGGCTCCTGTCTTGATCCATTCGGCGTCGGTCAGCTGGGGAAGACGATAGACCGTTGGAGGTCCACCGGCACGGGGAAGTCGTAGAACACTGGCAGGTGGTATCGCGTTCGTCAGGCCGAGGTCGCCAGGACGGGGACCGTCAGAGCACGCGATGAATGCCAGGCAAAAGCCGGCACATATGAGATTGCGGGATGGCAGCACCGGAGAAACATAGTCGAAGGCTGGTGACTCAACTAGGAGGCATGCAGCCATAAGTCCCGGTGGCCGGAAGACCGCTCCGACCACCGGGACTCAGCTATCAATGCGTCAGAAGGTCGGACCGAGGCTCAGCGTCCAGAGACCGCCTACTCCCGGGCGATCTCGCGGAATGGAATAGTCGAGCCGCAGGATAACAAAGTTGAACAGGTTGGTTCGGAGAGACGCGCCGTACGTCTGTAACGGCGTTCGAAAACGCAGTGGATTTCCACGATCGTTTCCGTTCAACTGCACCACACTGTTTTCCCGCCAGGTCAATCCCACATCATAGAAGATCGCGCCATCCACCGGCGGGAAACCGAGCGGCAGGAAATGCAAGATCGACGAATTCAGTAAAGGGAAGCGAAGCTCGGCGCTGGCCACAGCAAGCTGAGTTCCGATCAGCCGATCGAGGGCGTTACAGCCAGTCAGGCTGCCCTGGTCGTTTGAGTTACGGCATTCGTTCCGGAAATACGAACCCGAGGTATGCCCGCGAATCAGGTCCGTGCTGCCGAGGAACGTCTGGAACTGATTGGCATCGGGTCCGATCCGGCCGAAGTAGAGGCCGTGCGTTGCCAGGACAAAGGGACCGGGCAGCTGATCGTAGCGCCGGTAATCCACCGTTGCGGTCGCGAAGTTCCACGTCCCGATGCTCTGGGCAATGGACAGGCGATAGCGTTTTCCGTAGAACGGTCCGACATATCCCATAAGGGAGTTGTCGAAAACCATCGAGAGCGACGGCTGTACGTAGTTGGAGCTGCCGAGATTAGTGGTATGAATCCTCGGATTATCGATACGTGAGCCGGTGAACCCGTTGAAGGGCTCGATCAGGCTCAGGCGATCGTCGCTTACGTTGGCCAGTTGAAGTCCCGCTTCGATCCGACGGAACCGATTCACCGGGAAATACGCCTCGGCCGATGCCGTCCGAAGCACAAGGCGCCGAACGTTGGTGATCAGCGTATCCTGGGCGGTGGCCGGATTTGGATCCCGGCGGATTTCAGTCGCTTCGCGATAGAAATATGGTTCCTGGCCCGCAATCAGTGCCCAGTTGATGCGACGGCGCTGGTTGATGTACGCCGCGAGAATCTGCGACTCGGCCAGCGATCCATTGACGTACCCGGAGAAGACCAGGGTATGATCTCCCATCATGTCGCTGAGGGAGACGGCGGTGCCACCGAAGAAGCCCCGGCCGAAGGTATCGCGGCTATAGCCAACGCTCGGACGCGCGACATAATCGGGAGTAAATTTTGTACGGTTCTTCCGGATCGTGAACTCCGAGGTGTCCGGCAAGTTCAGGTTGACTGAATCGAGCAGCTCGGAGATGGACACGGGCGGAGGCAACGTGGTGTCGGCTCGAGCTACACCGGACTCGCGGAAACCGCTCTGGCTCCTATAAATCGAGCCACCCTGCTGAACCGCGCCGCTCTGCGGCTGTGAGTCGGGGACGACTGGCTGCGTGCTGAGCGAAGGCTGTACCGCAACCTGCGTGGTCGGCTGCGACAATGGCGCAGGATGGTACGGCTTCCTCAGGGATCGCGGATTATCAAGGGTGTAGACGTCGTATTTCTCGTTCTCATAGTAGACGAACGCGAGACGATCGGCGTTATGCGCCCACGACAGCGCTGGTGAAAGCGGCGTGATGCCCTGCACGCCGGTGAAGAGATCGGTCAGCTGGTACAGCTGCCGATCCTGCAAGTCGTACAGGTAGATGTTGGTGACACCGTTACGGTCGGACGTGAAAGCGATCTCCCGCCCATCGGGTGAGAACTGCGGGCTTACGTTCTTACCCTCATCCATGTGATCCAGCACTTCAATGGTCCCATCATCGAGATGGAAGAGCGCAATCCGCATGTTACTGAAGCTGAGAATCGAGAAATCGGTCGCCGGCCCCCGATCCGTGGCGAACGCAATGGACTTGCCATCGGGCGACCAGACCGGATGGAAATCGCCATTCCGGTCATCGGTCAGCTGGCGGAATCCACTGCCGTCGGCATTGACCACATAGAGGTCGGAAATACCGCCGTTATAGCCGGTAAACACGATCTGTTTGCCATCCGGGCTCCAGGCCGGTGTGGTGATGCCATTCAGGTCCAGGGTGATTCGGCGGATTTCCCGGTGACGGGCTACGTCCACAATGAGCAGGTCGTCTTTGGGGCCCTTCTTCGCCGCCATCGCGATGTAGCGTCCATCCGGTGACCAGCTCACGCCGGAATTGATGAACCTGAACGTTTCATAATTGGCGCTGAAGGAGGACTTGAGCAGCCGCCTGTCAACCTTCCCGGTTGTCGCGTCGGCGAGATAGAGATCGACGAAGTAAAAATCCTTCTCGCTGAAATAGGCGATCTGCGTCCCGTCGGGCGAGAGGGCCGGAGCCAGGTGAAGCGTGCCGTCGGACTTCTCCTCCGTCAGGACTGGCTTGGCAAAGGCACTGGCACGTACCCGGTTCCCGATCTCCGGCAGATACTGCTTCTGCACGGCGTCCCGCCACTGGTTCGAGAGCTCCTCGAATCCAAGCCCCAGCACTCGACGGAACGAACCTTCCAGGTTCCCGCCGAGACTCCCCTGGAGAATGGCGCCGATGGCCTCATCGCCCCACCGATGACCGATGTAGGCAAGCAGGCCTTCGCCAAACCGGTATGGGAAAATCCGGGGATCGTTCGTCATCTGGTCGATGGTCGGCAGATTGCCTTCCAGCGCGGCGTCCCGGAGCCACATCGCCGTGTTCGCGTCCAGGTCGCCCTTGGAGAAATATTCTGCCATACCTTCGACAAACCAGAGGGGCGGGTTCAAGGCGATGAGCGTCTGAATCCCGCCGCCGGCGCGTCCCCGACTCCAGATGTCATACTGGAACTGGTGCACCATTTCGTGCTGGAGCACGTGCTCGAACTCATCATACGATCCGGTAAGCGGCAGCACATTCCGGTGCTTGAGGAAGTCGGTGAAACCGCCGGTTCCTTCACTGACCTCGCCCCCGGTCGCATTGGTCTGCTGAAAATCCGAATGCGATGCATATAGAATGATCGGCTTCCGCTCGTGGAACTGGTGATTCAGCGCGCGGGAGAGCCGGGCATACGAGCGTTCGGCCATGCGCGCCGCGTCGAGGGCCGCGGTCCGCTCACGATCGTAGAAGTAGACGTCAAAATGCTCGGTCTGAATGACCTTGAAATCGAAAGTGCGATACTGGACCTTGTTCTGTCCGAAGTACTGAGCGGGCAGAAGAGCAGGCAGCCCGGTCAACAGTGTCAGCACCAATCCCAGATTCCGTTTCATACCCTCACCCTTTTCGTTACGAGCTGGCCAGAAGTTCTGGCGCATCACCCCACAGCCGTTCCAGTTGGTAAAATGACCTGGTCTCTGGATGGAACAGATGAACGACGAAATCGACGTAATCCAGCAGCACCCAGCGCCCAGTGGTCAGTCCTTCTATATGGTGGGTCCGGACACCCTTCCGTCCCATTTTCTCCATGACAGAGTCCGCGATACCGCGAACGTGAGCATCGGAAGTTCCCGAGGCGATAATGAAGAAGTCCGTCGCGTCGTTGAGTCCTCTCAGGTCCAGAATGACGACGTGACGTGCTTTCAGATCCTCCATGGCTTCCACCGCGTCCTTGAGCGGACCAGGAAGCTGCCTTCTACGATCGGTCGGTTGGATTTGTTGGTTCCTCGCTTGACGGTTCCTGGATTGGTGCCGGCGGCTCTAGTCACATCGGCACTCTCATGTATAGAACGCTCGAGAACGTCCCCGGGTTCTCAATCCTCCACCACGTAAAACACAGCCCAGGCTCCGGGTCCGACGTGAGTGCCCAGAACACCCGTCGCCAGGGTGACAAAACAGTCGCGAGGCTGATAGGCGGCCACCAGCGCTGTTCGAACCCGCTCCGCGACTTCCGGCGCTTCCGCATGCGCCACCCCAAAACGAACCGCTTTCGGCCGGGGGCTGAGCCGCTTCTCCAGAAGCGAGAGCACCCGGGGCACCACGTTGTCCCGTCCCCGAACCCGGTCCACCGGCAGGATCTTTCCAGCCGGATCGAGCGACAGGATCGGCTTTACATCGAGCATGCCGGCCAGCCATGCCTTTCCGCGCGTCACTCGGCCAGAGCGAATCAGGTTGTCGAAGCGATCGACGGTAATCAGGCACCCTGACTGCTGTTTGAGTCGTTCCAGCTCGGTGGCTATCGCCGGACCTTTCCAGCCTGACTCGGCCAGCTCTGCCGCCCGGAGCACGAGGAGTCCCAGGCCCAGTGAAGCCGATGCGCTGTCTACCAGGTGAACCCCCTTGAGGTTAGCCGCCCGCACCGCGGCTCCCGCTGATTGAAAGGTTCCCGACAGGGCCGACGAAAGGAGAACAGCAACGACTTCGTCGGCTTCCGACCTCGCGTCCCGGAGCACTCGAACAAAGTCAGCCGGGGTCGGTTGAGAGGTCGTCGGAAGGTTCCTGGCTGTCCGAAGCCGCCGGTAAAACTCCTCAGGTCTCAGGCTCACCCGGTCCTGGAACACTTCGTCTCCAAACATCACCTGCAGGGGAACCAGGGCGATGTGATGCCGGTCCAGCACCTGGTCCGACAGGTCGGCGGACGAATCCGTGACGATGGCGACGGGCCGACGTTCGGGGTGGGTCAGGTCCCGGTGCTGAGCCCGCATGTCATCAGCTTTAGTTGCCTCCAGCGTTCCCCACCGGGCGGCATACGTAAAGACGGCATCCGGGGTATCCGTGTGCACATGCACCTTGATCAGATTCCCGGCAACCAGCACGACCAGTGATCCTCCAAACTGGCGCATGGCCTGGCGGACCTCGTTGGCGGCCGGGATACTTTCACCCCGGACCATCACCTCGGTGCAATACTGGTAATCGCGTTCGGTGGCGACTTCGGTCATGGCGGCGGGATTCCACGACTCGGTTGTCAGCGGAGCTTCGGCGGCGAGGATAGGATCACCATCGATGAAGCGGACGACGCCTTCTATCATCCTGACAAACCCTTTACCGCCCGCATCTACAACTCCAGCCTCCTTGAGCACGGCCAGCAGCTCGGGGGTGCGGGCGAGGGCAATCTCCCCTTCGGCGAGCAGCCCGTGCATGAACTCGGCGATCCCCATCGACTCGGTCGCCACCCTCTCGGCGGCGGCGGCAGCCTCGCGCGCTACGGTGAGTATGGTGCCCTCTCGAGGATCATCGAGCGAGGCATAGAGCCGATCGGATCCCGCCCGGATTGCCCGGGCGATATCCACCGTGCTGGCCTTTTCCCTTTCTCCGAGGGAATCGGCAAAGCCCAGGAGAAAGTGGGCCAGCATCATCCCGGAATTTCCTCGCGCACCCAGAACGGCGCCGCGGGCCATCGCCTTGACTGTGTCCGGAAGCGACACGTCGCCGGCTGCGCGAAGCGCATCGGCGACGGAACGGAGCGTCAGGCTGAAGTTGGTTCCGGTATCTCCATCCGGGACGGGGAAGACATTGATCCGGTTTATCTCGTCCCGACCAGCAGCTACCCAATCGGCCGCCGCGAAGAGCGACCGAGCGAGCCGGGGACCATCAACATAGGCTATGCCCACAGAGGGTCTGAGCTACTCCTGAACAACCGAGACGCGGATTTCGGCCTGGACTTCCGGATGAAGCCGGAGCATGACAGTATGCTCTCCCAGGGACTTGATCGGGTGCTCCAGGTCGATCTTGCGCTTGTCGACCTTGTGGCCCTGCTTCGCCATGGCATCCGCGATGTCTGCGGCCGTGATGGAGCCGAAAAGCCGGTCGCCCTCGCCGGCTTTGCTGGGAATGGTGAGGGACACCGCGTTGAGCCTGGCGGCAGTCGCCAGAGCCTCGGTCTTCTCCGCTTCCTGCTTGACCGTACGCGCTTTGGACTCTGCGTTGATACGCTTCTTATTGCCCTCAGTCGCCTCATACGCGAGGCCCTGCGGCAGGAGGTAGTTTCGAGCATACCCGGGCTTCACTCGTACCATGTCGCCGGCCTTGCCCAGCGCCTTGATGTCTTCGCGAAGAATGACTTCCAACATTGCAGAACCCCGTTTGTTAAGCGTTCCAAGGATTAATGGCTAGAGAAAAAGATCACTGGACACCGGCATTTGCCCACTTGCGGAAATTCACCCAGGTATCCGCGAGGCCGATTGTTCCGAGGCCAATCAGGGTAAAGGGCAACAGGAAAATGGTAGCCAGCGACAGCAGAACAAGGGCCGCCCGCGGCCTGACAAACCGACTCGCGACAGCGGCCCCGCGTACTGCATAGAGCACCGCACAGATCACCAGCAGGTTGCTCGCAACGGGTCCCCAGTACTGCAGGGTAAACAGGAACATGTCGACCGGCGCCGAGCCATCCGCGATTTCCTGGAGCGCGTGGATGTCGGGAATGACCAGGACCGCAATCGCTACGATCAGCAGCCAGACCAGGTGATCGGCAAAGCGAAAGCTGCCGAAGCTCCCTGCTGGCCGTCCAAGGGTTCGACCGGCGATGCGGTCGTGCCACGATGATGCAAGCACCAGCCCCAGGATACCACTGATTACCAGCCGGGCAGGGAAGAGCTGAGCTATCGGTCTTCCGGCATCGGCCAGGCGATCCAGGAATGTGTTGGAAGTCGGGAGGCCGCCATTCAACCGTCCAGAGTCCACCAGCTGCCGGGATATTTCCCACCACTGCCGGGTGAGTGCGAGCTCGATATCGTGCCAGCGGATCCCCCACACCGCGCACCAGCCCGTCACGGCGAGCATAGCCAGCAGGACGGCCCAGGAGGCACGAGTGAATGCCGGCTGTTCCCGGGTGCTCAACACGATGAAACTGCCAGTCATCAGCACGGCCATCGCATTGGCGACCTGGTCGGCAATGCCGTGTGACCAGGTCAACCACAACAGACTCATCCCGACGGCTGCCGCCAGCCAGACCATTTCGCGTACCGTTCCGGGCCCGCTCACCGCCAGCAGTGCTGCGAGCGGGACCAGAAAGATGAGCGGCGAGGGACTGATCAGAAACAGCGCCGCGAGGGCGAGTATCGCCCCCGCGGGAGATCGCCGTTCCTCAGGCGACACCTGATGCGGTACGCTCAGCCTAGATGACCCTTGATGTAGGGCAGCAGAGCCAGCTCACGTGCCCGCTTGATGGCGGTGCTCATCTGCCGCTGGTGCCGGGCACAACAGCCCGACAGGCGCCGCGGAAGAATCTTGCCGCGTTCCGTCAGAAACCGGGACAGAAGCCGCTCATCCTTGTAGTCGATGACCCGGAGGCTCAGCTCGCAGATCGGGCAGACTTTCTGCATCCGTTTCATTCGTCGTCCTCCTCTTCACCATCGGCCTTAGGGACCGTGACCGGCGCTGGCTGGGCGTTCTCGGCCAGCACGACGAGGAAGCGCAACACGCTGCCGTCCAGCTTGATCGCGCGCTCGAATTCCGGCAGCTTCTCGCCGGTCGTCTCGAACTTGGCAATCACGTAATAACCGGTTTCGTGCCGCTTGATGGGATACGCGAGGCTTCGCTTGCCCCAGTGATTCAACTCGGGCTGAGCGGCTTCTTCACCGGGCTGCTGGATGAGGGCGTGGAAGCGGACG
>JBDTQP010000015.1:0-22219 GCA_039932125.1 Gemmatimonadota bacterium
CTGTCAGTTCCCCAGCCACACTCTGCAAAGAAAAGCGGCAGCCCTGCCGAACGAGCCCGGGTGGCGTGGGGCTCGTACGAGAAGAGTGTGCCGGGGTTCACCTGTTCCGATACTTCGTTCAATAACTACTGGTGGTACCGCTGGTACGGAATCAGACTCAACAGTATCCCTGCGGGCCTCGGGCAGTTTCAGCATCGCTCCGTTTGCGAAGGCATTGGATACTTCCACCAGCCCATCAGCTACTCGGCGATGTGCCACGCTCGCGAGACCCGCTGGGCCAACGACGCCTCGTGGTCGTACGGTGTGCTCGGGACCTTTCTCGATCGGGTCTCGCCCGAAGGCATAATTCCGGGCCGGGTCTATCTCGATCACCTGACGGAGCCGGACTTCTACCATGCCGACTGGGCCGGCGCGCTACAGGACGTTGCCGCCGTTCACCCGGATCCGGACCGCGTCGCCGGATTCATCGCTCCGCTCTCGCGCTATGCCGAATGGCTGTGCCGGACGCGTGATCGCGAGGGCTCCGGGATGATCGACGTCATCGATCAGTACGAGACCGGGCAGGAGTACATGTCCCGCTACCAGGCGGTCGATCCTTCAGCCGACCGGTATGGTTGGGAGAACCGGCTACGCCTCAAGGGTATAGATGTCACTGTCTATGCCTATCGATTGTTCCAGCTTCTCGCCGGAAGTGTGAGCGAGAAGAAGGCCCGGCTCACCTGGACCGAACGCACGGAGCGAACCCGGCGCGCGATTCTGGACGGTATGTGGGACCCGGCGCACGAGATGTTTTTCGATGTGGACCCTGCCACCGGAGGCAGGACCGGGGTCAAGGCAGCGGTCTGCTTCTATCCATATCTCACCGATCTCGTCGATGCATCCCACATCGCCGGTCTTGAACGCCACCTCTTGAGCCCCGCGGAATTCTGGACGCCGTACCCTGCGCCGTCATCGAGCGTAGACGATCCTCTGTTCAGCCCGGACGCCGAGTGGAAGGGGAAACGTCATTCCTGCCCGTGGAATGGCCGCGTGTGGCCGATGACGAACAGCCACCTCATTGACGCGCTCGCCAGGATCGTTCGCCGGCATCGCCCGGACTGGGCTCATCATCTCGTGAGGTTCATTCGACAGTTCATCCGCATGATGTCCTTCGATGGCGACGCCGCGCGACCCAACTGTTTCGAGCACTATCATCCGGTGACCGGTCGGGGGAGCCTCTATCGCGGCATCGACGACTATCAGCACTCGTGGGTGAACGACCTCCTGGTGCGTCATGTCGCCGGCCTGCTTCCCCGCGGCGAGCACGGCATCGTAGTGGATCCGCTTCCTTTTGAGAGCAGCGTGTCGCTTACGGGCGCGCGAGTTGCCGGACATGCTGTCGATGTGCAGGTGACTTCGAGCGGCTATGCCGTTCGCATCGATGGCCGTGGTGCTGGTCGAGGAAAGATTGGAAGCGCACGCGAGTTCTCCTGGTGAGGTCCATCCTTCTCCTCGCCAATGACGAGGACGGAGAAACGATCTGGCCGTGGCTCGATGGTCTCGCCGACACTTCCGCGGCGCGACTGGCACATGGAAGCCAGCTGACGGACCATGCGGCAGATGTGCTCTGGATTCATGGCGAAGCGGCCCGACCACCTGACCTTCTTCCATGGCTTCAACGAGGCGGGCGTCTCCTGGCCACGCTTGGGGCCGCTTGCATCCCCCACGAGCTTGGGCTCGAAACGGTTGCGCCGGACGATCGGCGCCTGGCTGTCTGGCGCCACCAGGAAGACGAGTTCTGGCTTCCGGAGTTCAGATCTTTTCAGGCCTTCCCCCACATCAGGGGGCTGGCAGGGTTCGGCGCTCATCCGTTGTTCGCCGGAAGTGGGCAGGGGACCTTCACCTGGGCTCCTGCCGATGGCGAGCAGTACGAATGGACAACGTACCGGGAGCGCCGACCAGCCGAGGGCGCTATCGTCGCGGTGGAACGATCATTTATTCACCTCAATCCCGGTCGCGCCGTCGCCTGGGAGTATGAGACTGGAGACGGCGGAATTCTCTGCATCGGCGCCTTCATCTACCCGGCGGCGCCTGATTCGCTTCTTCAGCGACAACTCCATGCCCTCCTGGCAAATGCGTTGCGTGGTGACGCGATCCCTCATCGGGATCGAGCCGTACCCGTTGCGCTGTGGCCCCCCGGTGCCCGTCGAGTTATTCACGATCCGGGTGTTCCTGTCCCTCGTATCGAAGGCGTGGATGGTTCGTGGAGTGATTCCACATCGTCTATCGAATCGACAGGCGAAGCGCGGAAAGATGTCCCCTGGACTTTCGCCGGAAGGCGCACGCTGCTCACTGGAACGGAGCAGGCGGGGCTTCGTGAAGCCTGGTCTCACCCCTACCGCATGATGCGTGATGTCTCTCTAAAGGTGGGCGGTGAACCGGTTCGGGCTTCCTCAATCACCGTTCTGCCTGATCAGGTCATTCTTACGACCGAGTCTGCTCATGCGCACGTGATTCAACGCTGGACCACCGCGCTCGAGCGGCCAATTCTGATCTGGGACGTTGCCGCTCCAGGAAATCATGGCATCACGCTGCAGTGGACGATCGACCTTCGTCGCATGTGGCCATACCCTGCGGGCAATTATGGTGATCTTCGCTGGAATCTGAATGATGCCGGTGATCACCTCTGGGTGGGAGCTGCCGGTGCACCGGTTCAGGTCATTTTCCGCCTGGTATCTGGCCGCTTCAGGAGAATAGAGGGGCTCGCTGAACCGGTGAGAATCGAGGTCGAGGCAGAGGGGCAGGGGAGCGTCAGGCTGGTCGGCGTGGCAGCGGTTGATAATGCCGACCTGGCCGGCTCGCTTCGAGCCGTCGAGCGAAAGCGGCTCGAGGGTATTCAGCGGCAGCGTCGCCAGCATGCGGAGCAGATCATCACGTATCAGGTTTCATTGGAAACGCCTGAAGTTGAGCTCACGAAGGCCTTTGAATGGGCAAAGATCCGCACCGATAGTTTTGTCGCGGAAACCCCTGGACTCGGCCGGTCACTGCTGGCGGGCTACGCCACCTCGCGGACTGGCTGGGGTGATGGCCGCCCGGGGTACGCCTGGTATTTCGGCCGGGATGCCTGCTGGACAGCCTTCGGCATGCTGGCCGCGGGGAATCGCGAAAGTACCCGGGATGTTCTCCGTTTTCTGGCGGACAACCAGGATGTTTCCGGAAAAATTCTCCACGAGTATACGACGAGCGGCCTGGTCCACTACGATGCGGCGGACAGCACTCCACTTTTTCTCCTCCTGGTCGCGAGATACGCCGGGTGGACGGGAGACCTCGAGTTTATCAGGAAGCAATGGGACGCCATCCATCGCGCCTATCGGTTCTGTCTCGAAACCGATCGCGACGACGATGGGCTGATTGAAAATGCCCGGGTCGGACACGGCTGGATCGAACACGGACCGCTGGGCGGCGCAGCAGTCACCTTATATCTCGCGGCCTGCTGGCTCGCCGCCCTGGAGGGACTGTCTCCGGTGGCGAACGCACTGGGGAACGCGGCCCTCGCCGACGAACTCAGGGATCGGGCGGTCCGGGCTCGAAGCTCCATTCAATCACGCTTTCGCCATCATGGAAATTTCGCGCTCGGACTCGAAGCCGACGGATCGCCCATGATGCATCGCACCGCAATGCTGGCCGTGCCGGTGCTGCTCGGCGCGGTACATGGGGACGATGTCACCAGTTGGCTCGATGCGGTGCGGAGTCCGGACTTTACTACTCCGTGGGGCGTACGCATGATCTCGGCCGCCGATCCCTTGTTCGATCCAGCCGGGTATCACCTGGGCTCAGTCTGGCCACTCTACACCGGATGGGTAAGCCTGGCCGAATTTCGAGCCGGGCGATTCGATGATGGCCTGGGTCACCTCCTGATGAATGCCAGGCTGGCCGACTACCGCGCGCGGGGAGCATTTCCCGAGGTCCTCCACGGTGAGAATGGGACCGATGCCGGAATATGTGCCGACCAGGCGTGGTCAGCTGCCATGGTACTCCTCCCGGCCGTCGAGGGCCTCTGGGGTATTGTGCCGGACGCGATGAATGCCTCCCTTCATCTCGCTCCATTCCTGCCGGCCCGCTGGAACGGGATGAGCTTGCGGCGTCTCCGGGTAGGTCCTTCGGTGCTCGATATCGAGGTACGCAGGGGGACTGGCCGACTCGTGTTCCGGGTTTTTCGCCGGTTTGGGCCCGCTCTTCAGGTGCGCCTCGCTCCTCGTGGACTCCCCCGTGTACTCTCAGTTCACGTCGATGAAATTCACCTGGGAAATCCAGTTGTACAGTTCGAGGCCCGGGATCATCACGAGGTGATCTATACGTTCTAATCCGTTCCACTCCCTACCAATTCTTCGTGGCGCAACCGCCGCCCAGGATATCCTGGCTTCCGCGACTCAAGATTTTTCCCGCATCTACCGATGAATAAAGGCGGAGGACGCCTCACGATGGTACGATTTCTCCAGTCGGGCGGAGTGCCCTGAGGACCTGATGCCGGCATCCTGGTTGACTCCAGGCTCTGTACTCTGGTTCATCTCGAGTCATCTCGCGATCTCGGGGTGTACCCTTGGCATTCTGTCGCTTCGAAGACGTTTTGGAGTAGGCTCTCTGTGGCTCTGGGTCGGGTCGCTGACGATCCTCATGTGGCTGAGCCTGGGCGCCGGATGGCACATCCGGGGGCCCAGCCTGTCTGCGCCGGGTGGCGCCGATTTTTTCCTGGCGAGCGGGTTGCTCGCGCCTGCCCTGTTGCTGCTCATGCTCCTGGTGCATGTCAATCACAGCGGCGGGGATGCACGAAGGATCCTGGGCGGACTCATCGCCTGCAATTTTCTGTATCAGGTCTTTCAGCAGCTGGCCATTGTGCAGGGTGGATCGGCCATTCCAGCCGCTTCGATCCGCCTGACCTTTGCATCGTCGATCTCGTTCGGTCTCTCTCTGGCTGTGATGACTGGAACGTTCTCTGTTCTGAGCAGAATCCGGGGGCCACTCGCCTACCGGTTTGGACTCACTCTCCTCGTTGGCCTGGCGACTGACACCCTGGCTTTTCCTCTCCTCGCATTCGGCAACCTCACCAGTCTGACCACGGGGCCCGAATTTGTATTCTCCAAAATTCTCGCCGTCATCATCCTCACCATTCCAGCGGTGTTCTATCTCCAGCGCCAGGATCGTCTCGGCCGACTGTTTCTGCTGCAGGATACTGGCGCCATGGCGATCGCCGGCCTCGGGAGCGATGGCCCGGTACCATCGTTCGGTGTCTGGCGCGCCATGGCTGAAACACTGGGTGACGGTATGACCGCGATGGTGGACGATCACATGATCTTCGCCAACGGAGCCATGGCCCGGATCGCCGGCTACAAACGCGGTGAAGACATGACCGGTCTGCCGCTCAGCAGCTTTGTCGTTGGAGAGGATCTCGATCGCCTGCGCGAGGAATTCCGGTCGCACGAAAGCAGGGGAGGATCACGCACGTTCGAGTGGCATCTCCGCCGGCATGACGGCCAGGTACGCACGCTCGCCACCACGGCGACACTTGCCGTGCTTGGATCCGGCCGCGTTTCGATCGCCATGCATCGCGATGTCACGGTCGAGCGGGAAACCCGGCAGCAGCTGGAAGCCAGCAGCATTGCGGTGCATGCACTCATGGCGGGGGCTTCTTCGCTGGTAGCATCGCTCAAGCCGGAAGAGATCATCGGGCTGGTCTGTCAGCAGGCATCCCGGCTCGTCGCGGCGGAATTCGTGGTCTTTTTCGAGCGGGTGCCGGCCACCGACCGGCTGACCTGCCGCCACGTCGAAGGGGGAAGTTTCGGGGTCCTCGTGGGTGAAGAAATCTCGCGTGGGGAGTCGGAGGATTTCGGGCGGCTCCCCCGTTCGGGAGCGCGTCACTCGCTTCCGGTTCTGGCCGACGGGCACGAGCTTGGGCTGCTCGTAGTCTCTCTCCGCGAAGAGGGACGGCAGTTTTCCTGGAATGAGCTGGCACTGCTCGACGCGCTGACCGCCATGGGTGCGGCCGCGCTTCGTACCTCGGGCCTGGTGCACGACCTGACCGACGCGGAACAGCGATACTCCACCCTCTTCGACCAGGTTCCCGCGCCGGTCTGGCTCTTTGACTTTGACACGCTCCGGTTCTACGCGGTGAATCACGCCGCGATCAAGCGCTACGGCTGGACGCGCGATGAGTTCCTCGAGATGTCCATCCCCGATCTCGTTTCCGCCGATACCCGGGAGCGGGCCATTGGTGGGGCACGACGTTCCCAGATCCTGGCGTCACCTTCGATGCTCTTACGCCACCACGACAAGAACGGCGAGGAGTTCGACGTTCTCATGAATGTGTCCACGGTCGAGATCGGCAACGTGCGCTGGGGCCTTGCCGCCTGCGTTGATCTCACGCTCGAGCAGCGGAACCAGGAGAGGCAGCAGACATCGCTCCGCCTGGAATCGCTGGGCCGCCTGGCTGGCGGAATCGCCCACGACTTCAACAATATCTTGACCGCCCTCCAGGTTGATCTCGATCTGCTGGTTACGGATCATTCGAACAACGTTCCGCTGCAGAACGACCTGGTCCATGTGCGCACGGCCGTGAAGCGTGCCGCGGATCTCACTCGCCAGATTCTGCTCTTCAGCCGGGGGGAGGAAGCCAAACGGCGCCCCGTGCATCTCAACGATTCAGTCCGGGAAATCGAACGCCTGCTCACCCGTTCTCTTGGAGAGACGGTCGAGCTGGTGATCGGGCTCTCTCCTGCTAACCCGGTGATCTCCGCCGACAATGCGCAGCTCCACTTCGCGCTGGTGAACCTCTGTATCAATAGTCGGGACGCGATGCCTCGCGGGGGAGCGCTCAAGGTGAGTACCGAGGCAGTGGACCTCGACATCTCAGGCGCCGATCGGCTGGGTATTGCCGCCGGTCCGGTTGCGCTCCTTACCGTCCACGATACCGGGGAAGGAATGCCGCCTCACGTGCTCGCACGCGCCCTGGAACCCTTCTTCACGACCAAGCGGTCCGAACGCGGAACCGGCCTCGGGCTTTCGATCGTCCATGGTGTCCTTACAGCACACGACGGGGCGGTGGAGATCTGCTCCGAAGTCGGGACGGGGACGACGGTCTCGCTGTATTTCCCCCGTCTGACCGGTGCACAGATACCGGCCCACGTGGAGACGCCAAAGAATCTCCGGGGCTCGGAGACGGTGCTTCTGGTGGACGACGAATCCTCCATTCGCCGAGCGGGACATCGAATGCTTCAGCGCTATGGCTACAGGGTCATTGTGGCGGAGGACGGAGAAGACGCGCTCCGCCGCCTGGAAGCCGAAGAGGGAAGAATTGACCTGGTCGTGACTGACATGGTGATGCCAAGGATGGATGCACGCGGCCTGGTCGGTGTGATGCGCTCCCGCTGGCCTTCCATCCCGGTGGTGCTCTCGACCGGGTACGATGATGGCCGGCTCTCGGAGCAGGAGATCCTCAACTTTGACCGGCTGGTGCCCAAGCCTTATACAATTGAAGAGCTGCTCGGCGCGATTCGAGAAACACTGGATGGCGTGCCTTCGAGTTAGCTCGCCCGGTGTTTCTCCGGCGTCAGCGCAAGGCTCCATCCGGATACAAATCAACCGTGAACATATTGTCTCATCAGCGGTGAACCGCTACCGTTCACACGATCCTCTCCAGTATTTCTCAAAACGCCCCACCATGGTGCTCATGTCGTCGCTGCGTCCCCTCGTCTGCTGTGGACTGCTTGTGCTGGCGGCCTGTCATTTTGAAGATCACACCCCTGCGGGCAGCCGTCGGGACGAGGCACAGATTCGCGAGGTAATCATCGAGTACTATCGCAGCTTCTCCGAGCGAGACTGGGCAACATCCCGGAAGTTTTTCGCATCGTCGGCCATGATCAGTTATCCGGCCGCCACCTCACCGGGCAGCCCCTTGAGCCTGGCAACAGTGCCGGCGGATTCTCTTTTCCTCTCATGGGCGCGTTCCTCGCTGGAAGGGAAATTCCCTTCACCCCAGGCGCAGATTCTACGAGCCGACCTTCGCCAGGTCGAAGGCGTCGCCGCGGCCTGGATTACTGTGCGCCAGACGATCTCTCCTGCACCAGGAGAAGCCCCTCGCCAGGTGGAGGACCTGGAACACTGGGTTCTCCAGCGCACGGGTGATGGATGGCGCGCCGTCTTTCTTACCCTTCCCTGGACACCCCGCTAACGCATGGCATCCGTCTCCCTCCGGAAGCTGACGAAGATCTTTCGTCCTCCGGTCCGGGTGCTGGATGAGGTCACTCTCGACATTGCCGAGGGGGAATTCGTCGCGATTCTCGGCCCGTCGGGCTGCGGGAAGAGCACCATCCTGCGGTGTCTCGCCGGACTGGAGCCTCCAACCTCGGGCGAGCTGATCATTGGCGGCGAGGTGGTGAACGATCTCCCTCCCGCAGGGCGGGACGTGGCGATGGTGTTTCAGAGCTACGCCTTGTACCCGCACCTCACGGTGAAACAGAATCTCGAATTTCCCCTCGAGATGAGAAAAGTGCCGCGTGAGCGGCGGCATGCGCTGGTGCTCGATGCTGCCCGGCGACTCGAGCTGGGTGATTTGCTCGATCGCATGCCGGGGCAACTCTCCGGAGGCGAGCGCCAGCGCGTGGCGCTCGGCCGAGCCCTCGTTCGCGAACCCCGGGTATTTCTGTTCGACGAGCCACTCTCCAACCTCGACGCGTCGCTGCGGGTCCAGTTGCGGACGGAGTTGATGGCGCTGCACCAGACGCTGGGCACGACCATGCTCTTTGTCACCCACGACCAGGTCGAGGCCCTGACCATGGGAGAGCGCGTCGTGGTTCTTCACGAGGGACGCGTTCAACAGTCTGGAACGCCGGCGGAGGTGTACAACACCCCGGTCAACACGTTCGTCGCTCGATTCGTTGGATCACCGGGAATGAATCTCCTCCCTGGTTCTCCGGACACCGGTGATAGCGGCCCCATATTCCTGGCTCGAGGCCTGGCGATTCCGTATTCTCGCCCAGGAAAGCGCCCGGCTGTCGTCGGCATTCGTCCGGAGCACGTGCGACTCACCGCAAACGGTTCCGGACTTGGCTCCGGCCTCGTGCAGGCGGTGGAAAGACTGGGAAGCGAAACACTGGTCCATCTGCGTCTCGACCCAGACACTATCATCATTGCCCGCCTGCCTGGCCTGGTTGCGATCACTCGCGGTGAGCCGGCCGGTGTTGATCTGGATGCTGGCCAGCTCCATTGGTTCGATGAGCATGGGGAGCGGATGTGACGCGGAGCGCGTCCCTGGCGCTCATCGCAATCGCGGCGATCATAGCCTGCCGGGGCGATGCCGGTGTGACGCTGCGGGTGGCCAGCTGGAGCGATCCCATTGAGCAGGGCATCGAGAAACGCTACGTCGAACGATTCAGCGATGCTCGCACCGGCGTCAGGGTCTCCCTCGAGTCCGTTACCAACCAGGATGAGTACCGGGATCGGATTCTGACATCGATCGCCGCCGGCACTCCCCCCGATGTTTTCCTGCTCGATAATATCGATATCCCGGTGTTCGCCAAACGCGGCATGCTCCTCGATGTTGCACCGCTCATGAGACGGATCGGGCTCGATCCGGCCGGTTTCGATCCACGGGTGCTCGACATCTTCACTGTCGATGGAAAGCTGCTGGCGATTCCCAAGGGCTTTACGCCGATGGTGCTCGTGTATAACAAGCGCCTCTTCAAAGCCGCCGGCATCCCCGAGCCGACGGCGGACTGGACCTGGGATGATTTCACCCGAGCCGCGAAGGCGCTCACGCGCGACACGGACGATGATGGAGTGATTGACCAGTTCGGCACCTTCTTCGACCGGCGGGTTTTTCTCTGGATCTCGTGGATCTGGTCCGGCGGCGGAGATGTCCTTTGCCCCGATGGCCAGCACGCGAGTGGCTGCCTCGACAGTCCCGCGACCAGCCGGGCATTGCGCTGGTATCTGGACTGGGTTGCGAAAGACAGTATTGCTCCCCGGGTCTACACGCTTCGTCACACGCTCGGCGATCAGTTCCGGCTCTTCAATAGCGGTCGCATCGGCATGATGACCACGGGCCATTTCTGGTTGCCGCGGTTCCGGCCCTACGCGGAACAGGGGCGAATTGACATCGGCTTTGCGCCGATACCACATCGGGAGGGAAGCAGGCCATCGACAGTGATCTACGCTTCCGGGTGGGCCGTGCCCGGGAATGTCGCTCGTCCCCGGCTGGCCCTGGAGCTTGCGGGATTCATGGCGGACACTCTGGCCCAGCGAACCCGCAGCCAGCTTGGGCTGGAGATCTCCGGTCTTCGGGCGATTTCCGAATCGATCAGGCGCGCTGATACAACGGGGTGGGAAGCCGTGTTCGACTCGGCCGTGAGCTCCGGGCGCGTGCCGTGGGGCGCCCGCATTCGCGGTTGGAGAGAAGTCGAGAATCGACTGCCCGATGTCATTGACCAGGTCCTCCTCCAGGGCAAGGACCTCGACCAGGCATTGAGCGAAGCCGCGCGTGATATCGATGCCATTCTCGCCCGGACAGAACCATGAAACCGTCGCGCTGGATTACCTGGACGGGATTTATCGGTGTGATGGTGGTGGCGGCCGCGATGACCGGTCTCGCACTCACGGTCCGCCATGCAATTCTCCGGGAACGGCGCGCCGCTGATACCGGGAGTGCCGTTGCCGTGGCCGGTTATCTCTCACTGGTGACACCAGTTGGACCGGGAGGATCCGACTATCAGCTGGCGGCGCTCCTGTCTTCGGCAAATACCATCGCGGCTAACACGGCGTGGACGGGACATATCCAGGTCGCCTGGCGCAGCGCCCCGCTTCTGCGCGATTCGATTGATCTCACCCCGCTCGATCCAGCGACGAGCGCGCTGCTCAACGACGGGTACGCCACGGCGCACGTCACGCGCGCGGGAAGGGAGATCTCCCTGGCCCCGCTCCTCGATCACGACCAGTGGAATTCCGTGGGATGGGTCGGAGTGTGGAACTCGCTGCCCGTCGAGCCGATCCCTTCCGGCGTGCGGTGGATCGGAATAATGACGGTGATCGCCACGCTGTTTGCTGTCCACCTTGCCCAGCCCGGCCACTCGTCTCGACGGCGGTGGACCTCGGCGAGTCTCGCGGTCGTGGCCATGCTGCTCCTTACGCTGGAGGCTGGCCAGTCGGTTCAGTCGGCCGCCAGGCTTTCGACCGACGTGATCCTGAATCGTGGACGCATGCTGGCACAGCGCGCGGCCACCATTCCACAGGTCAATGAAAATGATATCGACCGGGTTCTGGCGGGCGCGAGGGCTACGAGAATCGCCGGCCAGCTCCCGGCCGACTCGGTTCGACGGGTGATGAAGGGCGACGTGCCTGCCGCCGTCTCTGAAGTCGCACTACGCTCGGGAAACACGCTCCAGTTTTCCATGCTGCCGCGTGAAGCCGAACTGGAAACCTTCTGGGCGGTGATGTTTGGCTGGGTTGGATTATTCGGACTGGGACTTGGATTCACCGCATGGGCAGGGGCCGCACAGGGGCAGCGCAGGACTTTTCGAGAAACCATGGTTGCCTGGGGATTCATCGCGCCGGCCATGGTTCACCTCGTCGTCTTTTCGCTGGGTCCACTCCTTTTTGCCGTGTATCTCTCATTTCATCGATGGGGTCTGATCGAGCCGGTCCGCCCATTCGTCGGACTATCCAATTTTCGCGAGGTGCTGGGCGATCCGCGATTCTGGCATTCCCTCGGGGTCACCGCCCTCTACACACTTTACGTTCCACTTACGATGGCCGTGGCGCTTGCGGCAGCACTCGCGCTCGATCGAAGCGGGGTTCGCATTCGGCTCGCGCGAGGCGTTCTCTTTCTGCCCTTCATTTCTTCGGTGGTAGCCGTCGCGCTGGTCTGGCAATGGATGCTCCAGGCGGATTTCGGGCTGATCAATGCTGGGCTCGCTGCTATCGGGGTGACGGGGCCGGACTGGCTGGGCAATCCCCGGACCGCGCTGCTTTCGGTGATGCTGCTTTCGATCTGGGTACAGCTCGGATACCAGATGATGATCTTTCTTGCCGGCCTCCAGGGCATCCCCGGAGTCTATCACGATGCGGCGCGCGTGGATGGCGCCGGAGCCTGGCAGCGATTCCGGCGAATTACCCTTCCGCTGCTTCGACCCACCATCCTGTTCGTGCTGGTCACGGGGACGATCAGCTCCTTCCAGGTCTTCACTTATGTCTCGGTCATGACGGAAGGTGGACCCGCTCGTGCGACCGAGGTGGTGGTCTTCCGGATTTACCAGGAGGCATGGGAGTTCCTTCGCTTCGGTACGGCGAGCGTCATGAGCCTCGTGCTCCTCGCGACACTCCTGCTTGCGACATGGCTTCAGTTCCGCTGGCTGGGCCGGAAGGTCGAGCTGGTATGAAACTCACCCCTGGTCGTGCGGCGGGCGGGGTCCTCATCGGTCTCCTGGCGCTGGCAGCGTTGCTGCCATTCGCTGTCATGGTTTCTACATCGCTGATGGACGAATTCGAAGTGTATCAGCAATCTTCCCGTCTTCTCCCGGCCAGTCCCCAGTGGGCCAATTACCCCGCTGCGCTCACCGCCTTTCCCTTTGGACGGTTCTATGTCAACTCGCTGGTGTTCTCATCGATCGTCGTGGCCGCCCAGGTTTGTACCGCCGCCCTGGCCGGGTATGCCTTTGCCCGCCTCAGGTTTCCCGGTCGTGATCGCCTGTTCGGCATGACACTGTCCGTGTTGATGGTCCCCGCTGTCATAATTCTGATTCCCCGGTTTCTGTTGATCAACGCGCTCGGCTGGGTGGACACACTGCACGGGCTGGTGGTGACCGAGCTGGTCTCGGTATGGGGAATTTTTCTTCTGCGCCAGGCGTTCCTGTCGCTGCCGCGAGAACTGGAGGACGCCGCCCGCCTGGACGGGGCAAGTGAGTGGAACGTCTTCTGGCGAGTGGCGCTGCCCTCGGTTCGCCCCGCCCTCGCCACCCTGGCGCTCTTCGGATTCATCGATGCATGGAAGGCGTACCTCTGGCCTCTCATCGCAACCCGCTCGCTCGATAAGCGCCTTGTCGAAGTCGGGGTAGCTTCGTTCCACGGGTTTTTCTATTCCAACTGGCCGTATCAGATGGCCGCCGCGGTAACCGCAACCATTCCGCTTGTCATCATCTTTGTTCTGGCGCAGAAATATTTTGTGCGGGGAGTGGTGATTAGTGGTTTCAAATAGTGGATAATAGAAAGTGGTTAGTGGATAGTGGTCAGTGGTTAGTGGTTAAGGGCAGAGGGGGCCAGGGAGTACGGGTACCAGGGGCTGCCCGGAACCGGCATACGTACATCACTATCCACTATCCACTATCCACCATCCACTATCTACTATCCACCAACCACCAACCACCAACCACCAACCACTAACCACTAACCACTAACCACTATCTAGTTATCGTTCCCTCTACATGACTCAACCCAGAGTGCCGACCGGACTCGATCTTGTGGGTTCAGTGGCCAAGCTGCTCAAGGCGGGGAATGCGGCGGAGATCACCGTTTCTGCGGTCGCGTCCATGATTCGGGAGGGCGTGCAGGCGGAAACCATCACGATCTGGTTCCGCGAGGCGCATGCGACCACGTTCTGCCGGGTCGTATCGGGCGGGGCCGGCGGGGAGCCACTCCGGGCGCAGGAACAGGTGCCGGACCGGCCCATCGCTGCCGACCGGATTCACCTGGTGCACGAGGGCGACTGGCTGGGTGTGCTCGACGTGATCCGCGGTGAACATAAGGGTGTCGACGATCTTCAGCTCATGCATATCGTCGGCGATCTCCTGGCCCCGTTCCTGGCGACGCTCGAGCTTTCCGAAGACCTGGCGTATGAAGTCGCGATGCGGTCGCATGAGATCGAGGAGCAGCGCCGCTTCACCACCCTCGTGATCGACTCTCTGCCCGTCGGGTTGTATGTGGTCGACCGGCTCTACCGGATTCAGATCTGGAACCGGAAACGGGAGATGGGGACGCAGGGACTTCGCCGGGACGAGGTGGTGGGCCGGTCCATATTCGAGGTGTTGACGCGGCAATCGCCGGAGGAGCTCCGCACCGAGTTCGACAAGGTCTTCGCGACTGGGGAGATTCTGCAGATCGAGCTGGAAGTGGGCAACGAGGACGAGCGGCGAAGCTACCGTATCAGCAAGATCCCCATGCGGCTGGATGGCGATGAAATCACCCATGTTATCACCATCGGCGAGGATGTGACGCTCTGGCACACCGTGCAGCAGCAGATCCTTCAAAGTGAAAAACTCGCCGCGATCGGCCAGCTTGCCGCCGGAATCATGCACGAAATCAACAACCCCCTCGCCACCATCGGCGCCTGTGTTGCGGCGCTGGAGAACCAGGTCGCGGACGCCCCCGCGTCGGTCAGGATTGGTACCCAGGAATATCTCAGTATTATCGATAAAGAGGTTGAGCGCTGCACCAATATTGTCGATGGCCTCCTCGACTTCAGCCGCCCCAAAGGAAAAGCCAAGCGCCTGGTCCGGATCGCCGCGCTGGTGGAGGACACGCTCTTTCTGCTCAAGCATCACAAGGGATTTCGCAAACTCGAGGTCCGGCTGGATGTCGATCCCACCTTGCCGGATATTCACGCGAACGATGAGCAGCTGATCCAGGCGTTCATGGCCATCATGCTGAACGCGATCGACGCCATGGAGAACGGGGGTGAGCTCCGGGTGCATGCGGCGCGGAACCCCCACCGGGACGATGAGGTGATGGTCGAGTTCCACGACTCGGGCGTGGGGATCACCCGGGCGGAACTCAGCAAGATCTTCGAGCCGTTCTACACGACGAAGCCGCAGGGGCGCGGCACCGGCCTGGGTCTGTCGATCTGCTATGGGATTATCGAACAGCACGGTGGGCGAATCGAAGCCGAGAGCCAGCCGGGTCGCGGCACCACGTTCAAGGTGTATCTGCCGCTGACCGGAGCATAACGAAGCCTTGCGAGATACGGCCCATCCCATCATTGCGGAGTCCAGTGAAGATACTCGTAATTGAAGACGACAAGACGGTCGGGCAGTATGTGAAGCGTGGGCTCGATGAGCAGCGCTATCATGCCGACCTGGTCGCCGATGGGCTCGAAGGCCTCCGGCTGGCGTCAGGCAGTCTCTATGATCTGCTGGTGCTGGATCTTCGGCTTCCAGGCATGTCGGGGATCGAGCTGGTGCGCACGCTCCGCGATCGCGGCAACACGACTCCCATTCTCGTGCTCACCGCCCAGGACTCGGTGGACTTCAAGGTGCAGGCGTTGCGGGCCGGAGCAGACGATTACGTGACCAAGCCATTTTCCTTCGAGGAGCTGCTCGCTCGAGTGGAAGCATTAGGCCGGCGCCCCAAGCAGCTTGCCCCGCCCGTGCTCAAGGTGGCCGACCTCGAGCTGGATACCGGCACCCGAGAGGTCAGGCGCTCGGAGAAACTGCTCGACCTCACTCCCAAGGAATACGCGGTACTTGAATATCTCATTCGGCATCCCGGCCGGGTCATGTCACGCACCCTGATCACTGAGTACGCCTGGGACTATCACTTCGATCCCGGCACCAATATTGTCGACGTGGTCATCAACCGTTTGCGAAAAAAGGTGGACACCGGTTTTGCCCTCAAGCTGATCCACACGGTACGCGGCGTCGGCTATGTCGTGAAACCAGGTGAAAAGTGAACGGTAAGCGGTGAGCGGTAAGCGGGATCGCCGCGACAGGATTCCTGCCAACCCCGAACAGCATCGGGGCCCGCGGAGGCATCGGGGTGTAAATCAGCAGCTGCCCTTTTCCTGTCATGGTTCGCGGTCAGTTCCCGGCTACCGCTCACCGTTCCCCGCTCACCGTTTTTCACCCGCTTACCGCTCACCGCTTACCGCTCCCCGCTGTTGATGACCACCATCCGCTCCCGGCTCACCATCTGGTACACGGTTGCGATGGGTGTGGTGATCGTGGCCTTCGGGACCGCATTGGTCATCGAACGGCGACATCCGAGCTTCGACGAGCTGGATCAGCGGCTTTCACTCGAAGCCGGTGTGGCACTGGGGTACATCACCGAGTCGCATCGGGTCCTGGGTGAGCTCACCACACTGGACTCGGTTCCCGGCCGGGGGGGAGTTGGCTGGACCCCGATGAAGGTGCTGGCCACCGATGTGAGCGGCTATCTCGAAGGCATGCGTGATCCGCTCATCGTCGTGGATTCGCAGGGAAATCTTCTCTATGCTTCGGCCGAAGCGCGAACGCTGAGCTACAGTGCGCTTGAGGCGATGGTGGGACTTCTTCGTCCGCGACCAGGTGTCCAGGTCACGGGAACGGTGAAGCTGGAAGCAGTGGGCGCGGTGCGTTACCTGGCAGCACCGCTCCCCGATGCCGGTCCGAACATCGCGGCCCTGCTCGTGGCGACACCCACCCATGCGGTCACCTTCGAGCCGCGCCAGCTCATCCGATCCATGCTCGTCATTGCCCCACTCATTCTGCTCGGCTCGGTCGGCGTGGGATACTGGCTCGCCGGACGCGCGCTCCAGCCAATCCAGGACATGATGGACGAGCTCGAGGCAATCACCGATGGCAGAAGCCTTCACCGCCGGCTCATGGTCCCGCGGTCGGGAGACGAGCTGGCGCGGCTCGCCATAGAAGTGAATGGCATGATCGCCCGGCTGGAGCAGAGCTTTTCGGGTCTTCGCCGGTTCACTGCTGATGCCAGTCATGAGCTCAAGACGCCGCTCATGGTCGTCCGCGCCGGAGTCGAGCGAGCCCTCACCAATCCTGGGGCTCCAGCGGACAGCATCGAAGCGCTGGATGACACACTCAACCAGATCAATCGCATGAGTGAGCTGGTGGAGACGCTGCTGACGCTCGCGCGCGCTGACGAGGGTCGTACAACGCTTGCCGTCGAAGAGAAAGACCTCGGTCCGCTCGTCGCCGAAGCGGCGGAAACTGCGGGCATGCTGGGCGAAGCCAGAGAAATTTCGGTCACCGCAAGTCTTCCCGAACATCCTGTACTGTTGCCGGTGGATTCCGGGCGGATCCGCCAGCTGCTTCTGAACCTGGTCACCAATGCCATCAAGTACACCCCCGAGGGCGGGGCAGTTGCCGTCGAGCTCGAGGATACCGGGGAGCAGGTGACCATTCGAGTGAAAGACACCGGCATTGGCATCGCTGCCGGCGATCTGCCGCATGTGTTTGACCGGTTCTGGCGTGCTGACCTGTCTCGGGACAGAACTGAGGAGCGCCCCGGTTTCGGGCTGGGGCTCGCAATCTCCCGGTGGATCGCCGAGGCGCATGGCGGCTCAATCGGGGTTCAAAGCCGTCCTGGTCGAGGCAGTACATTCACGATAACCCTTCCGCGCGCCGCCGCCGCACCATCAGGCCCTTCGTAGGTATGTTGCGCATCTACCTGCTAACGACACTGGTCCCGCCTGCCGTCCTTTTCAACGCAGAGTCGCAGAGGACGCGGAGATTTGCAGAGAAAGGAAAAAACCAAAACAATTCAGATGCGATTCCAGACGGATCCCAATCGTAGGGATTCGCCCAGCAATAGGCTTGTTCAACGAAGAGACGAAGAAAGCAACCGTTAACCTCACTCGCTCGTTATCAATCTGTCATCTCCCCCCTCCCCCTGGGGTAATCTGCCAACCGTTTCTTATAGAACACCTCACGACGGAGCAGATCATGTTCGAGTCCTGGAGTCCCAGTCGACGAAGCGGTGTCGCCCAGCCAATGCTTGCCTTTGCCATCCACGTTGGGGTTCTGGCCCTGGCCGTAGGCGGAACCCGGGAAGTGGCCAGGCCCCGGCTCAACCCTGATCATCACGAGATCGTGATCTATAACCCAGACCCGGTGAGCGCGGATGGCCAAGTTGTAGTCGGTGGAGGCAAGGTTGTCGCACCGGGGCCAGTCCCGCCCCCGGTCACTAGTGACCCAGGCCTGCTCCCCCTCAATCTGGAGATTTCGGTGGGCCGGGGTCTCCCAGGAGCCCGGGATCTCATCGGAAGACCGGATAACCAGTTGGGGTTGAGCAATACTGAAGTATCGGCGCAGGGTATCTATCAGGAGACCGAGCTTTCAGATCCCCCGGTGCTGTTTGAGTTTACCAGACCGGTGTACCCAGCCAGGCTGCGCGAGGCCGGTGTCGAGGGGTTGGTGACGGTGACCTATGTAATTGATAGGGGCGGACGTGTGGAGCTGGAGTCGGTGGTGATCGTCTCCAGCGACCGCCCCGAAATGGCTGAATCGGTGCGTGTGGCGCTGGCAAGGGCAATGTTTCGACCTGGACGCTTCCACGGGCAGCCCGTCCGGGTCCAGGTCCGGCAAACAGTTCGGTTCGCCATTTCTTCTGACAATTGAAGCGCCGGAGAGTACTCCGGTAATCCCGTTGTTATTGAATTGTCATCTTCGGGCTAGCGCGCGATACGCCGGTTCGCTGTACCTTAACACTCCACTCTCTGGTCGCCTGGGAGGCGCTGTGTTCGACACACTGATCGAATCCAAACCGAAAAAGCAGAGGACGGCGGGGCAGACGGTCTTCTCCGTCATCATCCACGGGCTTCTCATTGCCGGTGCCGTGAGGATCACAGCCGGGGCTGCCGAAGCGGCGCTAAATGCGCCCAAGGACACGACCCTGGTGTTCCTCACCCCGCCGACCCCGACCCCGCCCCCGCCAGAGCCGCCGCCGGAAGACCAGGTGGTGAGCGCCAATCCGCCACCCAAGGGCTTTCAGACCATCGTAGCCCCCACCGAGATCCCCACCCAGATCCCGCCGGTCAATCTGAGTGACCGGGCTCTGGACCCGCGTGACTTCACGGGCAAAGGTGTCGAGGGTGGCATCGCGGCGGGCGTGATCGGAGGGACTGGTCCGGTTGAAATCGGTCAGACCTTCCTCGAAGCGCAGGTCGATGATCCACCGCAGCTTATTTCCTCCGGTCCCCAGATGTTTCCGCCCGCTATGCGCGCGGCCGGTATCGCCGGGCGGGTCACGATGCAGTTCGTCGTCGACATGACCGGTCACGTGGAGGCCAGCTCGTTCAAGGTGCTGAATACGACGCACCAGGCCTTCGTCGAGCCCGCCAAGCAGATGTTGCTCAAGAGTGTATTCAAGCCGGGCAAGGTGAAGGGTGAGCCGGTGCGGGTGCTGGTGCAGCAGGTCATCAACTTTACCATTACCTGATTCACAGCGGTTGTCTTTGATGGGCAGCCGCTGCCTGTTTTTCCCGAATTGCAACCGTTCGTCGTCATTTCATCTGGGAGATTTTAAGCCATGGATCTGATGCATCTGTTTCGCACCATGGGCTGGTTCGCCAAGGGAATCGTGTTCGTCCTGGCGGCCATGTCGATTTACTCGTTGACGATCGTCTTCACCAAGGCCGTGATGTTCTCCAAGAGCGCCAAGGCCACGCGCAAGTTCATGCCGGAGTTTTCCCGTTCGATCCAGGAAGAGCAGCTCGAGCAGGCGATCAAGCTGGCCGAGACCCACAAGAAGAGCCATGTCGCCCGGGTGCTGGGAGAGGCCCTTTCCGAGGTGAAGCCCTTGCTCCGCGATCGCGCCACCATCACTTCAGCCGACATCAACTCGGCCGAGCGTGCGGTTGAGCGCCAGATGCTCCTTACCTTGTCCGAACTCCGTCGCGGTCTGAGCGTGCTGGCCACCGTCGGCGCCACCGCGCCGTTCGTCGGCCTGCTCGGTACCACCATGGGTATCGTCAACGCGTTCGTAGGTATGGCCGCGCAGGGCGCCTCCGGCGGCCTCGCCGGCATCTCGGCCGGTATCGCCGAGGCTCTTATCACCACGGCCTTCGGTCTGATCGTCGCCATTCCGGCAGTGTGGGCGTTCAACTACTTCACCACCAAGCTCGAGTACTTCACCGCTGAGATGACCTTCACCTCGAAGGAGCTCATCGATTACCTCATCAAGAGCGTCGGCAGCGAGTTCGGCCGGTCGATCTTCACCAAGGAATTCCAAGCCCAGAAGGCGGTGAGTGGCAGTGGCCATATCCACGGGTAGTAAAGGTGGGGTACACTCGGACATCAACGTGACGCCGATGATCGACGTCATGCTGGTGCTCCTGATCATCTTCATGATCGTGACCCCGTTGATCGCGGCGGGCTTCAAGGCCACGCTGCCGAAGGGCGCCAACCTGGATAAGGACCCGGAAGGCGATAACGAAGTGGTGCTGGGCATCGATGCCGATGGAAACTACTTCCTGAACATGCGTCCGATCGGCGAAAGCCAGCTCAAAGACCAGCTCACGGCCATCTTTGCCGCGCGGACCGAGGACAAGGTTCTCTACTTCAAGGCGGACAATCAGCTCAAGTATGGCAGGGTGCAGCAGGCAGTCGAGCTGGCCAGGGAATCAGGCGTTCGAGTGCTGGCGGCGATTACCGAGCCGGCCCAGTCCGGTTTGTTCGCCGAAACCAAGAAGAAGTAGTCCTTCATTGAAATTCCACTCTCCGTCCGCTCGGGCGGAGGGCTGAGGAGAAAACCGCATGGCGATGTCGACTTCGACCCAGGGTGCGCATAGTTCGGTGTCCGATATCAACGTGACACCGATGATCGACGTGCTCCTGGTGTTGCTCATCATTTTCATGATTACGCAGCCGCTGAACCGGATGTCGCTTCGGATCCAGGTCCCGCCGCCGGCCCAGCCGACGACGTCACCTCCGACGAACGCCAATCAGATTGTGCTGGAGCTGCCGGACGATGGCAGTTATTCCATCAACGGGCAGCCGCTTCCAAAGGACCAGCTCGAAGCACAGCTGCACGCGATCTACGATCCGCGGCCGGCGAAGCTGATGTTCATCAAGGCCGGTCACAATCGTATTTTCCAGGAAGTCGTTCAGGCGATGGATGTCGCGCGTGGAGCCGGCGTTCAGATCATTGGCTTTACGCCGAAAGAGGCGGACGCGGTTGCGCCCGCTGGCGGTTGAAAGACTAACGTTTGGGTCTGGATTCGGGAGGCGGGCCTCTGCCCGCCTTTCCGCCTCCTGCAGCAGGGGTGAAGATGAATCTGAGAGATGCGGGAACCAGGTTTGATCCTGCTCCAACCCCCTCCTTCGATGCCGCCTCGAAGATCAATGTCACGCCGCTCATCGATGTCCTCCTGGTGCTGCTGATCATTTTCATGGTCACCGCAGGTTTTTCCCGTCGCACGATTCCCATCCAGCTTCCTCCATCTCAGGCCCACGGCGAAATCTTCCACCAGGTCGTGCTCGAGCTTACGGCGGCGGGGCTGTACCGGGTGAATGGACAGGTCGTCCCGCCGGACGAGCTTCCGGAATTTCTGGGCGCAATATTCCGGAACCGCTCGCCTGGTATTCTGTTCATCAAGACAGCACCGGAACGGGAGTATCAGGAGTTCATCCACGCGGCTGACATTGCCAGGGGCGCAGGTGTGACCATGGTTGCCGAGATGGGTGTTCGATAGGCCGAAGGGTTCCGCGACCAGACTGACCATCTAGATTCATGGAGGTGCCACCCGGCGGCGCGTGCGGAATGGCGATCGTGAGACCGTGCAGATTCCCGGCCCGGCTGCGTCACAATAGAAGGCGATCAAACACATGGGCGCCGGCCGCCGCCATCGCGAGCGGGACTCGGCGCCCCCTTTGTTGTCGAGGTGCATTACGCGACCACCAGCTGCTCCCAGATTGAACATGACCCATCCCGGTCGAGTGTCCCGGCCCGGCGGGATTGCCATGTCCTTGCTGCTGCATGCGCTTATAATCGGGCTCCTGTTATGGCCCGCGACTCACTTTCTGACCGTAAACGACCGCGGAAACCCCCTCTTCGCCCCCGGCGGTGGAGGCGGGGGAGGCGGAGGTGGCGGTGGTGAGCGTGTCGCGTATATTTCCCTGCCCGCGTTTACCCCTCCTCCCTCGGCACCGGTGGAGGAGGCAATACAACCACCCGTCGAGACACCTGAGGTCCCCCAGGTCACCGCGCCCACGCCGGTAGACACAGCGGTGGCGGACAGTCAGGTCGTTGCTGAGACCCGGGGAGACGATTCCGTTTCCCAGACGGGGAGCGGAACGCGCGGCGATGGCAGTGGGACAGGTGGTGGAAACGGCACTGGAGATGGACCCGGCAGCGGCCCTGGTAGCGGGCCTGGTTCCGGACCGGGAACTGGCGGCGGGACGGGGTATGCTCAGCCGCCTCGTCCCAAGCAGTTGGTGATAACCCCGGACAATAAGCCGAAGGAACTCCGCGGCCAGACGGTGCGAGT
>JBDTQP010000016.1:0-21793 GCA_039932125.1 Gemmatimonadota bacterium
GGGTCACCTCATGGAAGCACAGGTGACCGATTCGATTAGCCTGACACTCACTGTCCCTGCGGCAGGGCAGACGGTGCCAGCGACATTGATTGCTACCTACACGCTCACTCCGATTCCTTGAGCTCCGCGCGCGTACGCGTTGTCCTTCGCCGCCTGGCTGGTGCATCGCTCGGCGGGATGTGTCTAGGAGTATTCTGGCTCCTTGCCGTGTGGCCACCACCGGTGTGGTATCGGACCCATTGGCCGGCAGAAACGGCGTTCATGGAGATGCGGGGAAGAGAAGACTCCGGAGTTTCCGGGAAAGCTCGACAGTATCGACCAGTGCCGCTCGACTCTATCGCGAAGAGCGCGATGAAGGCTGTCACTACCGGCGAGGACGATAACTTCTGGGTTCACCATGGCATTGATTACCAGGCCCTGCGCCACGCCCTGGGATACAGGAGAGATTCATTCTCCTGGTCTTCGGCGCGCGATCAGAGGGATTTTCTTCCTCTTCTCACCCAAGCGTGGGCCCAGCGAGAGCAACTTCGAGGCGCGAGCACCATCACTCAGCAGCTGGCGAAGAACCTCTATCTCTCTCCCTCTAGAAATCCTCTTCGCAAGATCAAGGAAGCAGTGACCGCCTATCGCCTGGAGTACGCGCTGCCCAAGGAGCGCATCCTCGAGCTCTATCTGAATGTGGTAGAGCTCGGTAATGATATCTGGGGATTTGAGGCGGGAAGCCGGGCTTACTTCAAGAAATCGGCAGCACGTCTGAACCTAGACCAGGCCGCGGCCCTGGCAGCCTCCCTGCCCTTTCCCCTCACCTCGAACCCGAGTCATCATTCAGGACGGATGCGCTGGAGACAACAGCTGATTCTTCGGCGGATGCGAGGCGAGCGTGTCGAAGTACCCAGGGTCGAGGCTGAAATTCCCGCGCCAGCGGTGGAGATCCCCGACCCGGTGATCATGCCGCAGGCGGGTTCGCTTCCTGTCGCTCCCCGCGATACGATCCTGCTGGAGCCGGACACGCTTCCCTGATCTTGGGGGTCCGCCATTACAGCCCCAAAAAACAAAGACCCTTCCGTGGGGAAGGGTCGCCTAATCTCGTTGCGTTCCTGGCCTACGCCTTTGCAGCCTGGCGCCGCATCTGCCTAAGCTGTCGATAGGTGACCATCCGGCCTCTTTCTTCATCCCAGAGACGAAGCCTGAAGGTTTTTACGCTATCCCAGAACGTCAGGGTCACCACTTCCTGGAACAATTCGTTTTCCATATGGCACCGCTCGAGCCGATAGTTCGGAATTCTCGGGTTCAGGTGATGGACATGATGAAAACCGATGTTTCCGGTGAACCATTGCAGCGGCTTTGAGAGCTTGAAGTAGGAGCTGCCCTCGACGGCCGCGGTGGCGTAGGACCACTCACTTCTTGGAGCCCAGTAGGCATCATCGAACTGGTGCTGCACATAGAAAAGCCAGATTCCCGCGGCGCCAGCGAGAAAAAAGACGGGCAGGTACACTTTGACGACCGCTTCAAGTCCGATCAGCAGCGAAAACCCCGTCACTAGAAGGACCAGTGCCAGGTTGGTGCCCTGGACGCTGACTCGCTCTTTCCATCCTGCATCGGGACCGAGCGCCTGAAAGCGCTGCTTGATGGCGAGCCAGAATGGTCCCAGGCCAAACATGACGATCGGCATCCTCCCGGTGAGATACTTCACCCGGCCGAGCCAGTTGAGGTCAAGATACTCCTTCACTGTCAAGGTGGTGATATCGCCGTGCCCGCGCTTGTCCAGATTTCCGGAACTGGCGTGATGTACCGCATGATCGTGACGCCACTGCACGTAAGGGGTCAAGGTCAGGACTCCGGTAATGAATCCCACGACGTCATTCCATTTCCGCGAAGGAAGAAATGACCCGTGCCCGCAGTCGTGCATGATGATGAACGTACGAACAAGGAAACCAGCGGCGGGGATCGAAAGAACAAGCGTCAGCCAGTAACTCACCTCGAGGGTGAAGTACATGACGACGAGGAGCCCGGCGAACGGAATCAGCGTATTACAAAGCTGGAAGATGCTCTTACGGACATCGGGGGATTGATAGCGGGCAACGACCGCTTTCCAGTCAAAGTCACTTTTCGTGCGCGAGCTTGGGTCAGCTGCGTGCTGTTCTGTCATCAAGGATCCTCCTGAGGCCGTTACGGAGACGACCCTCAGAACCTCGCCGAGGGTCGTCCGGGGCCAGTGCCACAGGGAATATCGGCAGGTCAGCCGAATTACGTAAGCCTCAATCCACCAGGCGAAGCGGCATGACCAGCGTAAGATAGCTGGCCGTGTCATCCCAGCCGACCGGCTCGCAGGTGGCGGCGCGCTCGGGGCCTTTGAACGTCATCCGGACTTCATCGGTAGGAATGTACTTGAGAATCTCCAGAAGATACGATGCGTTGAATCCGATTTCGAGCGGATCGCCCTCGTAACTCACGGTCACTTCTTCCTGCGCTTCGCCGAGATCTGGCGTCTGCACCGAGAGCTTACACGACCCGCTGGCGAATTGCATCCGAATACGATGCGTCTGGTCGCTGGCCACGATACTCATGCGGCGAAGCGCCGAGGTCAGGGCCGACTTGTCCGCCGTCGCAGCCTTGTCGTTCTCGCGAGGGATGACCTGCTCGTAATTGGGATATGGGCCTTCGATGAGGCGGGTGTACACCTGGGTAGTCGCCGAACGGAACCCAAGATGATTTTCACTGCGGGCAATTTCGAGCTCTTCCTCGCCTTTGAAAAGGCGGCGTATCTGCTCCAGTGCTTTCGGCGGGACGATGAGATCAGCCTGGCTGCGGCCGCCGCCTCCCTCGACCGGTATGTCCATTCGGGCCAGGCGATGCCCATTGGTTGCGACCATGCGCATCCGCTCGGGCCGGAGCTCCCAGAGGACGCCGTTCAGAATCGGCCGGCTTTCTTCGGTGCTCGCCGCAAAAGCGACATGTCCGATCAGTTTCTGCAGATCGGTCGCGGAGCTCTTCCAAGCCGCGTCGAACTTGACTGCGGGAAAGGCAGGAAACTCCTCCCGGGGAAGACCGAGCAGACGAAACTTGGTTCGGCCGCACTCAATGGTCATCCGCTGCTCACCCGATCCGGTAAACCGGATTGCGGCGCTGGGGAGTTCACGAACGATTTCTACCAGCTTCTTTGCCGGAAGAGTGATGGCACCCTCCTGGTCAACCGATGCCGCGATAGAAGTGGATACTCCGATGTCGAGATCGGTACCGGAGAGCCTGAGCCCATCCTTGCCCGCTTCGACCAGGATGTTGGAGAGTACCGGCAGTGTGGTCTTGGTCGGCACACTTGCGGCTACCGCCAACAGTCCTTCCTGGAGTTGCTCCCGCCCGATCGTAAACTTCATTCCACTCCCCAGTGAGGCTATAAGAAACTACTAAGAACTCAGATTTATATAACTAGTAGCAGTAGTAGAGGGTCTGGATATGTTGATGCACTCGGCAACTGTCGTAACCAGAGCGTGTTGTCGTGTTCTGGTCTGTCGACATCGTGTGGGTGTTGCGGAAGATCGATGCAGAATTCCGGCTTGTCCGCATTTCCCACACTCACACATGCGCCGCGGCGACTATTGTGCGAAGAGCTCCTGTCGCGCCATTTCGATCCGCTCCCGCAGGCTCCGATCACGCGCAATCTGACGCTGGACCTTATCGACACTGTGGATGACAGTCGAGTGATCTCGCCCACCAAAGGCCTGGCCGATTTCCACCAGCTGCATCTGCAGCAGATCGCGCGCGAGATACATGGCGATCTGCCGCGGAACCGTAAGCGTCTTGATACGCGCCTTGGAGCGCAAACCTTCCGGAGTCACGCCCCAGCGCCGGGCAATGACTTCCTGGACCTTGTCAATCGTGGGAAGGGCCTTGTGGGTGGAGACATTCGCGTCCTCACCGACTCTAATCTTATCAGATAAGGCGTCCCGGGCCAGTTCAATCGACACTTCGCGGTGCTTGAGGCTGGCGAAGAGGAGCAGCTTGATGATGCACCCTTCCAGCTCGCGCACATTGGAACGGACATGCTCGGCGATAAAACGGAGGACATCGTCTGGAATCGTGAGCTCGAGATGATCCTGTTCCTGCTTCTTCCGGAGAATGGCGATCCGGTGTTCCAGATCGGGCTGGCCGATATCGGCCACCATCCCCCATTCAAAACGGCTGACCAGGCGGGCTTCGAGGCCAGGGATTTCCTTCGGGGGCCGGTCCGAGGTGAGAACGATCTGCTTCTTGCCCTCGTACAGCGCATTAAAGGTGTGAAAAAACTCTTCCTGGGTCATTTCCTTGCCTTCCAGGAAATGTACGTCGTCCACCAGGAAGAGGTCTACATCGCTGCGATAACGCCGACGGAACTCCGGCATGGTACGGCTGTGAATGCTTTCGATTACTTCATTGATGAACTGCTCGGCACCGACATAGAGCACCTGGGTGCCGGGATCCCGTTCGCAAACCGCGTGGGCAATGGCCTGCATGAGGTGAGTCTTGCCGAGCCCGGTGGCGCCGTAGATGAACAGGGGGTTGTACGTCTTGCCAGGTGCCTCTGCGACGGCGTGCGCCGCGGCCGCGGCGAGCTCGTTGGACTTGCCGATAACGAAGGTGTCGAAGGTATACCGTTCATTGAGCGGCTGCGTGCTCGAGTTTGCGGCCGGCGCTGCCGGAGTTGCGGCGGGCTGCGGGGCTACGAAGAAATCCATCTGAGGGCGACGCTGCCGGTCTTCCTGGACCTGGAACACGACGGCGGTGGGACGACCAATAACTGGCTCGGCCAGCCTCGAGAGAAGACTGGCATGCCTGGTTTCGTTCCATTGAGCGGCAAAATGGTCGGGAGCACCAAGAATCAGGCGGCCATCGTCGAGGGCAATAGCCTCGGCGGGTTCAAGCCAGGTGCGGACCGTGTGTTCTGGTAATTCGCGATGCGCCTCTTCAAGGATGCGCTTCCAAGCCTCTTTTGCTGACAGCTGCATCGTGACTCGATTATCGGTGGGGTGCTTTCAAGGGCAGACGATTGTACCGGTCGGATGTGGAAAAGTCAACCTTGACCAGAGGGGAGTAGCGTAGGTAGCTTCTCGGGCTCATTGGAGGATATAAAAGCGCATGAAACCGTCATACAGGCCGCGCAATCGCCGGCGCATCAACAAGCATGGGTTCCGGGCCCGGATGGCGACCCGTTGGGGTCGCGAGGTTCTTTCGCGGCGCCGGAAAAAGGGCCGGAAGCAGCTGACCGTCTCGATTCCTTCGAAGCACGGCGGATCCTGACGGCATCAGAGCGACTGGTGCGAGCTCACCGGCTCGCGCGAAGTTCTGATATCCGCCGCTGCCTGGTTACCGGGCGTCGCTCGCGGATGGAGCATCTGGACATGATTTGGGTCTCGAATGATACGGGCCACCCGCGGATGGGACTGATCGTTCCCCGGTTCCAGTCCTCCGCGGTGGCCCGCAATCGTATCCGGCGAAGACTTCGCGAAGTCTGGCGGCGGGAAATCCAGGCAAGGCAACCGGCGTGGGACCTGCTGGTGCGAGCGCGACCGAAGGCATATCGAGCGAATTTTGCGACATTGCGGGGGGAGTTACTGGCGTGGCGCGACCTGGTGATGCCGCTCGGGTGACCCGTCAAGGGATTCTATCAGTTCCGCGCCGGGGAGCGGCGCTCCTGATACGCGGTTACCAGCTGGTCATTTCACCCCTGCTGCCTTCCAGTTGCCGGTTTCATCCTTCCTGTTCGCAGTACACGCTGGAAGCGGTGAGGAAGTATGGCGTGGTACGCGGAGGGTGGATGGGCATGCGACGACTGGCGCGCTGCCACCCCTTCCATCCGGGTGGTTTTGACCCTGTTCCCTGATCCCTGACCTTCAATGGACCGTCGTATCATCTGGGCCATCGCAGCGATGATTCTCATCGCGATTGTGCCCTCGTTTTTTCTCAAGCGTCCCGCTCGTCCTCCCGTCGTCCAGACCAGTCAGCCGCAATCGCCGGCCGATTCGGCTATTCGTCCTTCCGACACGTCATCCCGGATCAGCGCTGCCCCCGTTGAAACAGCAGGGGAAATAAGAGCCGGGGATAGCAGTGCCGTAGGGGACACGGTCCGGATAACCTCGCCTCTTTACGAATACGACATTTCCACGGTGGGCGGGCGACTCGCGGCCATTACGCTTCCGACGTACGCCTCGATGGCAGCGCTTGATCGGGGCAAACCGGTGGAGATCCTGCACCCCTCGTCCGATCTCCTGGGATTGAGCATTCTTTCGGGTCAAGATACGCTGCACCTTGATCGATGGGTGTTCGCCCCATCGGTTCCATCGCTCAATGTGACGGGGCCATCCACGCTCACCCTGACCGGCAGCAGGGGCGGGGTCAGCGTCACGCTGACCTACAGCTTCCGTCCTGACGCGTACCAGGTCGGCATCCAGGGACAGATCAACGGGTTGGGCCCGAATGGAGGCGTGTTGCTCGTTGGGATGGGCCCCGGCATTCGGAACGTCGAAGCGGATTCCATTGATAACTATCGGTCGCTCGGGCTGGTCACCGAAAACAATGGGGCCTCCGCGACGCTCTTTCGCAAGCTATCTCCAGGGACCACCACGACGCTGGCCGGACCCTTCAACTGGGTGGCTATCAAAGCGAAGTACTTCGTCACGGCCATCTTTGCGCTCGATTCGACCGCTCCCCGCATCACCGGTGTTACCGCGACACCACCGGTGACCGCGGCGAAATCGCCCACCCAGGCAACCGTGAAGCTGAGCCTTCCGCTGGGAGGCGACGGCCGCTTCAGGTATACGCTGTATGCCGGACCGATGGAGTACAAGCGGCTGACCGGGGTCGGTCACAATTTCGACGACGTCAACCCATATGGGTGGCCCGGTCTTCGTACCGTCATTCGACCGGTTGCCGTGGTGGTCCGATCGCTCCTGGTCTGGATGCACGAGCACCTGCACCTCGCCTATGGCGTCGTGCTGATCTGCTTTGGCATCATGATTCGTCTCATCCTCTGGCCGCTCAACCAGAAGGCGATGCGGTCGAGCATGGCCATGCAGGGAATCCAGCCGCAGCTCAAGGAAATCCAGGAGAAGTACAAGAACGAGCCGCAGAAGCTGCAGCAGGAGATGTTCAAGATCTACAAGGAAAACGGGGTGAACCCCTTTGGCGGATGCTGGCCACTGCTCATCCCCATGCCGGTGCTGTTCTCGCTCTTCTTTGTGCTGGGGAATACGATCGAATTGCGAGGAGTGCCATTCCTCTGGCTTCCCGATCTCTCCCGGGCGGACCCGTACTATGTCGTGCCGGTCCTGATGGGGCTCTCGATGTTCGTGCTGAGCAAGGTTGGCTCGCGGGGAATGCCGCCGAATCCGCAAACAAAGATCATGCTCTACGTCATGCCGATCATGATGACGGTATTGTTCATCAGCTTCGCCTCAGGGCTCAATCTGTACTACGCCGTGCAGAACACGGCGAGTATTCCCCAGCAGTGGCTGCTGGCGCGTGAGCGTCTCCGGCGCAACCCGCAGCCGCCGCCGGCGCCACCGAAGATTCAGGTGAAATCGAAAAAATAACCAGGCTACGGGTGACAAGTGGGAAGAAGGGTGATCGGGTGTGCCGCGCACTCCCATATCCTGAGATTCCCCATCCGTTTCCTTGTCACTTGTCACCTGTCGCACGTCACTGTCTACTTACAGCATGCTCTCCGATCCCATCGCCGCGGTTGCTACCCCGGCCGGACGTTCCGCCCTGGCCATCGTTCGGCTGAGCGGCAATGGGGCTTTCGACGTCGCAGCCAGGGTCATTCCCGCGTTTACCTCCGCCCCGCCCAGGACAGCTCATCTCGCCACGTTTCACACAGCCCGGCATGAGACCATCGACCGGGGGCTCTACACGGTCTTTCCCGCACCCGGGAGCTACACAGGCGAAGATCTTGTTGAGCTTACCTGTCATGGCGGCTTTGTTGTCCCCCTCAGGCTGGTCACGGCGCTGTATGCAGCGGGCGCTCGAGCGGCCGCGCCCGGAGAGTTTACCCGACGTGCTGTCCTCAACGGAAAGATGGACCTTCTCCAGGCCGAAGCCGTCGGCGATCTCATTGATGCGACCGCGCCCGCGCAGGCGCGTCTGGCCATTCATCAGCTTGATGGCGCGCTATCGCGGAGAATCGAGACGTTGCGCTCGGGCATCATCGAAATTGAAGCACTGCTCGGGTATTCCATCGATTTTCCAGAGGAGGACGACGGGCCAATTCCGGTCGAACGGGTCCTCGGCGCGATCGATCAAAGCCGAGCCACGATCGATCGGTTGATCCGCACCGCCCCTGCGGGTCAACGCCTTCGGGAAGGCGCCCTGGTGGTGATTGCCGGACGCCCCAACGCCGGGAAATCTTCACTCTTCAACGCGCTGGTGGGCACTGACCGTGTACTGGTGAGCGCAGTCCCAGGCACGACGCGCGATGCGGTCGAGGCCTATACCGATTTCGAGGGGTGGCCCATCCGGCTGATGGACACGGCCGGACTCGGTGAGTTCGAGTCGGAAGTAGACCGGCTTGGGGTTGATGTCAGCCGGCGATACATCGAGGCCGCCGACGTGCTCCTCCTTTGCGTGGATGCCGGACATGAAGCCGACGATGTCGAGCGTGAGCTGACGGACGCGCGCACGATCCGGCTGCGGACGAGGAGTGATCTCAACCGGCCCACCTCGCCGGGCATTCCGGTTTCTGTCGTGAGCGGCGAGGGCCTGGACCAGGTGCGCCAGCTCGTGGCGGCGCGCGCATTTGCCGAGCCCCTTGCCGCTCTGGACCTGGAGCCTGCCCTGACCCGGGAGCGACACCGGGAGAGCCTGCTTCGGTCGGCGACGGCTCTCAATGAGGCACGTGAACGGATTACCCTCGATGCGGACCCGGTGCTTGCTTCGCATCACGTGCGCGATGCCGCCCATTCCCTGGATGAGCTGATCGGGACCGTGGATATCGAGATGGTGCTGGACCGGCTCTTCGCGAGTTTCTGTATTGGCAAGTGACTGAGGAATCACAGGTGGCTCAGACTTGCGCACAAACACTCACCGAGCTCGCTAAGACACGCAAAGGGATCGGGCTGACTTCTGGAAATCTTTTCCTGATTGTGACTGCAAAGGCAACAACACAAACATTCATGACTGTTCCGGCTTACACAATTTCATTCTCGAATAAACGGCGGCTGCATTGTCAGGAGACGTGTTTGCGTGTTTTAGCGGAACTTTGCGCCTTTGCGGTACATCAGTTGTCGTTTTCCTTACGTCTCTCCGGCGCTCTACCGGTAAATGACGAAATGGCATGAGGCTGCCCGCGCACTGGAGAAAGGGTCCTGATGGCTCAGATCACCTGGCTCGCAACTCTCGAAGCAGCAACCTCGGCGGCCGCCACGAGCGGTAAGGCGATCCTGCTATCGATCCACGCCCCCGGCTGAATGGGGTGCAAGGCCATGGATACCGTGACGTATCCTGACGAAGTGGTCGCCAGATTCATCCCGGAGCATTTTGAGCCGGTGAAGCTCTATATCGGAGAAAAGGATCCGGCTATCCGCGAGGTCATCCGGAAATACCGGATGCTCTGGGCGCCGGGGTACGTCGTGCTGGATGCGCGAGGTGAGGAGGTCCGGCGATTCATCGGGTACCAGCCGCCGCGGGATTTCATTGCGGAGCTGCGGATTGGGCTGGGAAAGGCTCACATTCTTCATCGCCGTAACGATGAAGCGTTCGGGCACTTCCGGGCCGTTGCGGACCTGGATCCGGCAGCGCCGGTTTCCGATGAGGGACTGTATTGGGCAGGTATTGCGCTGCACTACAGGGACAGGACAGATCTGGATGTTCTGCACCAGTACTGGAAAGAGCTGGAGCGCAGGTTTCCGGGGAGCAGATGGTGGACAGCGGCGAATGTATTTTGAGGTTATGGACTCAGGGAACCGGCTTTTTATGGCTCCCATCGCAAAATGGCCGGTTGGCTGATCGACCGCAGCCGCACAGCTTGATGACGCCAGGCTGCTTGAAGGGGGGGATAACGAGAGCATTGCCCTCGGTGTCGACGATGTGAGCCTCGCCGTGTATGACGATCGTCCCCGAGGGCTTCACCGTGATGGTGATCGGGCCATCAGTGCTGACCGGAGCGTGCGGCTGATCTCTGGGGTTGTCGGAAATCATGGCAGGAATGTAGCGACCGGATCCTTTTCCCGGGTACTGTCACCGGTTTCACCTGGCTACGCGGTCTGAATGCCTCTCGCTGCCTCCTCGGCAACGAGGAAGTCTCGCGCCGGCGCCGTGATTGCGGCGGCGATGCCACGATCGGCTACGAGGGATTCCGCCATTCGCCAGCCGAGATAATAACCCGAGCGCTCCGGGAGCACGCGACCATTTACCAGGCGTGCGCTGGGGCTCATCCCTCCGCACAGGTACCGAAGACGCAGGCCGAGCCCGGCCCGCTCGAGATCTGGTTCTGCGGAGCGGCGAAGGAAGGAATCGAGCTCCCGGAGGCGATTGTACTGGCGCTTGGGGTATCCGAAGTAGTTCGCGGGAACGAAGCCTGGAGCAACCGCCTGCGAGGCGTGAACCGCAATCCCTTCATTCACCAGCAACTCTCGCAGTGTAGCCCGGCTCCCCGTGCTCCAGTAATCGTAGTATCCGCCCGCCTCAGCGATGAGGCGCCGCATTTCGCTGCCGCTCGCCGCCGACGTGTACCGCATCAGGTGAGCGTATTCGTGGCCCACCCAGATGGGAATCAGATCTGGGGTGAGGCCCAGGCTATAGGTATCCGGATTAGCGCGACCGGTAAAATGCTCGAGGCAGATGAACATCACTCCCCGCCCGCCGACCACGAGCTCGCCGGCGTTTGCCGCTCCCATTCCCACCATGATATAACAATCGACCGGCCGATCGACCCCGAGAATCTCTTCAGAACGAGAGAGCGCCTCTTCCACGATTTCGACAACATTCACTGACGCGATCAGCTCCCAGAGGTCGCTGCGATCGGCCTGGAGTGATTGATGGATGATTTCCGCTGACGCAGGGCTCTCGAGATCCATGACGTAGTTGTGCCAGTACGCCTGGAGAACCGCGCGATGATTGTCGAGATACTTGTAGTAGGCCCTGGTGCGATCGGTGGCCTCGAGGACCGCCAGGAATTCTGGAAGGAGATTGATGAGCACGCCAGAATATGGAACGTTCAGGCGCATCCGCAAGGCGGCTTGACAGATTCATTTTTCTACTGTCGCAGCTTTCTCCGCGCGTCACTTCACCGGTCAACATTGCGAGGCTGAACGCGCTTAGGCGGGGCGGAGAAAGCGGATCGACATGTTTCCATTCGTGCAGCACCGAGGAATAGTGTGCAACTATCCCGTCGACTATGGGTTTCATCTCGACGCCGCTCGTCGCCGGATCTCAGATGATCCGGGTTGAATACTCCATTTCTCAACCACATGAGGTCGTTCTGGTTCGCCCACACCAGGCAAGACAGTAGCAGCAATGGCTGCATGGGAGTTATTACGGGCACAAAGGCGAGGCGCCCGGTGACTGGCTCGACAGGATTGTCGGTCTTACCGCGGGGCAGCATTCAAATTTTGCGTAGTCTCGAGCCGGGAGCCTGTGGTCTGATCTGCTTCCTTCTCGATGGGCAGGACGGCAAACCGCATCCGATGCATGGTATGGTGCAGGATATCGTAGTAAGCTGAAGAGCTCCCGTCGTTTCGCAGTGTTGCTTCAGTACAGCGATTGGGGCCGTTCAAGTGGTTTTGAGGCGAACAGGCCCGGGCACGAGTCTTCCGTCAGGGTATCCAGTCTCCTATACGATAAGGACGCATGGCCGAGCAATGGAGAAAGGCAGTTAAGGAGTGGCGCTCGGCTGGTTCAGCCCTGCAGGTATTATTCAGTATTCTCAGGATCCCGGTGCCTCCACGGAACCCTGGGGAGGTTGACATGAGTGCGCCGGTGACTGGTCTCGTTCCGGCCGGTCCGCCGACAGTCACACCGTCACGACGGTGGTCACGTCCCAACTGGAGGCTCAGGTACCGACGGCCGGGAAGCTGAAAAAGGAAAGACCGCACCGAGGCACGGTCTTTCCTTTCTGGACCAACAGCCTGCTCAATGCATGTCCTTTTGTTTGCGCCGGGCGACCTCGTCGAGGAATCGTCGTTCGTCCACCGTCAGGCTACTGATTCCTTTTTCGTTGATCTTGTCGAGCACGCGATCCAGCTCCACCGTCAGCGGGTCAATAGTGGTGCGACCCTCGCCGCGGGAGGTCCCGGCCACCTGCTGATCGATTTCTCTGGAGGACGATTGCACCATCACCACGCGCTCGACCTGGCGAGGAGGCGTAGCCGGAACCCGCTGAGAGAACGCCTGGACCCGAAAAAAGATATAGCCCGCCAGAATTCCACCGAGATGAGCAAGGTGGGCGACGTTGCCAACGGGGCTGTTCCGGAAGATCAGCCCAAAGAAGGTGGAGACGCCGGTAATCACAATCACCAGTGTTCGCGCCTTGATCGGGATCGGAATGGGAAAAACGAGGATCTCGGCGTCCGGCCAGAACATCGCAAAGGCAAGCGCCACGCCGAGCACCGCACCGGAAGACCCCAGGAAAGGCGTGTTGTAGCCGAGGCTCGAAAGGCCGAGCGAGAAGACCGCCGCTCCCACACCGCAATACAGGTAATAGAGGAGAAAACTCCGGCTTCCCATACGATGCTCGACCGCGGTGCCGAAGAAGTACAGTCCGACCATGTTGCCGAGGAGGTGGAACAGCCCTCCGTGGATAAACATGTAGGTAACGAACGTCCAGGGCCGGCTGATGGGGTTGTTGCCGGGGTCGAACATGAGCAGCTCGGAGACGCGGCTGGACGTCAGCACTGTCGCCATCAGCAGTGCAATCACTGAGTTGGCAACGATGAGGCGCCAGACCCACCGGGTCATCCGTGGTAGTGCGATATTGCTCATGCGATCAGTCGTCCTGTCATCACTTCTACATGATACTCTGCTTCTTTATCCCGGGGCCAGTCCCCGGGAACTTGAGGGCAGCGCGGTTCGGCAAATACGGTCGCACAGTTCTGGAAAATCAATGCCAGCCGCTCTTGCCGCCTGGGGAAGAAGGCTGGTAGCCGTCATGCCGGGCAATGTGTTGGCTTCCAGACAGAAGAACTCCCCTGATGGAGTCAGCCGGAAATCCACTCGGGAATATCCGCCCAGCTTGAGTGACTGATGGGCCCGCACGGCAAGGGTGGCACATTCCTGCGCCAGTCGAGCCGGGAGATCGGCCGGAAAGATCTCCTGAGACATGCCCGGCGTGTATTTGCACTCATAGTCGAAAATCTCGTGCCGGGGGATGATTTCTCCGACCGGGAGGGCCTGGTCATCCAGAATACCCACCGTCAGCTCCCGTCCGGGGACGAACGCCTCGATCATGACCTCGTCGTCGTACTGCGCCGCCAGTTCGAGCGCAGCGGGATACTGGGCAGCTTCCTTGACGACGGTCAGTCCAACTGTGGAGCCCTGCTTTGAAGGTTTAACGACGGCCGGCCAGTGAAGGTTCCGCTCCACTTCCTCCACCCCCGCTGGCGCCATGAACCAGTCGGCTGTCTGTACTCCTGACGCCCGGAAGAGTCGCTTGGACACATCCTTGTCCATTGCGAGGCCGCTGGCGAGAGGCCCGCTTCCGGTATATGGCACGCCGAGCACATCGAGAATCGTCTGAATCGTTCCATCCTCCCCGCGCCCACCGTGCAGCGCGAGAAAAAGCACTTCAGCATCCCGCACCGCCGCGAGATCACGAAGCCCCGAGAGCAGGAACCCCTTTTCCAGCTCGGCGAGCTCGACCGGGGAGGGCCAGGTGACACCGACCCGACCAGAAAGCAGCGATGGTTCATCCTTTTCGGGAACGAAGCCTCGTGCGGTATCCACCACACAGACCTGATGACCGAACGAACGAAGCGCGCCGATCACCTGGACGGCCGAGGCAAGTGCGACATCGCGTTCTGCCGATGTTCCACCGGTTAAAACCGTTACATGCAAGCTGGACGCTCCATGCGCGAGGCGCTGTGAGATGTGAACACTGATGGAATTGTGCGGGGAATTCTACCGGTTGCCGATCATGTGCTGCAGCACATCGTAGCGGCTCACAATGCCGACAATTTTCCCATTCTCCTCCACCAGGGCCGCTGAACTCTCGCGGGTAAGCATCGATGCGAGCCGGTCGGTCGTGAAGGTTGCCTCCACAATGGGAAATGGAGGATCCATGACTTCGCGAACCGGGCTGTCCAGCAACGCCGGCTGCGCGAGCGCGCGTGTCATAAGAGTTCCTTCAGTCAACCCGCCGACACATGCGTCCTGATCCATGACCGGAATCTGGCTCACTTCCCAGGTACTCATCAGGTTAAGTGCCTGGCGCACCATGGCCGAAGGCGTCAGGCTCACAAGGGTTGGGGCGCCGGTGTCGCGCCTGGCGAGCAGGTCCCCAACCGTCGGCCGGGGAAGATCGAGCATCTGGTTCTCCCGCATCCACTCGTCATTATACACCTTGGAGAGATACCGTTCGCCGGTATCACAGATCAGCGTGACGACGAGTGCATTGGGATCCTCCACCTCCCGGGCGACCTGGAGTGCCAGCGCCACGTTGTGACCCGAGGAACCGCCGGCCAGGATTCCCTCCTCCCGGGCGAGACGCCGTGTCATCGCAAATGCGTCTCGATCGCTCAACTGGCGAAACTCATCGACATACTGGAACCAGAGAGTGGAAGGAATCTTGTCTCCACCAATCCCTTCCACTTTGTAAGGATGCCCATCTCCCATGGTGTGAGTCTTCGAGTACCCGGTGTAAAGCGAGCCGACGGGGTCTCCGGCAATCACCCGGATTTCAGGATTCTTCTCCTTGAGGTACTTCCCTGCCCCGCTCACCGTTCCTCCGGTGCCTGCCCCAACAACGAAATGGGTGATCCTGCCGGCAGTTTGTTCCCAGATCTCCGGGCCGGTGGTGGCGTAGTGCGCTTCCGGATTAACCTGGTTGTAGAACTGGTTCGCCAGCACGGCTCCGTGGGTGTCCTTGACGATCTGCTTGGCCTTCATCACATAATGATCGGGATGATCGGGCGGCACCGCGGTGGGCACCACCACCACTTCCGCGCCATACGCCTTGAGCAGCCGCACTTTTTCCTGCGACATCTTGTCTGGCATGGTGAAGATGCAGCGATAGCCCTTGATGGCGGCGGCCATGGCGAGCGCAACGCCGGTATTGCCGGAGGTTCCTTCGACGATGGTGCCGCCGGGCTTGAGGTCGCCCCTCCGTTCAGCGTCTTGGATGATCGCAATACCGATCCGGTCTTTTACCGAACTCCCCGGATTGGCGATCTCCGCCTTTCCAAGAATCGGAGTCTGCACTCCCGCGCCGATACGGGAGAGCCGAATCATCGGCGTCCATCCGATGGTGTCGAGGATCGAGTCACAGGGTGTGGCGTTGCGATGCGTCATGGTGTCGCCTCTCGCGCCGCTGGTCGGCGGAAGTGGACCGGCTGGGTGAAGGTGACGGGGACCGGACGACCGTCACGCTGGGCCGGCGCGAAATGCATTCTCGGAACTCCCGCTACCGCGGCCGAATCGAATTCCGCATAGCCGCTCGATTCGGCAACGTGGGTCGATTCCGGCGCAACGACACCCTTCTCATCCACAAAGAGCCGGAGCTGGACTGTGCCTTCGATCCCCTGCTGATAGAGCGAGGCCGGGTAGACGACCGGCGGCTCCGGATCGAGTGCTACGGGAGAATCGTCTCGCGAGGATCCTGCGTCACCCGAGGGTGCTCCCTGGCGATTCCTGCGGCACCCGGCGAGCACCAGGCCGAAAACGCAGGCACTCACTATCAGAAAGGTGTTCGGGGAGAATCGCATGGTTCCACCATTGTCACGTGGATTGATCGTGATCATGAATACCAATGCCTCATGCCGAGTGGGGTGCGCCGGGGCTGCCCGTCTGGAGCAGCGCGAACACTGGGAGAGTTCAGTGCTCCGCCTTACCTGCTTTTCGCTGCATCTCCGCCAGGTGATTGAGCGCTTCGAGCGGCGTCATTCCATCAAGATTGAGCGCGCGGAGCTCCTCCAGCATGGGGTGACGGGCTTCGCCGAAAAGTTGTAGCTGACTGGGGTCAGGATCGACCGGGACACCGGGAACGACACGGTGATCACCTTCCAGCGTCTTGAGTATCTCGCCTGCCCTGCTGATCACCGCTCGCGGAAGGCCCGCCAGTTGCGCAACGTGAATTCCGTACGAACGATCGGTGCCGCCGGGTTCCAGGCGGTGCAGAAAGATGACACGATCACCCTGCTCGCGCACCGCCACGTTAAAGTTCCGGGCGTGCTGCAGGCGTTCAGGCAGCTGCATCAGCTCATGGTAGTGGGTGGCAAACATCGTTTTACAGCCGACCAGGTCGTGCAGGTACTCGGTCACCGCCCAGGCAATAGCGACGCCGTCATAGGTCGAGGTTCCCCGGCCTATCTCATCCAGCAGGACCAGGCTCTTCGGGGTAGCGTTGTGCAGGATGGCGCTGGTTTCGCTCATTTCCACCATGAACGTGGACTGTCCCCGCGCCAGGTTGTCGCTCGCGCCGACACGGGTAAAGAGACGATCCACGACCCCGATCCGTGCCGTGCCGGCCGGCACGAACGAGCCCATCTGCGCCAGCACGACGCAGAGCCCGATCTGCCGGAGAATGGTAGACTTGCCAGCCATGTTGGGGCCGGTCACCAGCAGCACCCTTGCAGCCAGATCAAAGGCGACATCGTTAGGGATGAATGACTCCCGCGGCATCAGTCGCTCGATCACCGGATGCCGGCACCCCGCCAGCATCAACCCATATTCTTCAGCAACCTCCGGTCGCACGTAGCGATCGCGCACTGCGACCTCTGCGAGCGCCGCAATGACATCGAGCTGACTCAGACTGCGGGCCGCTTTCTGAATCCGGATGGTCGCGCTCGCGATGTGGCTTCGCAGGGCGGAGAATAGCTCCGCTTCCCGCGTCGCAATGTTCTCCTCCGCACCGAGCACTTTCGACTCATATTCCTTGAGCTCGGGGGTGACATAGCGTTCGGCGCCAGATAGTGTCTGCCGGCGTTCATAATCCGGCGGAACCCGTCCGGTCTGCGCGTGGGTGATCTCGAGGTAGTATCCAAAAACCTTGTTATAACCCACCTTGAGCGACGCGATTCCGGTCCGGTCGCGCTCACGTTGCTGCAGCGAGGCGATGTACTGCTTGCCCCCGTCGCGGAGCTCTCGAAACCCATCGAGCGCGGCATCGAAACCGGGGCGGATGATATCGCCGTCGGCCAGGCTTACTGGCGGCCGCTCGGTGAGTGCCCGGCTCAGCCCGGTGGCGAGATCGCTCAGCAGGTCGAATTCCGATGTGATCTCCGAAAGGAGCGCGCTATTATCGCGGCCGGCGAGTCCGGTGAGTCCTTCCAGGACGTCAGGCAGTCGCACGAACGAATCCCGGAGGGCCCCCATGTCGCGCGGAGTAGCGCGACCAGAGGCCACGCGGCCGGTCAGTCGCTCCAGATCTCGAACACCATCGAGTGCTTCGCGAAGACGATCTCTGCCGCGGCTGTCGCCCGTGAGAACCTCGACGGCATCGAGCCGCCGCGCGATCGCCACCGCGTCGCAGAGTGGCGAAAGCACCCAGCGCCGAAGTAACCGGGCTCCCATCGGTGTCATCGTGCAATCAAGCGTTTCGAGCAGCGTCGAGTTGCGGGCGCCGGCGCTGAGCGGGTCCACCAGCTCCAGGTTGCGGCGGGTCATCTCGTCCAGCCAGAGATGTCCCTCGCTTCTCCGGACGACCGGACGTGAAAGGTGCGGAAGACCAGAAGGCTGCAACTCGGCGAGGTAGCGTAACAAAGCGCCGGCCGCTCCGACCGCGGGCCAGTCATCCGGCGCGAGCCCGAGCCCATCCAGCGAGGCAAGGTCGAAGCGCTGCGCGAGCTCCGGCCGGGCCAGGTCGGCGTCGAACTCCCATCGCTCGCGATCCGTCCGGAGCGGGCCATCGGCGGCCAACTTGAAGTCGACAGGCGCAATGATTTCCGCTGGAGCGAGCCGTGCCAGCGCCTCTGCCAACCCGTCCGCTTCCAGCGTCTCGAGGATGAATTCGCCGGTACTGAGATCGATAGCGGCGAGACCGCTTCGTTCGTCGCCGGGAGAGACCGCTGCGAGATAGTTGTTCCGGCCACCGGAAAGAAATGACTCATCAAGGAGGGCGCCCGGGGTAACGGTCTCTACCACTTCGCGCCGGACAATTCCGCGGGCAAGCTTGGGGTCTTCGATCTGCTCACAGATCGCCACGCGATGACCGTGGGCAATCAACTGCCGGAGGTATTCGGTTGCCGCTTTCACCGGGACGCCGGCCAGAGGAACGCCATCACCCCGAGCCGTTAAGGTGATGTTGAGGACGCGCGATGCCAGCTCGGCGTCTTCGAAAAACATCTCATAAAAATCGCCCATCCGGAAAAACAGAATCGAATTCTTGTGCCGCGATTTGATTTCGCGGTACTGCTGCAGCAGCGGTGTGCCCGACGGTTCAAGAGCCCTTCCCGTCATTGCTCCTCGACCACGAAAGGGCTGCCGCCCAGCTTGGCACGTACCTGTGACGCGGCCGCCGTGGCCTGGGATCGCTGGGCAAAATGTCCAACCCGCACTTTGATATAGCCGCCTTCGCGCACGATGCGGGGCTCGAACCCGGCGTTTCGGAGAGCGGTGATCGTTCCCTGCGCTGCCGCCTCATTGCCAACCGCCGCCACCTGGACTGCAAATACGCCCCCTGCCCTTGTTACCGGTGCCGGTGACTCCGTCGTAACGGACGCGGGTGCTGGTGTCGCCGGCGGCGTCGCTGCAGGCGGCGGTTGAGCCGCCGTGTAGGCGGTGTCTCCGGTCGGACGTGGGGAGGCTGGAAGGGCGGCCGAAGGGAATACGTCACAGCGTGGCTGATAGAAGTCGAACTGGTTCAGCAGCTCGACATCATCCGCGGCCATGGCTTTGCCCTGGGCCAGCCACTGGCAGGCTTGCGTCGTGCGCTTGAGCTCAAAGTAGGTCCGGACGCCCCAGTACGAGGCAACCGCCAGCAACGTGCTGGTCGGATAGTCCGCCTTGATGCGCTCGATGTTTCGCGCGCTCGCTTCCAGCCGCCCCGCGGCGAAATCTTCCTGGGCGAGTCCAAGCAATGCATCATCAGCCCAGGCGGACCCGGCGAACTCTACCGCCACGCGCCTGAAATTTCTGCTGCGATCCGCCGCGTCCCGGGCTACCATGCCCATCGTGTAGACGACCTGGGGAAAGAGCGTGTCGGAGACTGGCGTCCGGTCGAGCATGTCGAGGACAATGGCCCGGGCTGAGTCGCCCTGACCATCCTGCGCCAGTCGTACCGCGGCGAGCAGGCGGCTGTCTTCCTGCGCCGCCAGCGTTCGACCCGCCAGTATCAGCAGGATCAGAGTCAGCGCCATTGCCCTCATGCAGCTTCCCCCCATCGATGCTCCGTGAGCCGAAAAGCAAGATCGGTGACAATGCCGCGCTCATCCGAAATTCTCGTGTTCTTGAGCGTGCGATCCGCCATCAATATGGCGCGGAGGCCTTCTCGTACACGATTCTGGGGCCAGAGTGGCGCCCAGCGTGCCCATTTCTCAGCTTCGGATTTCCAGTTGGGTATACCAAAAGGTCGAATACTCAGCAGGGTGGTGAAGACCTTCTGTGGCAGACCGCGCTGGTTGGGTGCGCGATCGAAGAGTGCCCTCGTCAGCCCCATACCGGTCATCGCTGTTCCGAGTGCCGTCACCATTTTCACTCCCGACATACCGGATTGCTCCAGCACCCGGCCCACCATCGGGACTGCGCGATTGACCGCTCCCTCCATGACAAGGTCACACCAGCTGACCAGTGTCTCGCCCCGGCGGACCCCGACCAGCGCCGCCAGTTGATCCACTCCGACCGGACCTTCAATGGAGAGGCTCGCGATCTTCTCGAGCTCCATTCGAAGCATACCGAGATCATTGCCCACCGCCTCGAGGAGATGGGCGGTGGCTTCGGGTGCAAGCTCGAGGCCGAGCTTTCCCCCATGGTGGCCTATCCAGCGTGCCGCGCGCTCAGCGGACACGGGCAGGAATTCGACGGCCATCGTGCCGCGGGCCAGCATAGGATCCGCCTTCGTATCATGCGAGCTCTGAACCAGGATGAGCACAGTGTCAGACGAGGGCCGCTGCAGGTAGGCTTCGAGGACTGCCTTGACCTTGGACTTTCTCTTGAGCGACTCGAGATCTCGAAGCACGACCACTCGGCGATCGGCCATCATCGGGAGCGTATTGAGCACCGCGTGAAGTGACTCGGGATCCGATTGGGTGAGGGAACGCTGGTCATAATTGAAATCGCGAAGCGAGGGATCGAGTACGCGGTCCAGAACCAGATGCAGGGCTTCGTCCTTGAGAATCTCCTCCGGACCGTAGAAGTAATAGACCGGGGAAATCTCCCCGTTCTTAAGCGCGCGGTGAAGCGAATCGATGTTCTGAGGGGCCATGATCAAAACTACCAGTGCAACGCTCGGGTGGAAAGCATTTTGAGACGACCAGGTGAAGTCATAAGCGGGGGCTTGGAGTTTCCCGCCCACGAGAGATTCGCCAGCATGCCGGCGGTTCCGAGTGCTCCGCACCTGGACCGATCCGCCTCGGCACTGCCCAGAAATGATGCTGCTCGATGCCGGTAAGCTGGTGAGCATGTGCGGAGTGCGGCGTGCCCCGACACCCCGCTGCCCCGCCCCCTATTGACAAATATTCCTGTCCAGACAGAATTACACTTCATGGGGCAGCCTGATATTGAATATCTCGACAAATTAGATAGAGTTAGCGTACTCCTTCATCCATTGCGTCTCCAGATCATGAATCTGGCAGTCGATGGAACCTCGGCGACTGAGGCAGCGCGGCAGCTGGGGCTACCTCGTCAAATGGTCCATTACCACGTTATCGCATTGGAACGTGCTGGTTTGCTCACCCCACAAATCGAAGTACGGCGCCGGAACATGGTCGAACGCCGTCTGCAGACCAGCGCCAGGTCCTATCTGATTGCGCCGGATATACTTGGAAACCTCGATCCCGGACGACGACGCGCGCCCGAACCGGTAACCGCCGCCGCGCTGCTGGCGCTCACGGCCAGAATTCAAAGGGATGTCTCCCCGACCCTGACAGCCTCCTCTCCAGGTTCCTCTCCATCGGTTCTTTCCTTCTCCAGCAAGCTCCAGTTTTTCAGCGACGAGCAGCGCTCCAGTTTTGTGTCCGCACTGAGCGACGCCGTGGCGAAAACAATCCGGGCGTTTACCGGATCCTCCAGCGAACGTCGCCCAGAAAATCTCACACCGTTCTCGCTGGTGCTCGGCCTTTACCCCCTGCCGCACCCTCACAGATCTCACGGGAGTCACGGTGATGCCACACCAGATCCAGGGTCCTGATCACGCGGGCCGTGCAATCGAAGTTGCTGTCATGACGCGGGCGACCGCAGAGCGAGTGTGGCAATGCTGGACCGATCCAGCCCGCGTTGTTGAATGGTTTGCCGACCGGGTCACCGGTTCGCTGGAGGAGGGCGGAGTCAGCTGGCATTTCGACCGACTTGGCTCGGCGATGACATACCGCGTCATCGCCATGACGCCAGGAGAACACCTGCTCCTGGAAAGCGCGGAGGCGCCCGGCACACGGCTGGAAATTGTGATTGCGCCCCAGGGCGACAGCACGATGGTCCAGATCATACATTCGGGGTTCACCGATGTTCCCGGACCCGACCC
>JBDTQP010000017.1:0-21748 GCA_039932125.1 Gemmatimonadota bacterium
AGGGTCGGCATTGCCGGCCCTTCTTCGTTGCAGCGCTTTCACAAAGGAATCATCACTCACTTCAGGCGCCTCCGCATGACACCTCGCATTCTCGTGCCGCTGATCTCGGCTCTCTGCCTGTTGCCGGCTCCATTGCTGGCACAGCAGGATGTCGTGGCGAAGGCCGGCTGGCTCGCCGGGTGCTGGGCAGGGCAGCGCGGGAATCGGTACACCACGGAGATGTGGATGCCGCCCGGCGGCGGCATGATGATAGGAGCGAGCCGCACTGTCATGGATGGAACCGTGCGAGAGCTGGAGCAGCTCCGGCTCACCGTCGAAGGCGATCACCTGGTCTACCATGCGTTCGTTGCCGATCAACCGGAAACGCTGTTTACCTCCATCGCCGTCACGGATTCGGAGTTTACCGTCGAAAACCTCGCGCATGACTTTCCTCAGCGGATTATCTACCGTAGAGTCGGATCTGATTCCTTGATGGCACGGATCGAGGGCCCCGGCCCTCAGGGAACAAGGGGGGTAGACTATCCTATGATTCGCGTGTCGTGTCTCGCTCCCTGAACAACTTGATCCGCAGATTACGCAGATTCACGCAGATTAGACCCACCAACATGTAGAGATCGCATTGTGGTGACATTGAACCACATCCGCAAATGCTCTTTTTTCTTATTCAACAATTGTAACAGTCGAAAAGAAGCGATTCTTCCCGGTTCTGCGAAGCTCAATCTGCGTCATCTGCAGATAACCTCATTGTGAACCATATTCACAATGCTCTGTTCTCCATACTCAATAATTGTAAACAATCATAAAAGCGATTCTACCAGGTTATGGGAACTCAATCTGCGTTAATCTGCGTAATCTGCGGATTATGTTGGTGTCTCATCTGCGGATAACCTTATTGTGAACCACATTCACAATGCTCCGTTCTCCATACTCAATAATTGTAAACAATCACAAAAAAGCGATTCTACCAGACGCTGGGAACTCAATCTGCGTAAATCTGCGTAATCTGCGGATTATGTTGGTGTATCATCTGCGTATAACCTGGCTGGAGTATGGCTTGAAGAATCTCGAACCGAGCGGGTACAACCATGGCCATCAACGATGCGCTGGAATATTTCCAGCAGCGAACGGCCGATCTCGATGGGACGTGCTCGTGCGCGTACGGGGCCCATACCAAAAGGCAAGCAGCCAGCCATGACCAGCACCGCGCCTGAACGAGCCTTGGTCCGGGGCATCCCCCAGGGAGACCTGATCGCCTTTGCCATCAACGCCGTGATTGGTGCAGGAGTCTTTGGTGTTCCGGCGGTGCTATACGCCAGAGTAGGATCGATGAGCATTCTTGCGATCCTCCTCGCCGCCCTCATCGTCAGCTTCATTACTCTCTGTTTTGCCGAAGTGGGCAGTGCCTTTCAGGAGACGGGGGGACCCTACCTCTACGCGCTCACTACGTTCGGCCCGGCGGTGGGATTTGAGATCGGCTGGTTGCTCTGGGTCGCCCGACTTTTCGGCTTTGCCGCCGTTCTCAACCTCTTTCTCAATTACGCGACATACCTGGTGCCAGCGCTGGAGCAGGGCGCTGCGCGACATCTCACCGCTGTCCTGGTCGTCCTTGCCCTTACAGCCATCAACCTACTTGGCGTGCGGGGCGCCGCCCGGATCAGTACCATCCTCACCATTGGGAAGCTCATCCCGCTCGGTCTTTTCATCCTGGTGGGCATGTCATTCGTGTCCGGCAGCCGGATATTCCCACTCAACAGCGTGCCACCGCTCTCGCTCTGGAGCGCGGTTCTCCTTGCAATTTATGCATTCAGCGGATTCGAAATTCTGGCGATTCCAGGCGGAGAGATTAAGAACCCAGGCCGGGCAATCCCGTTCGCCCTGCTTACCGCACTCGTCGTTGTGGCGATAGTGTATATCGGTGTACAGGTGGTGGCGGTGGGGACCCTCCCCGGCCTCGGGTCTTCCGCGCGGCCGCTCGCGGATGCTGCGATGGTCCACCTGGGGAAGACCGGTGCAACGGTAATGGTGATCGGTGCCGTCATCTCAACACTTGGCGTCGCCCACACCATTGTGCTGGCCGCTGCCAGGCTTCCGTTCGCGATGGCGGAGCGGGGACAGCTGCCACCACTCTTTGCGGCTGTCCACCAGAGATTCCGGACCCCATGGGTCGGCATCGTGGTCTCCAACATCTGCATGCTGATTTTCACGTTCTCCAGCACCTTCACCTCCGCCGCGACGTTCACGGTCGAGATCCGTGTCCTGACCTATCTCGTTACCTGCGCGGCCCTGCCCGTTCTGCGCCGCCGACCGGGAGCGAGGTCCGGATTCCGAGTCTGGGGCGGTGATGCCGTAGCCGGAATGAGCGTGCTCATTTGTCTTGCATTGATTCTGTCGAGACCGGCGGGAGAACTCAAGCAGCTTGCGATTGCGGTTGCGCTGGGCGGCGCAGGATACCTGCTCCTGGCACGACGTCCGCCATCCGCCGTCAACCAGTAGGAATATCTGAAACCCCTGTGCGCTGACTTCGCTGAAGCAGCTATTCAATTGTGAAGCGCCTTTTCGTAACTGCACGAACGCATGGCTCCATGCAATGCTCGTTCCCGCTGTGCCTCAGGGACTTAAGGAGAAGCCTCCCCCGCCGAAGGCGCTTTTCGATTTCCAGCGCGAGTCATCCCGAGCGCAGCGAGGGAACTTCTCACCCGGCTTGGGAACAGCCAGCATTGACGCCTAGAAAAGGTCTGAATAAGTGTCTCGACACCCCATGCACAAGTTCCGACGCCGGGCTGGGCTGGATGTCCTGACCCCAATCCTGAGTCGCGCGCGATGAGTGAGCGGTGAACCCTTGCCCCGATGGCGTGGCAGCAGATGGAAAGGATCGCCCGGCGGGAGCGCTTCTGATCGAAAAGAGCGCGGTGATTCCCTGGCGGCGCTCACTCGCGGTGATCGCGCCGTATTACTCGCGAGGCACGATTGAGTGCAGCGGACTGATAGCTAGGTCAGGTGAGACGTTCCCTCGCTGTGCTCGGGATGACTCAATGGCGTAACTGGCTGCGCTTTCGGCGGGGAGGTCTTCTGCCCGGGACAACGATCCGCGCTCTTATCGGAATGCCGTCCGGGCGTGCTGGTCATAATGCGTTTATGAAGTTCATAAAAAACAAAAGACCTTCAGTATTGAAGATCTTTTTCATCGAAATGAGCGCCCGAGATGTCTCCGTGTATCCTCAGCTGTTTTCTGTTACTCCGTGATTGCGATTGACGACCTCAACGCTCGCCTGAAGCCCGAGGCTAACCAGCCCATACCCAATTTTCTTGTTGCTCCAGGACCTCAAACCACCGCTATACAGTTTTCGATCGTCGCAATCTCCATATCCCCAATCTGGACCGAGATCGTCCCGAAATTCAGGAAACGTTTCTTTTTGATCCTGGCGCGGAACGTCAACACCTCATGCTCCGGACCCGCTGGAGCTCGGAAATCCGCCGCAGTCTTCACCAGCCGCGGCTTGCCCCGCTGGCCATCAAGCCACGCCCAGAGTGCAGTCACCTGGCCAGCCGCCTCGATAATCAGGCAACCTGGAAGAATGGGATCATTGGGAAAGTGCATGGGATAGGTCCAATGATGGTCGAGCGACATCTCACAGACGATGACCTGATCGTAGAATGCGGATACGGAAGTTATCTGCCGCATTTGACCGACAGGGAGAAACGTTTCATTCAGATCGATCAGGCTCACCATATCTTTTCCTTAAGGAGTCCAGAACCCCCAGCACTTGTTTGGACACCCGATGATCGGGTGGCAGCACTCGATCGAGCTCTCGCTCGGGCAGTGAAGGATCGACAATATCTCGATAAGTCGCTTCAACCAGCAGCCGGCTGAACCCCGGCTTTTCCGGATCAACCCAGGCCCGGACCCGAACGACATCCGTCCCCAGAGGCCGCCTGTCGGTTGGCCGGCCTGTCGCGCTATCGAACCACGGCGTCTGCAAGAATCCGTCCCGGGGGTAAACAGCCGTTACCGGGATGCTGTCCGCCTTAAGTGCGTCGGCCAGCAGCGTCGTGGCATGGGTAACCCCCGTCTCCAGCACGACGGACGCTGAACCGGCCACAGGCCCGAAGATCGGCCGGGTGGTGGACGCCTGGCAGGCAGCGATCACCATCGCCAGTCCAACAAGTATCGAACCGGAGGCCAGTCGCATATCAGGCTTCAGAGCCCGAGGCTGGTTGGCTTGGGGGGATTCATTGAATAGTCGTAGAATCCTTTGCCGCTCTTCCGGCCGTACATTCCGGCCAGCACCATCCGCTTGAGCAGCGGCGGTGGAGCATACCGCGTCTCCCGATACTCCTCAAACATGATCTCCGCGATCTTGTAGGTCGTGTCGTTCCCCACAAAATCCAGCAGGGTGAACGGCCCCATGGGATAGCCGCAGCCCAGCTTCATCGCGTTATCAATGTCTACCGTACTGCCTACGCCGCGCTCCAGCGACCGGATTGCATCGAGCAGGTAGGGAACCAGGAGCAGGTTCACGATGAAACCGGAGTTGTCCTTGGCCGCCACGGCTTCCTTGCCGAGACTCCGGCCGAAGTTGAGCGCCTGCTCGAAGGTGTCGGGACTGGTGGTAACCGTCCGGACCACCTCGACCAGCTGCATCAGGGGAACCGGATTGAAAAAATGGAGTCCGACGAATCGATCCGGCCGCGACGTCGTCGCTGCCATAGCCGCAATCGTCAGGCTCGAGGTATTCGAAGCAAAGATCGTGTGTTGCGGACAGAGCCCATCAAGCTCCTTCCACATACCGTTCTTGAGCTCGAGATCCTCAGTCACCGCTTCAATGATGATATCGCAATCCTTGAGCGCACTCATCTCGGTGACAAATGAAAGCCGTCCCAGCGTTGCATCCCGCTCGGCCGCCGTCATCTTCGTCTTCTCAACGAACTTGTCCAGTGATTTGGTTATGCCCGCCTTGCCCTTATCCAGCGGAGCCTGCGCGACCTCGCGCACGGTAGTCTGATACTCGGCCGCAGCGCACACCTGCGCGATGCCGCTCCCCATCAAACCACACCCAAGTACGCCGACCTTCCTGATCTCCGGCATCAGCCAGTTCCTTGTGTTTGATATTTGTCGTTGCTGAAGACTACGCGACCTGATTCTGCCAGCCCGGAGCGATGGCGCTCCCCGACGAGACCTTCCGCGGCTTACGGTTTGAGCGCCTTCTTTACCTCATCCGCAATAATTCCCATGAGACCTCCGGACCTTCCCGGCAGCACGTGTGACGGTTTGACGGCACCGCGCTCCAGCTGGTCGAGCGCACGCTCGAGCCCGAGCTGAACCCGCTCGGCAACCGGACGGTACTGGCGAGCGATGCCCCAGCCGAGACCAAGCCCGAGGGGCAGGGGAGCCAGCGCGACGAGAATAAACGGTGACATGGCAGCGATCGCCACCGCGGCCAGTACGGACGCCGAGACCACCGCCGCCGATCCCCCGATATAACCCGAACGCGCTTTCCCGATGGTCGCGGTGAGCACGACGTTGCAATACCCCGGTTCCAGCGGAAGGATCGTCGCGGCCAGCACATTGGCCTTGGCCAGCATGAAGGGCCGCTTGCCCCCGCCGAGCGCAGCTGTGGATCGGCGAAACGCCGCCTGAAATCCCCCGATCGGTTCCCACGAAATCCGTCCCGGCTGCTGCCGCTGGATGGTAAAGAGCTCGTTCTCATCCACCCAGCGAATCAGCTGCTGCTCGACGGATTCGATACTGCCCAGGATGACCCGCTGCGCACCCACCATCCCCGGACCAACCAGCTTGTTCCAGAGGCCGTGTGTCTCCTCCAGGTGAACCTTGGTGGTTTCCTCCAGTAAGGCCTGCTGAAGGTAGCCTTCGTCAATGCCCACGTCCTTGCCGAGCTTGAGAACTTCATCGGTCGTGAGATTGTCACCGATATCGCGCGAGCCCGTCTGCAATTCAGTGGCGCGCTGGATGATGCGATCCAGCGTTGCTCGGTCAATGCGGGCCGGGAGACCGTCGCTCATTTATTCCTTTTTTGCCTTGGCCGGGTCCGTCTCAAACCGCGGCAGCGCCATGCCAGGATCGGGGAGAGGGAGTGCCGGAACGCCGGCTGGCATGTTCCCGGCCGCGCGGTTCTCCGCCGCAGTGAGGAACGGACGGAAAAGTTCAATAGGAATCGGAAAGATCGTCGTGGAATTATTCTCGGCGGCGATCTCGGTGACGGTCTGGAGATAGCGAAGCTGAATTGCTGCGGGCTGGGTCGATAGATTGCGCGCTGCTTCGGCGAGCGTCTCGGAGGCCTGCAGTTCCCCCTGGGCCGCAATCACCTTGGCCCGGCGTTCCCGCTCGGCTTCCGCCTGGCGCGCCATGGCCCGCTTCATCTCTGTTGGCAGGTCCACGTCCTTGACTTCAACCGCAGACACTTCGATTCCCCATGCATCGGTGCGTTCGTCGATGATGCGCTTGAGAATGCCGTTGATTTTTTCCCGGTCGGCGAGCAGCTCATCGAGCTCGACTTCACCAAGCACCGAGCGCAACGTCGTCTGCGCCAGCTGGCTCGTCGCGAAGCGATAATCTTCGATTTCAATAACTGCCTTGGAGGGATTGCTCACCTTCATGTAGAGAACCGCGTTTACCTTGACCGAGACATTGTCCCGGGTGATCACGTCCTGCGGCGGGATATCCACGGCCATGATCCGGAGGCTCACCACCCGCTGATTCGAGAAGATAGCCGGCAGAAAGACGAGCCCTGGTCCCTTGGTCCCCCAGTATTTGCCGAGGAAGAAGCTGACACCGCGTTCATACTGCTTGATGATCCGGAGGCTCGCGAAGCAGTAGGCGACGACGACGCCCAGGGCGCCGAGGAGAGATTCCATCATTCGGGGAACGCTTCGAGGATGACTGCAGCACCCTGGCCGCCACCGATGCAGGCACTGCCAAGGCCAAAACGCTTGCCGCGACGCCGAAGCGCCAGCAGGAGGTGAAGCGTGATTCGCGTCCCGCTGGCGGCGAGTGGGTGGCCGATCGCGATAGCGCCTCCATCCACGTTGGTCCGCTCGCGATCGAGACCCAATTCCTTCTCCACGGCGATGTACTGGGCGGAAAACGCCTCGTTTACCTCGACCAGGTCCATCTGGTCGATCGTCATGCCCGCCTTGGCCAGCGCCTTTCGCGCGGCCGGGGCAGGTCCGATGCCCATATACTTTGGTTCAACGCCCGCTACAGCCCATGACACCAGCCGGCCGAGCGGCTTGATCCCGTCTGGAATCGCATCCTCGCCGGCGATGACGACCGCTGCCGCACCGTCGCAGATACCCGAGGCGTTACCCGCGGTGACCACGCCATCCTTCTTGAAATATGGCGGCAGCTTGGCCAGCCCCTGGGCGCTGGTCTCGGGGCGCATGTGTTCATCGGCTGCCCAGGGATCCGTCTGTTTTGTCTTACGATTAAGAATGGGAACCGGGGTAACTTCGTCTTTGAAGACTCCGGAGGCCCAGGCTGCTTTCGCCCGCATCTGGCTGCTGAGCGCGTAGGCGTCTACCTCTTCCCTTGGAATCGAGTATTTCTCAGCCAGATTCTCCGCCGTCTCGGCCATCGAAAACCCGCACAGGGGATCCTTGAGGGATTCCCAGAGCAGGTCTTCCAGCGGAGCCGCCGGGCCGAGGCGAAGACCCCAGCGGGCGCCCCGCAGGACATGTGGAGCCTGGCTCATGGATTCGGCCCCGCCGGCCAGCACGACGTTCGACTCGCCGAGCAGTATCTGCTGAGCCCCCTGAATAATGGATTCGAATCCGGATCCGCAGAGGCGGTTCACCGTGACCGCGGGCGTTTCAATGGGCAGACCGGCGCGGAGAGCAACGTGGCGGGCCAGGTAAATCGCGTCTGCCGAAGTCTGCAGCGCGTTGCCGAAGACAGCATGGTCAATGGTCGTGGCGCCGGAGCGCTCAAGCGCAGCCTTGGCGGCAATAACCCCTAGATCAGTGGCCGTAAAGTCTTTGAGGGCACCACCAAAGGTACCAAACCCGGTCCGGGCGCCGGAAAGAAAAACAACATTTTTCTGCTGGCCTTGCGTCTTCATAGCCTGTTGGAATCGAGGGTGGTCAGAAAGAGTCGTGAAATATAAGCGGAGCCGCTATCCGATGGGCCGGGGTGGCCGTTCGGCTCCTCCTGTGGCCTGCATTCCTGCAGCCGGGGCCGAAGCGTTACAGATTGGGAACACGAGATGGTTCCCGAAAGGGACTCCAACTACTTACACCAGGATTGTCATGTCACCATCACTGCTCAATCTGATTGCGGAACGTTTTGGAGGTCGGCGGGCCATTGAGCGGATCGAGCCGCGCTGGACCTTTGCCGATGTTGTGCTTCCCACGACGACCCGGCGCGCCCTGGACCAGGCCCTCGCAGAGGTTCTGAGCCAGCATCTCATCTTCACCCGTTGGGGACTCGGTGAGCGACACGCAACCGGCTTGAGTGTCGCCATCAACTTTGCGGGGCCGCCGGGGACCGGAAAGACCATCTGCGCTGAAGCCATCGCCCATGCGCTCGACAAGGAGCTGCTGGTTGTCCGCTATGCGGAGCTGGAATCGATGTGGATGGGGGAGACGCCAAAGAATGTCGCTGCGGTGTTCCGCGCGGCGTCGGACAACGACGCCGTGCTTTTCTTCGACGAAGCCGACGCTATCGCGGCCCGGCGCGGCACCGGCGCCGGTCTTTCGCACATGCGGGAATCGAACACCGTCGTCAACGTGCTGCTCCGGGAACTCGAGCACTTCAATGGTGTAGTGATCTTCGCGACCAACCTCGCGGCCAATTTCGATCCGGCGTTTGAACGGCGGATCCGGACCCATGTGCTGTTCGAGATGCCAGCGCCGGCGGAGCGCGAGCGTATCTGGCGGGCGCAGATTCATCCGACCAAAACGCCGATTGCGCCGGATGTGGACTTTCAGGCATTAGCTACCCGCTACGAAGTCAGCGGTGGTGACATCAAGAATGCAGTGCTCAAGGCAGCGGCAATTGCTTCAATCGAAACCGGTCCCGATGATGTCAAGCAGATTCACCAGCGACACTTCGAGAAGGGAATGGATGACGTCGTTTCCGCAAAGAGCGTGTTGACCCAAACACTCTTTCAGGGGGGCGAGAGCGAGACCGAAACACGACTCACCCGGCTGATGCAGGGTAACGAAGGCAGGCGTGAATTGATGGTCATGGCGGCGCTCGGCCTGGCGGGACTTGCTGTCTTACTCGCAATCATCGCGTTCGTCGTGGCGGTAACGCGCTGAGGTGGTGAATCGCGAACTTATGCTCTATTCAACCGCCTCCAGTATCGCCTTCGCTACCTCCCTCGTACCTGAAGTCCCCTTTATATCCGACGTCGTCGGACCATCGGAGAGGACGGCACGCACCGCGGTTTCCAGCCGAGTCGCGGCCGCAGGAAAGCCCAGCGCTTCGAGCATCAGCGCACCCGTCAGCACTGCGGCCATGGGGTTCGCGACATTCTTCCCCGCGAGAGGCGGTGCCGATCCATGCACCGGCTCGAACAGCCCCGCTCTCCCGGGATGAAGGTTTGCGCTGCCGGCGAGACCGAGTCCACCCACCAGTCCCGCGCCAAGATCAGAAAGAATGTCTCCATAGAGATTATTTGTCACGATCACCTGGAACCTTCCCGGGTCGCGCACCATCTCCATGGCCAGCACATCCACATACCGGTGCTCGCGGGTTATCCCCGGATATCGCTCGCCGACCTCGGCGAACTGGCGCCCCCAGATTTTGTGGAACGGGACCGCATTCGATTTATCCGAGAGCGTGATGCGGGTCCGCCCATGCGCCTCAGCCCAGGCGAACGCCGCCTCAATGATTCGCCGCACCCCCTTCCGCGTGTGGATCTCCTCCGAGACCTGCTTCTCTTCCGGGGTTCCCGCATGTTCCGCTCGACCGATGGCCTGGTACTGACCCTCCGTATTCTCCCTGAAAATGGCGATATCGATCACGGGAGCATGCGCGAGCGGTGTCAGCCGGGGATGCAGCAGTACGATCGGGCGAAAATTTATATAGAGGTCGAGGCGAAATCGAAGGCCAAGGAGAATGTCTCGTGCGTGCTCGTTATCCGGCACCCGTGGATCACCCAGGGCGCCCAGAAAAATGGCATCCACGCCATCCCGCAGGTGCCCAAACGCATCCTCGGGGAGTGTCACCCCGGTCTTGAGATAATGATTGGCAGAATAGGGCAGCATCTCGAAGGCCAGCTCGGCACCCTCCATCGTCGCGGCGCGAGCAATGACAGGGAGCGACGCCTCGACCACCTCGGGGCCGATACCGTCCCCGGCAATGACTGCGATCTTATGTTGCATGGATGTCGAGATAAAGGATCAGGCTTCAGCCACTGGAGCACCGCAGGTCACACAGTGCTTCCACCCCAGTTCAACCTCGGCCTGGCAGGAGGGACAACGACCCAGCGACTGGCTTTCACCACAATGGGGACAGAAGTTCACCGCGCGATTCGTCGGGAGCGTTCCTCCGCAGTAGCTGCATCTGTCGGCCGTGCCCGCCATAGCGCTCGCCACTTCCGGTGAATCATCATCCACGATCACAGGCTCGATCGTGGCACGTGGCCAGCGGACTGATTTCAGGGTAAGGGCAGGCCGGTCGTTCGGGCCTGGGTCGGGAGAGTTGTCGTCTTCGCGCGGCGCATACGCCATTCCCGGCTCCGGACCCAGCGCATACGCCAGCTGCTCGGTTGCGAGAAGCACACCGATGGACTGCAGCTGCCGGAGTACCGAAAGGTCCGGATTCAGGCTGGCCGTCTCCTCCACGAAGGCTGCCTGAGCTTCGGGCGGATCAGTTCGGACAAATCCCCCCTCCCCTGCGCACAAGCGAAGGAGTACCATATCGTAGTCCTCATTACTCTCGAGCTCGAGTGCGCGCCGGTTCGTACGGTACGGCACGATGGTCTGCGCGATCTCTTCGATTGACACTGGCCGGTGCAGCCTGGCCGGGTCGATCGCGATCAGATTGTCCACCAGGCGTCGAAAAAAGCGCTCGAGATCGGTCACGTCGTCATGGTGTCGGAATAAATCGAGATTGACGGACGTCAAACTCTGTACTTGAATCTCTGTACACCCTCACAATGAAGCAAGGAGATCACATGCGGCCGTGGCTCATCCCCCTTCTACTGGCCATCCCCGGAACGGCGCTCGCGCAGGGTGATTGCTTTCCCGACAAAGATTCTCACGAAGCAAGCGCGTTCGCTATTCTTGGCGTACCCCTCGCTTTCGGTCCCGCATCAGCACCGGCATCGCGACCACCCTGGAGCGTGCAGTTGGCGATCGAAACGAGTTACCTGCCCAACATCGACGATTCTACGGCCACCCCGACGATCTGCCGAGCCGGCAAAGGACCGGAGAACACAGACTTCGCGACCCTGCTTCCTCGTCCCCGTCTATTACTCGGACTTCCCGGAGGTCTCTCACTGGAAGCGAGCTGGATTCCGCCCATCACCGTGAATGGAGCCGAGCCGAATGTCTTTGGCGCATCGCTGGGTCGCAGCTTCATGCTCGGGACGAGCGGAATGCTACTTGGCCTGCGGCTCCACGCTACGACCGGCGTCATCCACGCGCCGATCACCTGTGACGAGGAGGCGCTCATGGACACCGTCAGCGAGTGCTTCAATGGGATGCTTTCGAATGACGAGTACCATCCCAACAGCTTTGGAGCCGATGCTTCGGTTGGCTGGTCGCTCGGCGGGGGCAGCCTTCAGCCATTTCTGGGCGGCGGCTATAACGTGCTGCACCCAAGGTTCCGGGTGAATTTCACGAACCAGTTCGGGCAGACCGATCGACGTCGGGTCGCGGTGGACCTGAACCGAGCCGTGCTGTTCGCCGGTGTAACCTGGTTCCCGGTATCCCGGTTTGGCGTGAGCGGACAGATTTATTCTGCGCCATCCGATGCGGTGACTGGAAGAATCACCCTGAGCTACGGCCTCGGCGGGCACTGAGTGTCCTGGTTCACTCCATGACGGCGAATCGATCGCCATCCTGCATTCGTGATTCGAGAACCGTAAAGGCGATATCCGGGTCGTAATCCAGGTATCGCTTCTTTTTTTCACGCTGCCGAAGGATCCAAGTGGGAAACCCGGATTCCACCACACCTGACGGACTGTCCTGAGTCGTTGCGGCGGCGACGGCGAGATCGTTGGCATATTCGTTCTTGGGGTGGCCAGCATGGCCTCGCACCCACGTCCACTGCACCTCGTGATTTTTCGTCGCGCCTACGAGACGCTGCCAGAGGGCCAGGTTCTCAATTGGACCGCCTTTCCTGGTCCAGCCTCGGCGAATCCATCCCGGAACCCACTCACGAATTCCCTTGATCAGGTACTGCGAGTCGGAAACCATAAGAACCCGGAGCCGCCGGCCCCTGGCACTCAGCAGCTCAAGTACCGTAGCCGCACCGGCAAGCGCCATCTGGTTGTTTGTCGTGGCGGGAGCGTGGACGCTGAAATCGCGTCGCTCGATGCCGCTTCTGATGCGAACTTCGATCAGGCCGCCCGCGCCGCCCGGGTTATCACCCTCGCGGCCATTGCCGAGGCAGCTCTCGTCGAGATGAATAATGGCGATGGGATTGATTGGCACGGCAGGAAGATAGCGAGGGAGAGTGGGCTGGTCAGGGGCGGGTTCACATAGGCATTGTTACCGCAACTGCAAAAGCAACAGCCGAAACACGGAGGGCGCTGAGAACAACATGGAGGTCGCGGATGACGTTTGCGCCAGCTGCAGATGGTCCAGTTCAGCAGGGAGTGTTCCAGTTTGCAGGAATCAACTTGCACTGCTGAACCATATCCGGATGTCGATCTGTCGTTGCGGGCTCCGTGTCCCTCTGACTGTTCTCCGTGATCTCCGGGTTAGAGTTGTTGCTCGCGTGCTTCCATGCGAGTTCCATTCTTGTCCGTGATCAAAGCCTGTCCTGCGCATGCATCAGGATAGGTGAAGCTCTTTTTATTGAGCTTCATCGAAAAGTCCCTGATACCAGTCACCTCTCTCACTGAGAAAGTCTCTGCTGGTAGTCTTTCAGTGGAAAACGCCGGCCTTCGCTATCTATTACTATGACATCAATTGTGCTCAGGTTACCTGACGTCATGATGGTATCACGGCCCCCGCCGGGAAAGATCTGGACCGCGTGCGTCTCCCGGGGATCGAGACGACGGGCGTATTGCTGGATCCCGGAATGATCGCGGGGAGCGATGCGTACCACGAGCGCACCGTCGGTTGACCCGTCCACCATGATTTCTTCGTCGCTCGATGTTCCATGCGCCTCAGGTTCCCGGGCAAGCTGCAGATAGAACCGGTCCGCTATCTCGCGGAGGCCGCGGCGGCGTTGCTGGAGCGTGGTGACGAGTGACTTTCCTTCTATTCTCCAGTATGGCTCCGGCATCCGCCTGGCGGCGGCCTGAATGGTCGAATCGCTGAGCTGTGCGGTTATCCATGAGGCAATCGAGTCCCACGTTGGACGCGAGAGACCACCCAGCAGCCGGGGATCTAGCCGCCGGGCATTCCAGGTCAGGCCATTGAGACTTGCATACCGGGGCCCGAATGAAATGAGTTTGGGCAGGCCGATTCGGGCTGCTCTTACCAGGAGCCCATCGTACCATGCGAATGCCTGGTCGCGGTCTACCGGAATTGGATTCCACGTCGTGTCCCCTGCCGTCACCACCTCCGACCACCGCCACTGCCCCTCATGCCGGTCCCAGTCGTTCAGGAAAAGGTCAAGGAGTCGCGCCGTCAAAAATTGCCTGGCGTCCACCCGCTGTCCGGGGGATGCATCGATCAGCGGCAGCATTTCCTCCGTATGTAATACTCGGGCGGCTTGTCCACGAGGGAGCGGCGGAACCAGGTCGTCCGGGTCTTCCTGGATCGTCCCGAACATGCCGGAGAACTGCGCGCCGTAGGTTCCGAGCGAGGCGGCGTCTGGAAGAACGACGAACGTGGGATTGGATTGTATGAGGCCGACAGCGGCCTGAAGCGGTGCCGCAACGAGAACGCCGGCTGGATGAGATGCGCTGGCCTGATCCTGAAGGACTGCGGCAGCCAGACTTCGCCCGAGTCGCGGATCAATCAACCGGAGCAGATCCTTGTCGACCGACCGAAAAAGAAAGTGCCGGCCTTTGGTCGAGCGGAGGTGCAAGGTGCGGCTCTGCATTCCTCCGCCTTCCCTGATGACGCGAAGGCCGCCGTCGAAATGCTCCATGTCCAGCACGGGAACAGTGATTGGCTCCTGCCACAGCACGCGGTAACGTCCACCGAGGAGCCAGCGCCTGACCGGGCCTGCGCCGTACTGCGGACCGGCCGCCAGTGTTACCGATGTCGCGCCCGACGCGACGGCAACGCGAGGTGCATGAATCGCCGGCCGAAGAGGCAGAAAGAGAATGGCCGTGCCGAGCCCAATCAGCAGGGCGGAGCGGCGGATCCACTTCCAGAAGCGGCGGCCGGAGACGATCTTCGCGACAACAGACGTTCTGGCGCCTGGTGCCGGGGATGAATCGAGTGCTGCTCGTGAAGTCAGGGCACGAGGCATGAACGGCTCTTAGAACGCCAGCCCGAGGCGAACGAATGCTCCGGTCCGTTCCTGGCCGTTGGTAAACGCGAAACTCAGCGCCGTTGATGGATCCAGCAGTCCCACCCAGAAGCCTCCACCAACCGCCGAATGCCATCCGCCCGGTGATTCACCATCCTGGTAGACCCGACCGGCGTCCACCAGGCCAAAGATTCCCATGTCCAGCGGGAGGATGAACGAGACATGCGCAAGCGGTAAACGAAGCTCCGCGGTGGCATTGAGTGACGCATCACCGGCAAAGCGCTCCGCATCGAGATTGCGAACACTGCCGCCGCCGCCTACGAATGCGGCTTCGAAATAAGGGAAGTCTCCAATGACTTTCTTTGCCGCCCCTCGTATGGCAAGGATGGGACGGAGTGGCAGCGGCAGCGTATGGTACCCGGCGAACGATGCCTGCACCGATCCGAACCCATTCCTCACATCCCAAGTTGCCGGGAAGTACTCGCCGGCCAGCTCGAATAGACCCCCCCGTCTCGGATGCTTCGCCTGATCCCGGAGATCGTAATGCAATGACATTCGCGCCCCCGCCTCGCCGAAATCGCCGGAGCCATAGGGATCGGCATTAGTAATGAAACGACCCGGCGTGTGCTCTGTCTGGGAGTAGACGAAGACCGGCCCCAGGTAGAGATCGCTTTTCGGTCCCAGCGAATATGCGACGGCCGGCTGGAACGACCACTGGCGATTCTCCACGTCGTAAAAGTCGGTGGCATCGCCCCCCGGGGTGTCATTGCCGAAGCCGTGAAACCGAATAATCTCCAGGTCGGACAATCGGGCGGTGGCAACCAGGTGAATGGGACTCGATTCGTATCGCTGGTCGACCTGGCCTTCGATCCTCGGGCCGGAAACACCGGTGGCGTACTCCACCGTGAGAGCGAATCGCTGCTGATATGGAATCCTTCCGAACCCGTACCGGTAATGGCTGAGCCCGATGCGGGGAACCACGCCATAGTCGTCGTCGGCGGTGAGGCTGAAAATTGGCGTTAGGCGATGGCCGAAGTCCCGCCCCGGCGACACGTACTTTCCCCGCTCTCTGATCCAGGGTCGCCTCGCGAACATGCTGTCAGGGCCGTAGTGCACCCCGCTTACCGTTCCGGATTCGTAGAGATGCGACGGATTCTTCCGGCCGCTTACCCGTGAAGAGTCGATCAGCGTGTTCTGGCCGTTGCCACCGATTACCCGGACTGGAAGGCTGCGTTTCACATCTCCGTTGACAATGGCCCGGTCATCCCCGTCGTGGAGATAGAGTCGTATTTCATCGGTTTCATCTGCGGCGAAGCGGCGATGGAACCATGACCGCCCTCCCTCGTCGGCTATATCGACAAGGACGGTGTCGTTGTTCACCCGTTGTATCGTTGCGTGGTCGCTCGCGTCGGTCGCATGCAGGTCGACCACTCGCCCAAGGTATGCATAGAAACGCCGGGCGATGTCGGGCAGATGTTGTCTGCGTCCCTTCAGCGTCTCGGTGAGCGCGTTGGCGGAAGCCTGATATTCCGGTGGCATTCTGCGCGTCGATGCGTCGATGACCGAATCAGTCAGCGCCCTCGACAGCACATTGACCACTGAATCCCAGACGGGCCACTCGAGTCCACTGAGGAGCCGTCGATCCAGCTCAACGCTGTTGAACGTGAGTCCGTGAACAGTGGGGTACGACGGCTTGAAAGGAACCAGGTTGGCCGCAGCCAGGCGCGCTATTTTCGGGATGACACCATCGTACCAGACAAAGGCCCGGTCACGATCGCGCGGCACCGGCTCCCAAACGCCGCGTCGCGTTGCCCAGGTTGCCCACTTCCACTGACCGGGATGGCGGTCCCAGTCATTGAGGAACATGTCCATCAGCCGGGCCGCCAGGTACGCCCTTTCGTCTACGCGATTGGCCGGTGACGCGTTCACCAGTTTGAGCAGGTCATCGCTGTTGACTACGTCTACCGCTCCGGCGAAACCGGCATGATTTTTCGGCTTGCTGGGAAATTCCTCCAGCAGTCCAAGGCGCCCCGCAAAGTCCTCCTGAAATTCTCCCAGTCGCACGGAATCGTCCGGCATCACGAACAACTTCGGCGTCACATGCAGCACAGTGGTTGCGTCCAGCAATGCCGCAGCCACCAGCGCACCCCCCGGGTGGGTCGAGCTCACCTGGTCGAGCATGATTGTTTCGGCTACAGTACCCTTGAGCCGCGGCATGATCTCAACGTGGTCCTTGTTGACCGAGCGAAAGACGTACTCCACGCCTTCGGCATTCTCCAGTCGCAAGGACTTCGTTTGGGCACCGCCGCCCACCTTGGTCGCGCGCAGGCCCCCGGCATATGTCTCGAGGTTCAGAACCGGAACAGTGATCGGTGTCTTCCAGAGCGGACGGTAGCGACCGCCAAAAAAGAACCGGAACAGGGCGCCGGATTCATACTTCTTCCCGGCGATCACAGTGGCCGGGTTACTGCCGGGGGGAGGCGCAGGCTTGACGGTCTGTGCGTGGAGGACGAACGGAATGCAAAGGAGTGCCAGTCCCAAAGCCGGGGCATGGCTGGAGCTACATTGTCGTTGACGGGGAATCACCACCCCTGCGGAGGTCATCGGGCATCTTTCATCAAGGCAACCCCTATGATTGCGGATCCGAAAATTTCGGAGATCCGTGAGCCCCACGATTTTCACTTTCGCGCCTGATTCCGTCACCGCCTCCCGGTCCGATGTTGGCCCAATCGGATTGCCGGGAACCAAGTACACGGGGTTTTGGTCTCTGTCACTACTGCAATCTGATCCACCCGAACACGCCATGGCCAGCGATTGTCTCGCACCAATCGAAATGCCCAATCAGTGCCAGCGGTAGAGCGTAAGCACCGCGGGACGTTTCACCGCCTCATCGCTGATGATGAGTATGCTGTCCCTGGTGATCGCCAGGCCTTCCGCCTGGTCATGGCCACTCGGCAAGTCCTTCGCGGAAAGGATCTGTCCATCCGGTTTGACCCAGATCAGCGCCTTCTGCTGCGCCGAGATGAGTATGTAGTTGCCGGTGAACGGATCAATCGTGATATCCGATGGGTGCAGCTCTTTCCAGTCATGGGCCGCGAGCACGTCCTTGAGCGAGCCATCGATCCTGGTAATCCGGTCCTTGCCGCCATCGTGAAGGCTCCAGCGGTAGATCACCAGATGATCGTGAAGGTGCTTCAGGTGGACCACCTTGCAGGCGAGCAGAAGCGAGCCGATCGCCGGATCGTAGGCAATACCTTCAAACTCGCACTCGCGGCCGAGCTGGGTGTCGTGAATGCTGTAGTCGACTCGCTCGCCTTCGGCGCCTTCCCGGAATTCATAAATGTTGCCGTTGCTGGCGAGCATGAAGACGATGTCACCGACAGTAGTGATGCCTTCAAAATCCGCCCGCACCCCATGTTTCCCGAGGGTAAAGCGCTTCACAACCACACCGCGTCGGTAATCAATCTGGTCGACGATCCCACGCTCGTCGCCGTGGGCCAGCAATCGTCCATCGGCGGTGAGCGCGAGCCCTGAGATTTCCGAGAGTTCGCCGGAAAGAATCCAGCGAGCGATGGGCTCGTCAGGGCCCTTCGTGCTGTCTCGTGATCCCAGCGTCTGCTCCAGCCGCGTCTCCCGTGCCGCGAGAACCGTTGTATCGATGACGGCCGCACTTGAGCTTTTCCCCGTTTCGCGGCAGCCGGCCAGAAAAAGGGACCCCAGGATGAATCCACTCCTTGCGATCCACATCATGCACTCTCTTTAGGTGGATTCATGGTCTCGCCCATCTCTACTTCGGCGTTAAGGACAGATGAGCCGGCAGCCGTGCGAACCTGGGTGATCAGCTCTTCCGGAGTTCTCGACTTGCCGAGCCGGATGAGGTAGAACAGTTCCGAGGGCTTTCCCTGGTTGCTGACCACTTCATCGAGCTTCCAGCGCTTGGTGCCCTGGTCAAGTGCTGGCTCGACCGACTCCTGCGCTTCCGAGATGGTATCCGTCGTGATCCAGAGGACGCCGTTATACCGCGGTTTCTTGCCACTTGTGCCGAAGATCTGGTGAATCCGGGCGAACCGCTCTTCCAGCGCTTTGACCTTCTTCGGTGTGAGTGCCATCATGATATCCCGGTCCGGAACGCCTTCCTTCTGCGCCAGTCCGCTGAGCGGTTCCACCCAGATGGCACCGGCAGCCGGCTCGAGCACGTTTCTTCCGAAATCGTATCGCCAGATCAGAATGAGGACGAAGTTGAAGATGAGGGAGAAGAGAAATGCGACGGTGAGGGCCTGCACGCCCGCGGCAAGCCCCACTCCAATCGCTAAAAAGACGAAGACTGCATCACGCGCATCCTTGAGTGACGTTCGAAAGCGCACACCCGCGACGATACCGGCAAGGCTGAACGCCAGGGCCAGGCTGTTGCGCACCATGAGGACGATGCCGGCGACGACGATCGGCAGGATGATGAGCGTCTGGACGACCGACTGGCTATAGCCGCTCGTTCGTCGAGACGACATGTACACCCAGGACACGGGGAGCATGAGACCGAGCGTCCCCAGCATGATTCCGAATGTCAGGAAGGCGAGCTGAAGCCGGGGGGCCATATTGATGTCGGGGTTCTCGTACTGCACACTCCCGAGACCATCCTGGAGAAGTTGGGGCGCCGCGGAGACCTCCTGGAGCCGCTCGCCGGAGAAGAGTCCGTCGAAAACGGGAAAGACATACACCAGTGCAACGGTGACCCCGACAAGCACTACATAGTATGTCAGAAGACGGCGAACCGGCCGGGACGACCCCATGGTGAAGAAGTCGATCAGCTTGGAAATGGCGAGCATGGCCGCTCCTGGATCGGGTATGCTGCTGGGCTATCTTGTTGAAAACGGAGAGTTTGTCTCCGCTTGGAAAATTTGCTCGTGGAGACGGGAGCCGTCTGTGACCTGGACACCCATTCGGCGGGACATGCCTGAAAAGCCACGGGGAATGGTATGCAGATCACCCAACGATCTGAAATCCCTCCAGATCGTCCAGGACAAAGGTGAGCTCCTCCCCTGTCATGGGGAGGCGGCCGATAAGCGCGTCCCGCTGCTTGACCGAGGCAATCCGGAGAGCGATCACGATGAATTCGTCCCCCCGCCGCATGAGAGAAACCCGGCGGTTCTCCCGTACGGCGCGCTCGAGCAGATCCATTCGCTGGGTCGTCCACCGGTATTTAGACATGGCCACGCTGTTCCTCAAGTGAAGAACCGCCCCATTCCTCGATGGCCGGTCCGCTCACCCAACCTGTACCCGTCCTGGCTGAGACGTCAACTCGCCGATCACTGCAGCAGCGGGTGTCCGCTCCCTCCGGAGAGTATCCAGGACCAACTCCATCTTCTGAGGCGGCACCGCGAGCAGCAGTCCGCCCGACGTCTGCGCATCGACCGCGATCATTCGCTCGGCTGTACTCAGCTTCGCGTCCCACTCGACTGAATCTGCCGCTTCATAGTTGCGAGCGCTCCCGCCCGGTATGATACCGAGGGCGGAGAGCTCCAGCGCACCGCCGAGAACCGGCAACGCGGAGAAGCTGATCCGGGCTCCCACGCCGCTCGATTCGAGAATGTTGCCAAGGTGCCCAAGCAGACCGAAGCCGGTCACATCGGTCGCGGCGCGGACACCATGCTCCAGTGCGGCACGCATGGCGCCGGCGTTGAGCGTTCGCATGGACCTGATGGCGGGCGCCATGGCCGCGTCATCGATTTTTCCGCGCTTGAGTGCAGTCGAGAGAATACCGGTGCCGAGGGGCTTGGTGAGGATAAGAACATCCCCGACCCGGGCGTTCGCATTGGTCAACAGTTGATCAGGATGGGCTTCTCCGATCACGCACATTCCGAATTTCGGCTCGGGATCGTCTACCGAATGCCCGCCGAGCATCAGGCACCCTGCTTCGTTCGTGACGGCGGCAGCACCAGCGAGCACCTCTCCAAGCAGCTCGTAAGGCAGGGTCTCACGAGGCCATGCCACCAGGTTGAGGGCGAAGATCGGCTTTCCCCCCATGGCATACACATCACTCAAAGCGTTCGCGGCAGCGATGGCGCCCCAATCGGCGGCATCGTCCACGATGGGTGTGAAAAAATCTACGGTGGCGATAAGCGCACGATCGGCACTGAGCCGATACACCGCCGCATCATCCCGGCTCGACGCATCGACCAGCACATCGGGATTCACGACGCTTGGCAGATGGCGCAGCACGTGCGCCAGCTCGGCGGCGCCGAGCTTGCACGCTCACCCCGCGCCGTGGGAGAGCGAAGTCAGCCGGATGCGGGGTTTCTGGTCGGCGGGTTTATCGGGCATGACTGGTCAGGTTCTGTGCTTGCCCCCGGCTGAAAGCCGAGGGTCGGCCCATGCTGTCGTCACGCGGCATACACCTTTCATTCGTTCTCAAATTCCACTTGCGATGGTGATGATAGTGCTTCTCGCGAAGAAGGCGCGGGACATTCTGCCCGCCTGTGTTCACCTCTTACAGATTCTGAAGCACGATGTAGAGTCCCTCCTGGTCCTGCCATGCTGCCCCGCTCACTAGACTCCAAACTGCCGCAGATGATGATCCATGTGCTTGGCCGTCAGCAATCCCCATTGTCTGGTCGACATCGCACCGAACGCCGGGTGTATCGCCCATGAAGGATTGGCCGATCTGCCCCGCGCAACGACCTCACCAAACTTGTCCTTGAGCATAGTGACATCCTGAGCCCAGTCGTCGGGCCTGGACGTGATGAACGCAGGCAGTGTTTTTGCCCTCCCCGGCGGGATCGGCAACACCGACACTATCAGCCAGCGAACGAATCGTGATGAAAGCGGTCCTGGCCTGAACTCCGCCGGTATCTCTCCAAGCGTCACCTTCATCGCATCGGTCAGATGACATACCATCTGTGGCGCTGACATGGTGCCCCACGTCCTCGGAGAGTCCGGACGCAGTTGATCAATGCGATCCAGCAGCTCAGTGGCGGTTTCGTTGTCGAAAGCTGATGGCATAGCGAGAGAGGGTGAAAGTGAAGGCCACTCGATGGCCAGGAGCCAGCATTGCGGCGTCTCCTATGGAATTTCGGGCAAGCAGTGAACTCGCGATCGTTCGCGCTGGCCGTGATGTCTGCCAGTGGGCGTACGTTCCGCAGCACCCAGCACCCAGCACCCAGCACCCAGCACCCAGCACCCAGCACCCAGCAC
>JBDTQP010000018.1:0-21387 GCA_039932125.1 Gemmatimonadota bacterium
GAGTGCCGCACTGTCACTGCGGAGGTCGCGGGTTCGAGCCCCGTCAGCCCCGTGCCTCGATTGCACCACGCCCCACTGGCCCTGGCCAGTGGGGTTTTTCTTGAGCCGTGTTCTTCCCTGCAGTAACGACTCGACGCCCACGCCGTTAAACTTCTCCCCTCCATATGTGCTCCCGTCCGTCATTCCCCATCGAAGGCGGTCATGTCGGATTTACGGCCGGCTTTTCACGAACCGGTGCTCGCCCGGGAAATCGCAGGTGCTGCGAACGGGCGCACACGCGTCGTGGATGGGACTCTGGGTGACGGCGGGCACGCCAGGATATTTCTCGAACAGGGCTCAAGCGTCCTGGGAATAGATCGCGATCGCAGAGCGATTGACCGGGCGAAAACCCGCCTGGGCGATCACAACATCCGGTACCTGGAACGCTGGTACAGCGACCCGGAAGCACTCGAAGAAATCACCCGGTTTTCTCCTGATTTCATTTTCCTCGACCTTGGTGTCTCCTCGCGTCAGCTCGACGAAGAGGAACGGGGCTTCACCTTCCGGCCGGGCGCGCCGCTCGATATGCGCATGGCAGCAACTGGCCGCAGCGCGGCCGACCTGCTCAACAGTGAAGGCGAAGAACGGCTCCGCGACATCTTTGACGAGTATGGAGATGAGCGACGGGCTGGCGCGCTTGCCCGCGAAGTCGTGCGACGACGTTCCACCCGGGGATTCGCGATCAGCGATGACCTTGTCAATGCCATCAGGGCGGTCCTCGGGCCCGCCTCGGGCTCCGCTGATTTTGCCCGTCTGTTTCAGGCGCTTCGGATCGCGGTCAATGATGAGCTGGAGGGCCTCACGAACGCGCTGCCAGCGATGCGAGATGCGCTTGCACCCGTTGGGACACTGGCCGTAATCAGTTACCATTCAGGCGAAGATAGAATCGTCAAACACCTGTTCCGCGAGTGGGCCCGCAGCTGCGTCTGTCCTCCGCGGCAGCCGGTCTGCAATTGTCGAGGCCATTCCCTGGGAACCATGATCCCGCGCAAACCCATCGTGCCTGCTCCCGAGGAAATTGCCGGTAATCCTCGCGCGAGAAGCGCGCACCTTCGCATGTTCCAGGCGCGCGATGAGACTTAAGGGACGCCACTGGGTGCTGCTCTGGCTGGCGCTCTTCCTCTTCGTGGCGGCGGTGGTCACGACGCGAAGCTCCGTTGCTTTTGGCCTCTCCCGTGAGCTGACCCAGCTCAAGAGCGAGCGCGCCTCACTGGAAGCGCGAAAGACCGAGGTGGAGCAACGGATCCGCTCGGGCTCCAGCCGGATGGTGCTGCTGGAACGGGCCCACAGGGCCGGGCTGCATGTCGCGAGCGATTCCGAGATCACGCTCTTCCCTTTCAGCGGCAGCTCAGCCGCCGGCGGGCGCCGATGACCAGGCCGTCCGGACGCATCCGCCTCGTGGAGATCTGTTTCCTGGTCGCGGTTGCGGCAGTGATCGGCCGGGCTGGTCAGCTCCAGATTCTGCAAGGGGGCAAGTGGTCGCGTGAAGCGGCCAGGAGCCGTACGGTGCATGACACCATGCCCGCACGGCGGGGCACCCTCTACGACCGGAATGGAACTCCGCTCGCTCTGACCCAGGAGTTCTATCATCTTGGGATCGCGCCGAAGGAGATCGTAGATCGGGCCGGCCTTCTTCGCGCCGCCTCGCGTCAGCTCAGCATTCCCGCGAGCCGGCTGCAACGGGATTTACGCAGCGGCAAGCCATGGCTCTACTATCACGGCCCCTTCACCGCCCAGGAGATCGAGTCGGTTCGCGGCATTCACGGGGTCCATCCCGAAGCGCAATACAACCGGTCCTATCCGACACTCAGCCTGGCGCGACCCATCATCGGCGCATTGCTCCCGGATGGCTCTCACGGTGCGTCGGGGCTCGAGCTCTCGCTGGACTCCCTGCTGACCGGCACTCCGGGAGAGCGCGTGCTTCTCCGCGACCTCATGGGGAGAGAGTATGAATCGCCTTCACGCATTCTCCGGGATCCGGTTCCGGGGTACGACGTGGTTCTCACACTCGACAACGAGCTTCAGGAGATAGCCGAGAGCGGTCTTTCCGACGCCATCAGAAGCATGCGCGCCGACGGTGGGGATGTCGTATTCTACGATCCGGGGAATGGCGAGCTGCTCGCCGTGGCCTCCTTCCAGAACGGCCCCGACGGCATCAGAGCCCGGGCGTCCGGCTTTACCGATCCGTTCGAGCCGGGATCCACCGCCAAGCTGTTCACCGCCGCCGCGCTCCTCATGCGTGGCAGAGTCAGGGATACCGACAGCGAGTATGCGGAAGAGGGTGTGTGGATGCTGCCGATCAGCAGCACGCAGCAACGCCGGATCACCGACGCGCACGTCTCGCACGGCAGCCTGACGCTGGCCCAGGCTATTGAAGTCTCCAGTAACATTGCCATGGCAAAGTTTGCGGCGCGTCTGTCCCAGGAAGAACAGTACGAGTCGCTCCGCGATTTCGGCTTCGGGAGCCCGACCGGGGTCGAATTTCCTTCTGAGTCGCGGGGACGGCTGGCGCGACCGGAAATATGGAAACCGGCGTTGAGCCGCGCCAGCATTGCAATGGGTTATGAGTTTGGAGTTACCCCGATTCAGCTCGCCGCAGCCTACGGTGCGATCGCCAACAATGGAATTCTTCTTTCCCCAACTCTGGTCCGCGAGGTGCGATCGGTGAATGGCACGGTCCTCTATCGCCACCAGCCAGAGCCGGTCCGCCGCGCCGTCACGCCGGAGGTTGCGGCGCAACTCCGGGCATATCTCGGCGGGGCAGTCGGTGAAGGGGGAACCGGGGAGCGCGCACAGCTCGCGAATTACACGCTGCTGGGAAAGACCGGCACCGCAGTTCGTTTCGAAGGCGGCAGATACGTCCGGGGGGAATACACTGCTTCGTTTGCGGCGTTGTTCCCCGCCGATGATCCCCAGCTGGTGGTGATCGTCAAAATTGATAATCCGCAGGGTGATTATTACGGCGGGAGCACCGCTGCGCCGCTCACACGAAACATGCTGCAACAGGCGCTTGCCTCACGCCAGGTCGCGATTGACCGGAGCAGGCTCACGGTGCGTCAAGTCAGCACCCAGACGACCGCGGTCGCGGAGGCGCCCGTGACTCAGCCGGTCGTCACCGTCACCTGGCCGTATATGCCTGACAGCGCACGCGCGACGGTTCGTCAGCCGATCCCGCCGATTATCGGCAATACCGTACGACGGGGAGTGACGGCGCTCCACCGTCGAGGATTCAAGGTCGTCCTGCACGGGCTGGGTGACATCATCCGTGTATCCCCCCAAGTGGGGGACTCGGTCCGGGCAGGAGCTACTGTTGTCGTGTGGGCTGAATAATTGGCTAGCCTGACGGGCTGCCCGGGTGACCAGAGGGTGCTACCTCCGTTTGCTCTACCACCAGTGATCGCCGGTCAATGAAATCGCTTTCCAACATCGTAGACGCTCTCAAACGCGAATATCTCGTCACGGTTGCCCCCGAGGCGTCGCCGTCGTTGACGGGTGTAACCGATGACACGCGGTCGCTCCAGCCTGGAATGCTCTACGTCGCGGTGCGGGGTTCCCAGGTGGATGGACATCAGTATGTCGCGGATGCCGTTGAACGTGGGGCTGCCGCTCTGGTAGTCGAGTCCCCGCAGGCCACTACCGTTCCGCAGGTTGTGGTGTCGGACGGTCGCCGGGCAGCGAGCGCGGCGGCGCGAGCCTGGTTCGACCGTCCTGCCGACCGGCTGACGCTGGTTGCGGTTACCGGCACCAATGGCAAGACGACGACGACGGCACTTGCCCGGCATCTCCTCAATGCGGATGGAACGGCCGGCAGTATTGGAACGCTGGGCGCATTTGATGGAGACGGTGCCGTTGTTCCATCAACGGCCGGCTCGCTTACGACACCCGGACCGGTTGACCTCCAGGCCACCCTGGCGGCAATGGTCGAGCGTAAAGTCCGCTATGTCATCATGGAGGCATCCTCCCACAGCCTGGACCAGCGCCGCCTCGATGATCTCACGTTCGCGGCAGGCATCTTTACGAACCTCACGCGGGATCATCTCGATTACCATCGCACGATGGAAGACTACCTCGCGGCAAAGCTTCGCCTGAGCGGATTGCTCGGGCTCGATGGGATGGAGATTGTGAACACCGACGATCGCTCCTGGCGGCGCATGCCGCCGAGACCTCGTCGAATCACGTTCGGCATCACCGGGATTGCCGATGTGCGCGCCGTGGACCTGGCACTCGACAACGCCGGTAGCGTTTTCCGTCTGGTGACGCCCTGGGGAGAAGCCCCCATCCGGCTTCCGCTTCTCGGAGACTACAACGTCTCGAATGCCCTTGGCGCCGCCGCCGCGGCGCTCGCTCTGGGCCTGCCGTTCGGCGAAGTTGTCGAGCGTCTCTCCATCGCTCCTCAGGTGCCTGGCCGGATGGAGCTGCTCACTGAAACACCGTGCGCAGTTCTCCGGGATTATGCCCATACTCCCGATGCGCTGGAGCGGGCGCTGGAAGCGCTTCGCCCGCTTACGCCCGGTCGGCTGATCGTGGTGTTCGGTTGCGGGGGAGACCGCGATCGGGGTAAGCGCCCGGAGATGGGCCGGATCGCGGCGGAGCATTCCGATCTCCCCATTGTCACCTCTGACAACCCGCGCACCGAAGATCCGGATATCATCATTGACGAGATTGAACGAGGGATGGGCGCCCGGCGCCACCAGAGGATTGCGGACCGTCGTCTCGCCATCGAAGAAGCCATCGCGGAAGGGCGCCCGGGAGATACCATTCTTCTGGCCGGCAAGGGACACGAGACGTACCAGATCATTGGACATTCAAAGTTGCCCTTCGACGAGCGCGAGATCGTACTGGGTGTCGCGCGGCGATGAGCTGGTCCAGCGATTTCATCCACCAGGCTCTGGGCATCCGGCCTCTCACCCCGTCCTTCAGCGAAATCTCCACCGATACGAGAACCTTGCGGCCCGGCGGGTTGTTCGTGGCACTTGCGGGTGAGCGATTCGATGGACATGACCATCTTGCAGCCGCGCGGGCTGCCGGGGCGACGGGGGCACTTGTGCGGAAGGGAACGACGGGCGTGAGTGGCCTCGAGCTGCTCGAGGCAGCAGACCCGCTGCTGGCGTATGGTGCTCTTGCCCGGGCGCACCGGCGAAGCATGACCGGGCCGGTGATCGCCATAACCGGGAGCAACGGGAAGACGAGCACCAGGGAAATGGCGGCAGCAGTTGTTCGGACCCGCTATGCGACCCACGCCACTCGTTTGAACCTCAATAATCTGGTCGGAATCCCGCAAACCATTCTTTCGGCACCGCATGGAACCGAATCGCTGGTCATCGAGGCCGGCGCCAGCATTCCTGGAGAAATCGCGCGGGCTCGCGACATCATCGAGCCGACCATTGTCCTGATCACGACGATTGCCGAATCACACCTGGAGGGATTTGGATCCCTCGAAGGTGTGCTCCGCGAAAAATTGACACTCGCGGAAGGTGTTCCACTGGCCATCGTGGGCGCAGTCCCTCCAATGCTGTGCACGGAAGCACGACGCTATGCCACCCGGGTGATCACGGCGGGCCTTCGCGACGCCGATGTAATGCCCTCCAGTCTCACGGTTGATCGTGACGGTCTGCCGGCATTCACCCTTGACGGCGAAACTGTACAGCTGCCGCTGCGCGGCGAGCACCAGGCCGGGAATGCCATGCTGGTCTGGGCGCTGGGACGTGAGCTTGGAATCAGTCCGGCGCGCATGGCGGAAGCGCTCGCATCGCTGACTCTTCCCGGGGGACGAGGAGAAGTCCTCCACGCGGGTGACCTGACGATCGTCCATGATGCGTACAATGCCAACCCGGCCTCCTTTCAGGCTGCCATTGCCACCGCCCGGGCGATGCGACAAGGGCGCCGCCTCGTGTTCGTGGCGGGAAGCATGCGCGAGCTGGGAACTGATTCTGATCGGTTGCACCAGGCGATTGCCGAGGAGCTGGTTGCACTCAACCCCGATGTTCTCGCGGTTGTCGGGGACTTCGTGACACCGGTCTCGGCCGCCCGGGCAGGACTGACGGGAGAACTGATCACGGCGGATGACGCGCCAGCTCTCGGGCCGCTGCTAGCCAGCCGGATCAGGGGCGACGAGCTGATCGTTCTCAAGGCGTCGCGGGGCGTGGCTCTCGAACGTATCTTACCTTACCTGGGAGTGAGAGAGGGCGCAGGGCACTAGCAGGGCGATCATCGCAGATCGCAAAGAACATCTCGCGGCTCGATGCCTGGGCAAAGGGCAGGCGATCAGCGACGGGCATAGGGCTCCACCCAGAGGAAAGGCCAATAGCGCGCGCATGTTCTACTATTTGTTTACTCCCCTCGGCAAGAAGTACATCATTTTCAATCTTTTCAACTATATCAGTTTCCGGGCGGCCGGTGCCACCGTGACGGCGCTGGTGCTTGCTTTCCTGGTGGGTCCGGGGATCATTCGGGCCTTGCGCGCGAGAAAGATCGGGCAGGTGATTCGCGCGGAAGGACCGGCCACGCACCAGGGGAAGCGGGGAACGCCCACGATGGGCGGGGTGATCATCCTGATCTCCACTATAGTCCCGACGCTGCTCTGGGCTCAGCTGAGTAATCGGTTTGTTCTGTACGCGCTTCTGGCCACGGTGTGGATGGGCTGCATCGGTTTTCTGGATGATTATCTCAAGATCGTGCAGGGAAAGTCGCGCGGGCTGGTGGCGAAATGGAAGCTGGTTGGCCAGGTGAGCTTCGGGCTGGTGCTGGCCCTCGTCCTCTACTACAAACCAGTCGTCGGGCCGGACGTGCTGCCGGTGACGGGCACGACGCTCCCGTTTTTCAAGTACCTGGTGATCGTGTTTTCGCCGGTCATTTTCGTGGCGTTCGTTACCACGGTGATAACCGGCAGCACCAATGCCGTGAACCTGACTGATGGACTGGACGGGCTCGCCACCGGGCTCACCGCCATCGCCGCGGCGGCTTTTGCGTTTTTTGCCTACGTGTTCGGGCGGGTCGACGCCACCGACTATCTCAACCTGTTCTACCTGCCCGGCGCCGGTGAGCTGACCATCTTTCTCACCGCGCTCATGGGGGCGAGTCTTGGGTTTCTCTGGTTCAATGCGCACCCGGCGCAGGTCTTCATGGGAGACACCGGCAGCCTGGCCATCGGCGGCGCGCTGGGTACGGTTGCGATTCTGCTCAAGGCCGAGTTCCTGCTTCTGCTCATCGGAGGCGTCTTCGCCGTGGAGGCCGTTTCCGTGCTGCTGCAGACGGGAACCTACAAGTGGTTCAAGCGAACACGGGGGAAGGAATATGCGGACGCGCACCGCGTCTTCCGTATGGCACCACTGCACCATCATTTCGAGAAGCTGGGGTGGGCTGAGACCACCGTGGTGACCCGGTTCTATATTCTCGGTATTTTCTGCGCGCTCCTCGCCTTTGCCACACTCAAGGTTCGCTGATGCTCTTTGATCAATGGAAGGAGAGTACCCGCGAAGTTGCGGTACTGGGACTCGGCCGGAGCGGCATCGCCGCCGCGCGCTTGCTGCTGTCCCGGGGCATAAAGATCTACGCCTCGGAGATGGACAGCGGCCCCGAGCTGGAGAAACGAACAGCGCCGCTGGGGCGAGCCGGCGCGTCGGTCCAGTTGGGCGGCCATGACCTGATGCGCATCAAGCGGGCACAAGCCATTGTCGTGTCACCCGGCATAGCGCCCGAGGCGCCTCCATTGGAAGTCGCGCGCAAGGCCGGTCTTCCGATTCACTCGGAAATCGATGTCGGGTTTCTGGCGCTCGAGAAGACACGCGTCATTGCCGTCACCGGGACCAACGGCAAGACCACCACAACTGCGCTCATCGCCCACCTGCTTACGGCGGCTGGGTACCGGGCCACCTCGGCGGGGAATATCGGGACGCCGCTCTGCCAGGCAGCGATGGAACCAGAGCCGTATGACTGGCTGGCTGTTGAGGTTTCCTCCTTTCAACTGCACGACAGCGCCCACTTCGCGCCGGCCATCGGTGTCCTGACCAATCTGGCACCCGACCATCTCGATCGCTACCGCTCGCTCGATGACTATTACGCCGATAAGGCCCGGCTCTTTCTTCATGCCAGTGATGCGTCAGTCTGGGTGATTAACGGGGAGGATCCCGGTGTTGTAGCGATGGCGAAAGGACGACCGGGAGCCGTCAGGAAATTCGCGGTCAACGGGAAGGGAGACGGGTGGTATGATCGGGCAAAGAAGCGCCTCATGCTGGGCCGCAGTATCCTGATTGCGAGAAACGAGTTCCCGCTGCTGGGTGATCATAACGCCGCGAACGCGCTGGCCGCAGCACTTGCGGTGCAAGGGACCGGAGCAGAGATCCCGGCGCTGGCCGAGGGTCTTCGCACCTTCAAGCCGCTGCCCCATCGGATGGAGCCGGTGCGCGAGGTGAATGGGGTGCTCTGGGTCAACGATTCAAAGGCGACGAACATCGCGTCCACTGCGGTCGCGCTCGATGCGCTGGACCGGCCGTTTGTCCTTCTGCTGGGCGGGCGCCACAAGGGAGAGCCGTACACCGGGCTCATCCCCCGGCTGGAAGGGCGCTGCCGGGCGGTGGTCGTGTTTGGTGAAGCCAGTGAACTGATTGAAAAAGATCTCAAGGGAAAGGTGAAGATCGCCCGGGGTGGCTCTTTTGAGGATGTGATGGAGAGGGCCCGGAAACTGGCAAAACCGGGAGAGGCTGTGCTGCTTTCGCCGGCGTGTTCCAGTTACGACATGTTTCGTAACTATGAGGTTCGCGGCGATCGTTTCCGGGCCGCAGTGGAGGCGATGTGAGTTCTCCCGCCATCCTTCACCCGGGCGAGCTGCGCTGGGAGACGCGCCTGCTTGCCGTCGTGACCGCCACGATGGTTGTTTTCGGCATCGCGAGTATGTACGGCGCGGCCAGCCTGCTGATAAGTCACTCGGGAGAGAACGTGGGGGCTTCCTATGCACTCTCCCAGCTCTCCGGCGCTATCATCGGCGGCATCGGACTCCTGATCATGTCACGGATCGACTACCGTTTCTGGCAGCGTATCGCCTGGCCGCTGCTGTTCGTGACAATTGTATTACTCATTATCCCCCTGCTCCCGCCTCTTCGCAGGATCGCTCCTGAGATCAACGGCGCGCGCCGATGGGTCAACCTCGGGTTCACAACCATTCAGCCCTCCGAGCTCGCGCGACTTGCGATCGTGATCTGGTGCGCCATGCTGGCCGCCAAGAAAGGGGAGCAGGTCCGCCAGTTCAAGAAAGGCGTGCTGCCGTTTCTGCTGGTGATCGGATTGGTGGCGGGCCTGGTGCTGCTGGAGCCGAACCTCTCGATGGCGACCCTGGTGGGTCTGCTTGGTATGCTGGTTCTGTTCACCGCCGGAGCGAAGATCGGGCATTTCCTGCTGCTCGGATTTGGCGCGGTACTGCTCGTCGCCAACCGGATTCACGATGTGGAGTATCGCATACGGCGATTCACCGCCTTCATGGACGGCAGCAGTGCCAAGGCAGCCGAAGGATTCCAGCTGCATCAATCAATCGTGGGTTTCGGGTCCGGGCGCATTCTCGGGCTGGGTTTCGGCCAGGGGCAGCAGAAACTCGGGTACGTCCCCTACGCGTATTCTGATTTTCTCTTCAGCACCATCGGCGAGGAGTGGGGCTTTCTCGGTGTCTGTGTCGTGGTGCTGCTCTTCTTCCTCTTCTGCTGGATGGGATTCCGGATCGCGCGCACAGCAAGCGATCAGTTCGGACAGTATCTCGCGGTCGGGTTGACCGCCGCCATCGGCATCTCGGCGTTCCTCCACATGGCCGTCACGATGGGACTCATGCCGACGACGGGCCTCACGCTTCCATTCATGTCCCATGGGCGATCGAGCCTGATAATTTCTCTCCTTGGAACAGGTATCCTGATTAATATCGGGCGACAGCGGGGGCGGCCGACACCCCAAAGGGCAGGGAAACGGGCAGGCGGAAAAGCTGGGAAGTAGTGGTGCTTCGCGGTCTCGTCTGCGATCTGAATCTGCTTACTATTAATCCGGTGTGCGCATGAAGATTCACGGTGATCTCACAGGGAAACACCGCGCCACGCTCTATGCATTACTGTCACTGGCGATTGCCGCACCGGTTCTCTTCCAGGCCATGCCCTTCCGAATCCTGCCCAACTGGGTCGGAGCTGCGATAGGGATGGCGGCACTCTTCGGTGGATTGGTCTTGTTCTGGCGCGCGGGAGCGATGCACCTTCGATACCTGGTCCTGCTCGTCGCCGCGATTGTCGTGGCAGTGATCTCGGGGAGTCTTGCATGATGTTCCCGCCAACCATTCAGCTTGCCCCACAGTCGAGATATCCAACCAGGCCGCCCTTCTGAGCAGCACAGGCTCCTCTCGCATCATCATCGCCGGTGGCGGCACCGGCGGCCATCTCATGCCTGCGCTCGCCATAGCCAATGCTATTCGCGAAGCCCGGCCTGAACTCGAGCCGGTGCTGGTCGGCGCGACGCGAGGCGTCGAGGGGGAGATTCTCCCGAGCCGTCCCTTTCGATTTCATCTCCTGCCATTCGAACCAATTTACCGGCGCAAATGGTGGAAGAACGTCCGCTGGCCTTTTATCGCGTGGCACCTTCTGCGGCAAATCCAAACGCTCCTGGACAAGGAAAAACCGGTACTGGTGATCGGAACCGGAGGTTATGCATCCGGCCCCGTGGTCTGGCTCGCGGCTCGGCGGGGGATACCCACCGCGATCCAGGAGCAGAACGCATTTCCTGGTATGGCCACTCGACGATTGAGCAAGAGGGTCCGCCACGTCTATCTCGGTTTGCCGGAAGCGCGTTCAAGGCTCACGTTCGGCAAGGGGACGCAGGTGTTTGATACCGGCAATCCGATTGTGCCACCGAAGAGCGAGCTTCGGGAATCAGCCCGCGAGAAATTCGGCATCGACTCACGTGATCGCGTCGTGCTGGTGACCGGAGGAAGCCAGGGTGCGCTGGCGATCAACCAGGTGGTGGCGGGCTGGATCGATCACGGTCTCCCTGATCGCACCGTGCTGCTCTGGGCGACTGGGCGGGGAAGTTATGAGCAGTTTGCGTCGTATCACCGGCCTCCGGCCGTTCAGGTTTTCGACTTTCTTGATCCCATGGCCGAAGGAATGGCCGCCGCGGACCTCGTGGTTGCACGCGCGGGTGCGATCACCCTGGCGGAGATCTGTGCCTGGGGCCTGCCAAGTATTCTCAGCCCGTTGCCGACGGCTGCGGCGGACCACCAGACCTTCAATGCCCGGGCACTTGCCGAATCCGGAGCGGCGATCTTTCTCCCACAATCTGATATGACGGCCGACTCGCTTGAAAAGGCAGTTTTGTCTCTCGTGTCTAACGATGCACAGCGACAAACGATGCGTGAGCGGGCGCTGGCGCGCGGGAAACCCAGGGCGGCCGCAGAGATTGTTGAGCACCTGTGTGCTCTCCTGGATACATGACTGCGGCTTCCGCCGGCCGGTGCACATCCTCCAGACGCATGACCTCAACGCGGTGTACTGACATGGAGGGGATACATGGACGGTCCGTCTAAGCAGACCGCCGAGTGGATCGAGCACGCGGCGCGACTGGGTTACGGAGCGAAGGCGTTATTGTATGGCACCATTGGCCTCCTTGCCGGAAAGGCCGCGCTGGGGCAGGGAGGCGCGACCACGGACACCCGAGGCGCCATGAGCGCGATCGCGCAGGCACCGTTCGGGCGCGTGCTCATGGCCCTAACCGCGCTGGGACTTACCGGATATGCGATATGGCGAATCGTCGCGGCGATCACCGATGCCGAGGGCCGTGGCAAGGATTTGAAGGGAGTGACGCTGAGAGGCAGCTTCGTTGTTCGGGCCATTTTCCACCTGCTGCTCGCGTGGTCAGCGATTCGTATCGCGGCTGGTCGTTCGGTGGTGAGTCGGCAGAAACTCTCCGCGGCTGGCGCATCCGGGGAATGGCTCCTGGCGCTGATCGGCCTGGGGGTTCTGGGCTACGGACTCTACCAGATCTATCGAGCCCTCGCAGGGAAGCTGAGCCGGCAGATCAATCGTGCCGAGATGGTTCGCGAAGCAGGCCGATGGGCCTATACCGTTGCGCGGTTTGGCATCGCGGCTCGAGGCGTGGTGTTCTGCCTGATTGGCTATCTCACGGTGCAAGCGGCGCGGAATCATCGGCCAAATGGTGGAGGTGGCGTTCGGGAATCACTGGACTTGCTGGCCTCAATGGGAAAATTGCCCCTCGCTGTCGCGGCAGCGGGCTTCCTGGCGTATGCGTTTTATGAAGTGTTGAACGTACGGTATCGCGAGATCCGGGCGTAGCCCGTCTCCTCCGCCAAATTCACCGCAGGAGCTCTGCTGTGATCCGTGATGGCGTCGAAAAATTAGACAATCGCCTAACTCTTTGGTCTTTCGCAAGTTCTGAATCTGTTTTAGATTAGCCCACCAAGCATGGATCTCTTCGACCCCTCGGATTCCCGCCCGATTCACTTCATGGGAATCGGTGGCGCTGGGATGAGCGCCCTCGCGCTTATCGCGCGTCGCCGAGGGGTAACGGTGAGCGGGTGCGATGGAGATCCGACGGGTGCCGCAGACGTGGCGGCTCTCGGAGCCACAGTATTCCAGGGTCATGATCCCAGTCATGTCACTGGTGTGCGAGCGGTCGTGGTCACGGCGGCCATTTCACCGGAACATCCGGAGCTTGCGGCTGCGCGTTCGGCGGGCATTCCGGTGGTGCCGCGGAAGGAAGCATTAGCCCAGCTGATCCGCGGGTCCACAGTCGTCGCGGCCGCAGGGACTCACGGAAAAACCACGACCACCGTCATGACCACGCTTGCGCTGACCGCTGCCGGGCTCGAGCCGACTGGCCTCGCCGGCGGAAGAGTTCCTGAGTGGGGTGGTAACGCCAGGCTTGCTGGAGATCAGCTCTTTGTCGTCGAGGCGGATGAATATGACAAGGCGTTCCTGACGCTCACGCCAACGATCGCGATCGTCAACAACGTCGAGGCAGATCATCTGGAGTGCTACGGCTCCCTCGCGGCTCTCGAAGCCTCCTTTGCCGAGTTCGCCGGCCGGGCCGGGTCGGCGTTCTTTGGGGCGAATGATGCTGGCGCTCGTCGGGTCGCCAGCCTGATGGAGCGAAAGCCGTACTTCTTCGGCCTTGATGATGCCGATCTTCTGATCGACCAGATTGTGCAGGCTCCCGGAGAGTCCCGGGCCCGTCTCCGGTTTCCCGATCGTCGGGTTTTGCAACTCCGTTTACAGGTCCCCGGAGTCCACAACCTTCGCAACGCTGCCGGGGCACTTGGCGCCGCCTGGGCGCTGGAAGCAGATCTGAGCCCGGCGCTCGAGGCCCTGGCTGCGTACCGCGGCCTCGGCCGGCGATTCGAGCGGCTCGGCGAGCATGGTGGCGTAGCGCTGGTCGATGATTACGCGCACCATCACTCGGAGATTGCAGCGACGCTCGCCGCAGCACGGCAGGCATTTCCGGGACGCCGGCTCGTGGCCGTTTTTCAGCCGCACCTGTATTCGCGAACGGCCACGCACGGCGTTGCGATGGGAAAAGCGCTCGCGGCCGCGGACCTGGTGATCGTCAGTGAAATCTATGCCGCGCGCGAAACTCCCATGCCTGGGGTGAGCGGGTTGAGCGTGGCGAAGGCCGCCGAAGCGACGGGCGCCACCACGATCTTCGAGCCGGCCCGGCCAGAGTTGACGAACCGGGTCTTCCAGGCGATCAGGCCAGGTGATGTCGTACTTACTCTTGGCGCTGGCGATGTCACCAGGGTGGGTCGGGAGCTGGTGGAGTGGCTGCGCGCCGACTGAAGCGCGGGTGGTATGTCGCCGGCGGAATTGCCCTCGCAGTTCTGCTCTGGTTCGGCGTTCCGCCGATCGGGAGGAGCTTGTCGTTCTTCCGCATCCGGCGCATCGAATTCAACGGACTTACCCATCTGACTGCTGACCGTCTCGTCCCAATGCTGCAGCTCTCGGACAGGGCCAGCCTGTTCGACCCGGTCGATGGCATGGAGTCCAGACTCAAGACGGTGCCCGGGATCGTGTCTGCTGTGGTGCATCGACGGGTGCCCGGCACCATTCGGATCGATATCGCTGAAGCGGTGCCGGTCGCCCTGGCGGCAAGCGGGAGCGCAATGGTGCTGGTCGACAATCGCGGCCGGACGCTCCCGTTCGATCCAACGGTCTCGGCTCCCGACTTGCCAGTGCTTGCCCGGCCCGATTCAGTCATTGCGGGCGTTCTGGCGACGGTGCGCGAGGTTGATCCCGCTCTGTTCGCCCGAATTTCATCCGCGTGGCGCAGTCGCAAAGATGTCGTGCTTGAAGTGGACTCACGACGGTACTGGTTCAGACCTGATGCATCAGCGGAGGCAATCCTGGCGGTGACAGCGGTAGCAGCCGACCTTGCCCGGCTCGGGCGAAACTACAAGGAACTCGACGGACGCTTTGCGGGCCAGGTCGTGGTTCGCTGGAAGGCGGCATGACGCCACCGAATCAGCGGCTCGTTGCCGCCCTGGACCTGGGGACGAGCAAGGTTTCCGCCATCATCGCTGAGGTCTCCGGCGACGCGCGTATCCCGATAGCGAAAATCCTCGGCGTTGGTGTCGAGCGCAGTGGCGGGATCCGCCGTGGTGTTGTCCGCGACATTGAAGAGACGACACGCGCCATCGCCAAGGCCATGAAGGACGCCCAGCGCATGGCCGGCGTGGAGGTTGGCGCGGCATACTGCGGGATCGCCGGGGAGCACGTGGCGGGCCGAAGCTCGCACGGCATGGTTTCGGTCACGGGAGAGGAAATTCGAACGGGAGACGTCGCGCGCGTCAACGACATGGCGAGCAATGTTTCGTTTGGCCGCGATCATGAGCTGCTGCACGCCATCCCGCAGGATTATCTTATTGATCAACAGCCGGGCATCAGTGAGCCGATCGGCATGACGGGCTCGCGGCTCGAGGTCGAGGTGTACCTGGTCACGGTGCTCTCGAGCGTGATGCAGAATCTCAAGAAATGCGTGGAACGCGCCGGCTTCAGCGTCGCCGAGTTCGTGCTGGAACCACTGGCGGCATCCCTGGCGACCCTGACTCCCGATGAGCTGGAGCTCGGATGCACTCTGGTGGAGCTCGGCGGCGGGTCGACCAACGTGGCGATCTTCCAGGGCGGAAAAATCCGCCACACGGGGTCGCTGCTCTGCGCCGGCGGGCATGTGACGGGAGACATCGTCCACGGGCTACAGGTTACCCAGCAGGATGCCGAAAAGCTGAAGGAACGATTCGGTGCCGCCTACGAGCCACTCGTGCCCGACAGCGATGTCATCGGGCTTCCGAGCACGCCAGGTCAGGGACCGCGGAATGCGGAGCGGAGAGTGCTCGCGCACATCATGCACATGCGGCTCCAGGAGGTCATGGAATATGCGCGCGATGAAGTGACCCGGGCCGGCTTTTCCCAGCGCCTTCCCGCGGGCGTTGTCCTTACCGGCGGCGGCGCGCTGACTCCAGGTATCGTCGAACTCGCGCGGGAAGTGTTCGCCATGCCGGCCCGGGTCGGCAAACCCGGCCAGGGGCTTGGTGGTCTGGCCGACAGCGTCGAGTCGCCCCGGATGGCGGTGCCAGCGGGACTGGTGCTCTATGGCGCGCGACAGGCCGCACTCAGCGGATTCGGGACGGGCGGTCGACGGACCCAGTCGGTCGAAAAGGTCCTCGGCCCGGTCAAGCGGTGGCTCCAGGATTTTTTCTAGATGATTATTCAGCAGTGATTGCGATACACACGGGTCTTCACACGACGACTGAGGTGACTCCATGATCTTCGAGCTCGAAGAGAACACGGCGCAGAACGCGAGAATGAAAGTCGTCGGCGTCGGTGGCGGCGGCGGCAACGCCGTCAACCGGATGATTGACGAACAGCTGCAGGGCGTCGAGTTCATCTCGGTCAACACAGATTCACAGGCCCTGCATACATCGAAGTCGGATGTGAAAGTGCAGATCGGCCGGAAGCTGACCCGGGGACTCGGCGCGGGAGCCCGGCCCGAGATCGGCCGGCAGGCGATCGAAGAGAACCGCGATGAAGTCAACAGCTCCATCCAGAATGCCGACCTCGTGTTCGTGACCTGCGGCATGGGTGGCGGAACGGGAACCGGTGCAGCGCCATTGATCGCCCAGATGGCTCGCGAGGGCGGCGCGCTCACGGTGGGCATCGTCACCAAGCCGTTTCTCTTCGAGGGACGGAAGCGGATGCGGCAGGCTGAAATGGGCATCGCCGAAATGCGGAAGAATGTCGACACCATGATCGTGGTGCCGAACGAGCGGCTGCTCGCCGTTGTAGGTAAAGGCATCCCCTTTCAGGATGCGCTCAAGAAGGCGGACGAGGTTCTGCTGCACGCGACACAGGGGATCGCGGGATTGATTACCCGAACGGGAATCATCAACGTCGATTTCGCCGATGTGCGTACAATCATGCAGAACGGCGGCGCTGCCCTGATGGGAACCGGCATCGGCCGTGGCGAAAACCGCGCGATGGAAGCGGCGCAGCAGGCGATCTCCTCGCCCCTGCTCGACAACGTTTCCATCTCCGGCGCAACTGGCGTGCTGATTAACATCGTCGGCGGCGACGACCTTACGCTCGGTGAAACCACCCAGATCAGCGAGATCATCCACGATGCGGCCGGCGATGAGGCGGAGATCATTTTCGGGGCCGCATCCGATCCGGCCATGCATGGCGAGGTGCGCGTGACCGTGATCGCGACTGGCTTTGACCGGGCCGTCACTGGCGATCCGCATCAGCAGCGCGCGTCCGCCGCACCGGGAGTGCTTGCTTTTCCTTCCAAGCGGTCGCCCATCCCTCCTCCTGCGGCTCCCGCTCCTAGGGCCGAACAGCGGGCAGACCCCAGGCCGGAACAGCGCAAGCCGGCAAATCCCGCTTCGCCCCCCGAAGTGCCGGACATGGAAATTCCCACGTTCATCCGGAGGCAGATGGACTGATGCGGCTGCTTCGGACCCTTCTCCCTGTTCTCGTGCTGGCCGCGGCGGCCACCTTTGCGCTTCAGAACCGCTGGCCCTGGCATCGGCTTCACGTTGTTGCCCGGCCGATCGAGGTTTCTCATGCCTTCTCCGAGTCCAGCGACACGCTCCGGAGTGGTGAGACGTTGTCCGATCTCTTTGTCCGAAACGGTGTCGGCGATCTGGCACTCTCCGCATTAGCCGCCGGCGGGAACTTCGATCCGCGCCGCCTTCGCGCCGGTCTCGTGTTCGATTTCCGGCAGGACCTGGCGGATTCCTCCCCGTCGCAGATTCTTTTCCGAAGTGATCCGGAGAATCGAATTTCTCTCGACCGGGAGGGAGAGAACTGGGACGCGTCGAGTCACCCTATCGTATGGCATCCCGAGCCGATTCGTCTCGAGGGAAAGATCGATCAGTCGCTCTACGTAGCGCTGGACCAGCAGATCACCGACTCTACGCTGAAGCCGGGAGAACGGGTCCGGCTCGCGTGGGATCTGGCCGATACCTACATGTGGCAGGTGGACTTTACCCGCGACATTCGACCCGGCGATCACTACACCGTGCTGGCCGAACGGATGATGTCTGATGAAGGCGAGATCCGCTTTGGGCGCATCCTTGCCGCCGATTTGACCATCGGAGGGAAAAGTCTCCCCGCGTTCCGCTACAAGGACAGCGGAGGCAAAGAGAGTTTTTACGATGATGAAGGGAACTCGCTCAAGCGTGCCTTCCTCCGGGCACCGGTGGAGTTCCGGCGAATCTCTTCGGGGTTCACCTCTTCGCGCTATCACCCGATTCTCAATCGCTTCCGGGCTCACGAAGGGACCGACTATGCGGCGGATGCCGGAACCCCGGTGATGGCGGCGGGTAATGGCACGGTGATCCGCGCGGGACGTGCCGGCGGCTACGGCAACCTCATCGAAATTTCGCACGCGAATGGTATTACCACCCGATACGGCCATCTTCGCGGGTTTGCCGGCGGAATTCACGCGGGAAGCCGGGTCTCCCAGGGCCAGGTTATTGCGTACGTTGGATCGACGGGCCTCGCCACCGGTCCTCACCTCCATTATGAATTCCGGATTGACGGCAAGGCCAGGGATTCTCGCCGAATCGATATTGCCAATGGTGATCCGATTCCGGCTGGGGAGAGAACCGCTTTCGAGCAGATAAAGGGTGAACTTGCGGCGCTTCTGTATCGGCCGGGAACGACGGTGGCGCTTGTTCCGGCCGGCCTCAGTCCTTCGAATACCATTCCTACCTCGCAGCAGTGATCCCATGCTTCGGGTGATCCCGTATGTGCGGGATCACCTGCTGCGGACGACTCTTCCGGACTGATTTCCCTACACGTTGGAACTCTTCCCCGCCATCAACATCCGCTCGGGCCGCGTGGTCCGGCTGAGCCAGGGTGACCTCACCAGGGAAACGATCTACGAGAAAGATCCGGTTGCCATGGCGGAGCATCTGGTCTGGCAAGGCGCCAGGTGGCTCCACGTCGTGGATCTCGACCGTGCATTCGGCGACGGGGAAAATTCCATTGTCATTGAGCGAATCGTTCAGCGCGTCGGCTCGTATGTGCAGATACAACTGGGAGGCGGGCTCCGGACAATTGAGCGGGTCCGGGAAGTCATGGCGCTGGAGGATGTAACCCGTTTGATACTTGGAACAGCCGTTGTCACGCATCCAGAGCTCGTGGGCCAGGCCCTGGCCGAAGCGGGAAGCGGGCGCATCGCGGTCGGCCTCGATGCGCGACATGGCCGGGTTGCCCTCCGCGGCTGGCAGGAAACCAGCACCCATACGATGGATGATATTGCCCGGCGAGTCGCGACAGATGGAGTAAAGACGATCATCTACACCGATATCAGCCGGGACGGCCTGTTCATGGGCCCCGATCTCAAGGGTGCGATCGAGCTGCAGCAGAATGGCCCGGGAGTCATCGTCAGCGGAGGCATCGGGAGCCTCAATGACCTTCGCGCACTCAAGGACGCTGGGCTCGCGGGTGCGCTCCTGGATCGCGCGCTCTACGAGGATCGATTTACCCTGCGGGCCGCATTGAAGGCAGTGGAATGAGCTCATGCTGGTTTCCACATCCAACTCGCTGTCGCTTTGATTGTTTTCCTGGTGGACACGCTTAAGCGTGCCCTCGGCGTATTCCTGTCCCTGAATTGACAACTTTGATGCTTGTCGTTCTACTCGCCCTTGCCGTAAGCGCCGCCACCTATGGATGGCTGGAGCCTGCGCGGGGACACGCGGGAATTGCCGCGCTTCGAAAGGCCTGGGTCCCGTTCCTCTGCCGTTCGATAGCATGGGGCGCCCTCGGCATTCTGCTTCTCGATGTGAGCTGCGCCGTGCCGCGTCCGCCCGCGCGGCCGCTGGTGCTGCTCGATGCATCGCTGAGCCTGGTGGCGGATAGCGGTCGCTGGAGCGAGGCTCGTGATTCCGCCATTGCCTGGGGAGATGTGCGGACATTCGGCGATGAGCGCGCCCTGCAGGATACGGCTCCCGTGCGTGGTCGTTCGCAGCTGGGTCCAGCGCTTCGGTCGGCCGCCGCATCGGATCGTCCGGTTATCGTGGTGAGCGATGGCGAGATCGAGGACGCGAGCGAGCTTCCTGCCGATCTCATTGCCCGTGCTGGCGTCCGGCTCTTTCCCCGCCGGCCAGGAGCTGATCTTGCCGTCACGAGCGTCGAAGGTCCCGCCAGGGTCACTGCCGGAGACTCGGTTCACCTGGAGATTGCCGTGCGGGCGTTTGGCCCCTCACCGGAGGGAGCCGGCCTCGAGGTGCGATTGGGAGACCTGCCGCTCGCCCAGCGTGCCGTTCGTCCCGCCGTCAATGGTGAGCTTGTGAGCCGGCTGGCGTTCTCCAGCCGGCAGCTCAAGGCCGGAGAAAATCTCCTTGCTGTGCGGCTCACTGGCGTGCACGATGCCGAGTCCAGGGATGACGAGCGCCTCGTGATCGTGACTGTGACGCCCACGCCCGGTGTCGTGCTGCTGGCGAGTCCGGGAGACTGGGACAGCCGTTTTCTTTTTCGCGCTCTACTCGATGTCGCCCAGCTGCCGGTGAGGGGATATGTCCAGATAGAGCCGGGACGCTGGCGATCCATGACCACCCTGCTTCCAGCCAGTGAAGACGATGTGAGACGGGCCGCGCGTCAGGCCGATCTCCTGATTCTCAAAGGTGATCAGAGCGAAGGCCGGAATACGAGTGCGCGCGGGGTATGGCTCTGGCCCAGCGGTGAGAACGGCGCGACCGTATTGCCGGGAGACTGGTACCTTGTTCCCCGGGCAAGCTCGCCGATAGCAGGAGCCTTCACCGGACTTCCCGTCGACTCGTTTCCCCCCGCGATTCAAGTCACGCCTCTCCTCGCCGATTCGGGTGGCTGGGTTGCGCTCACCGCACAGAATGGGCGGCGCGGGGCCGAGCGGCCGGTCGTCATTGGCCGGTCCTCCGCCCGCCGGCGCGAAGTGACTGTTGCTGCCGATGGTCTCTGGCGCTGGGCCTTCAGAGGTGGCTCGAGCGAGCAGGGCTATCGCTCGTGGGTTGCGGCGACTGCCAGCTGGCTCCTCGGGGGCGCTGATTCCCTGACTGGCCGGGCTCGACCGATTCGCGCCGTCGTTGCCAATCAACGGCCAGTTGCCTTCGAGTGGCGCGCTAACGGACCCCCTCTTCCTACGGAGATCGTGCTGGATAACGTGGGAGCGGTTCACCGTGATACGCTTCGCTTTGATGGTGCGGGTCGCGCCGAGCTGTGGCTCGCACCGGGCGCATATCGCTATCGCCTTGAAGGTGGCGGCAACGGACTTATCGCCGTGGAGACGTACTCCGACGAATGGCTCCCCCGCGGAGTTCAGCTTGCAGACCGGCCGGAGGGCACGATGCTCGCGAGTGCCGTCCCTTCGCGCGCGCGCGGCTGGGTCTGGTTGTTTGCCCTGTGTGTGCTGGGGTTGGCTGGTGAGTGGCTGGCACGCCGCCGTCTTGGGCTGCGCTAAAGGAAGGACTTCATTCAGGAGTAACGGAAGGCGGAGGCTTCCACGGAGCACAGCAACAGCATCATCGCAAAGGCGCAAAGCTCGCCAAGACACGCAAAGAGATAGTCTGACCGACTGAGGAACCCCAAACGTTTGTGTCTTACTCTTGCAAACAAACACGACACAATAGGGTCGTCCCACATGGAGGTTCCAATCTTGGCGACCTTCGCGCCTTGCGGTACGCTGTTGCTGGTTTTCGCGCGAGCCTCCGTTTTATTCGGGGTGAACTCCTGATCAGGAACTAGAACTCGAAACTCAATACCATCGGGCGGGGGATAGATAGCGCTGCGAGGGGATAATCCTGCCGGGCGACATGAAGACTGCCCGGCCATTTTGCTT
>JBDTQP010000019.1:0-21342 GCA_039932125.1 Gemmatimonadota bacterium
CCGGCAAAGGCGGTACGGTCGAGCGACGTTCGAATGATGTGGACCCGAAAGCTCTTCGGCGCGTGACCGATTACTGTAAGACAGGCGCCGTCCACCGCGATGCTCTCACCAGACTGGAGATCCGTAAAGGGGGAGCGGATGACCAGCTCCAGCCCCTCGTCGTTCAGATCAGCCCGTTCGACCTCGCCAATGGCGGAAACCAGTCCAGTAAACATCAGCGCCGATCCAGGACGAGAAGGGTATCCTCTCCCAGGGCACGCCGTTCGACAGGATGCCAGCGCTCCGCCGTTCCCAGGAGAGGCGCAGGAATGCCCTGGAAGGCGGGAATGCCGCGATCACCGAGCCAGACCGGCGCTTGTATCCAATAGAAGCGATCCACCAGGCTGGCCTCGAGCAGTCCGCCGGCAAGTTCACCACCGCCCTCGATGAGGAGCGAGGTGACGCCCGCGGTCCACAGCTCGCGCATAAGCTCGGCCAGTGTATTACCCCGGACAATCGTCACGCCATTCGTTTCGGTATAGTCCAGGGCTCCGAGGGATGCCGGCCCATTCTGCGCGATGATCACGGGCGCATCATGCGCTGTACTCAGCAGGCGGCTGGATGGTGACAGGTCTCCAGTCCGGGTAAAGACAACTCTCCTGGGAGCGCATCGCGGCGTGATCTCGCCTCGGACGGTGAGGGAGGCATCGTCGACCCGGGCCGTGCGGCCGCCGACGCCAATGGCGTCGAAACCGGCACGGAGCCAGTGCACGAACTCTCGTGCTTCCGCGCCCGAGATCCAGCGGGAGGAACCGGCTCGATCGGCGATTCGGGCATCGAGGCTGGTGGCGAGCTTGAGCGCGACAAAGGGCCGTTCTTGCCCTCGGAACTGATGAAGGAATGCCGCATTCTGACTCTCCGCGCGCTCCTGCATGAGGCCGATTTCCATCGGAATACCGGCCTCCCGCAGCCGCGCGACGGCCCCCGCCGCGAGTGGATTGGGATCGGGCATAGCGGCCACGACGCGAACGATTCCCGCTTCAATAATACGGTCAACACAGGGAGGCTGTTTGCCCTGGTGCGCACAAGGTTCCAGCGTGACCACGAGCGTTGCTCCGCGGCTCTCATGAGCTACGTGCGAGAGTGCCACCGCTTCCGCATGAGGTTGACCGAACTCACTGTGATACCCCTCTGACAGCATGGCCCCATCGCGCAGAAGCACCGCTCCCACCATCGGGTTGGGGTGAACCCGTCCCCACCCTCGCCACCCAAGCTGGAGAGCGCGTTGCATTGCCTCGATTTCTGTCATATTCCTAATTTACGCATACACGGCGATAGTGACAGGTGACACGTGGGTGAGACCTGGTGGCGCTCGCAGTTCTCCAGTCCGTTGGCTCACCAGCGCCCCAAAGAAAAGTGAGAGAAGGACCGTAGCCCACCTCTCACTCCCACCTCTCACTCCCTGGTACCGATCGCTGGTCACTTGCTAGAACGTCAAGCGGATTCCCGCGCCAGCAAACAGGTGCCCTTTGCTGGTGTCGATTCCATCGAAGTTGGTGGTCAGGTGCTGATCCTTCCCGCCCTGATACCCGATCTCGCCGGCGATCTTGAAGATCGGAAGGTCCATAACTGCGTCGGCGAATATCATCGTACGAGAGTTCGAGAGCTCGATGTTGATTGGCGGCTGCGGCAGATTGCTGATTGGATCGCGGAAAATGACGGTGGCGCCGCCGGTGTATTTGTCCCAGCCGATACCGGCCGCGAGATTCAGAATGAGGAGCCGCATGCTCGCGACGGCGCGAACGTTGGTGGCCTGGAGGTCGACGGCGTACTGATAATCCTGGCTGGCGTCGGTAATATCGCCGTACCGTATCTCGGGAATGGTTCGCCGCATGACACTGACAGAAACAGATGGAAGCGGAAAGGTCCCTCGTATGATGCCGACCCGGGCGCCATAACCGAGGCCTAACGCGATATCACCGATTTTCCGGGCGTCCGGATCGACGGTGAGATTATCGATTTTGTTGACCGGGAGAAGTTGGGCGGACCCGAGCGCATCGATTGAAAGGAGTCCACCATTCAAACCCTTCCAGACTCCCAGGCCACCTTCGACGAGCGGTGCGGGAAAGATGATGTCATTTTTGGTGGAGACAGTGTTGCTGCTGCCGTCATAATTGAGATCGGGCGGCGTCACATTGACGGCGTTGACTCTGGCAGAAATAAAGAAGTGCGGCAGACCGCCCAGCGTCTGCGCCGTTCCGATCACCGGATTACCTCCACTCACGAGCAGGCCGGCAATCGGATGGAAGAGACGGGTGCCGTCGATCGCTGCATTGCAGACGTTCTCGGCTTGTGGCAGGTAGAACGAGCATTCGGAATTGCCCTGTGCCGCCGCAGCCTGAGCCGTGGTGACAAGCAGAAGCGGAACCAGTAGGCGTCGGAAGCGCATGCGATCCCCTAATGACTGGCGAAGGTCACCGAGCAGGGGCCGGGGCGAATCTCACCAATGACCCAGGTGGGAACACCATCTGCGCGAGCCGCGGCCTCGGCGGCAGCGACACTGGCAGCGGGAAGTACTGCGATCATCCCGATGCCGAGGTTGAAGACATCGCGCATTTCAGTGGTGGAAACCCGGCCGGCCTGCTGGAAGAACCGGAACAGCGGCGGAAGATCCCAGCTTCCGGGATCGACAACCGCGAGGCAGTCCGGGGGCAATATCCGCACCAGATTGCCCGGGATCCCTCCGCCCGTGATATGCGCAAGGCCGTGGACCTCGCGGATAACTGGTGTAATCGCTTTGAAGTAGCTCCGGTGCACCGCCAGAAGCGCGTCCGCGACGGTCAGGCCGGTTTCACCGACCATATCTTCGATCTGCATGTTTTTCATGTCAAATACAATACGCCGCGCGAGACTGTAGCCGTTGGTGTGAAGGCCAGTGGACCCGTACCCCAGCAACACATCGCCCGGAACGATCTGGTCCCCATGCAGCGCTTCGTTTTCCTCCACGACGCCGACGATGGTCCCGGCCAGGTCGAAATGGCCGGGACCGTACAACCCCGGCATCTGGGCAGTCTCACCGCCCGCCAGCGCCATCTCGTGCGCGCGGCACGCGCGGGCGATTCCCTCGACCACTGCCGCGATCTGGTCCACGGTAAGGTCGGAGCCGGCGATGTAGTCCATGAAGGCGATCGGTCGCGCGGCGTGCACCAGCACATCGTTGACGCTGTGGTTGACCAGGTCTTCGCCGACTGTATCGTACCGAGCCGTCTGCGCGGCAATGAGCACCTTGGTGCCCACCCCGTCGGTGCTCATCACCAGCAGAGGATTCCTCATGCCAGGCGGAATCCGGACCATGCCGCCGAACGCGCCGAGCCGGCCGGCGGTGAGCGGAGTTCGCGTCGCGGCGACCGCCTTGATTATCCGCTCCTTGGCGCGATCGGCATCGGCGAGATCAACGCCGGCCGCGGCATACTGGCTATCGGTCATGGCATCGGCTCCGCGAGGGCGACATGAGTGAGATCGTGGTAGGCCCGTACCCGGCCTTCCACATCCGCGCGGGTGACGGAATCAAACCCGTGGATGCCGAACCGTTCGACGGCGTACGATCCCATGGCCGATCCATACACCATGGCTCGGCGAAGGTTTTCACTCGAGGTATCGTTAGTCGCAGCGATGTATCCCATAAAACCTCCGGCAAAGGAATCACCGGCACCGGTAGGATCGAACACCTCCTCCAGCGGAAACGCAGGAACGTAGAAAGTGCGGCCATCCTCGATCAGCAGAGCGCCGTACTCACCCTGCTTGATGACCACCCGCTTGGGACCATGTTGCAGGATCCAGCGCCCAGCCCGGTGGATGTTCCAGTCCCCGGAAAGCTCTCGCGCTTCGCCGTCGTTCACCATCAGGATGTCCACCTGCCGAAGCAGATGCAGCAGGACATCTTTCTTGCTCTGAATCCAGTAGTTCATGGTATCACAAACCACCAGCTTCGGAGCCCGGACCTGCTCGAGAACGTTCAGCTGCAGCTCGGGATCGATGTTGCCGAGAAACACATAGTCGCACCCGCGCGCGCTGGGAGGGAGCTTCGGCTGAAATTGCGCGAAAACGCCGAGCCGGGTCTCCAGGGTTTCGCGACTCTGCAGGTCGTAGGAATACTTGCCCTTCCAGCGAAAGCTCTCTCCCTGAGCTTTCTCCACGCCGGACCAGTCGATACCCCTCGAGCCGAGGGCCTCGAGCTCCTTCAGGGGATAGTCGCTGCCCACCACGCCGACCACCTGCACGGGTTGAAGCAACGATGCGGCGACGCTGAAGTACACGGCGGACCCGCCGAGGGCGTCAGCGGTTTCGCCGAAGGGAGTGTAGATCGAGTCGAGGGCAACGCTTCCGACGACGAGCAGGCTCATGCGGTCACATCCGGTCTGGCGCGTGAAGACCAAGGAGAGAGAGTCCATTCGCGAGGACAATGCGGGCGGCGCGCGCAAGCAGCAATCGCGCCTGCTCGACGTGCGGAAGCTCGCCAACGGTCCTGGTGCGATGGTACCACCCATGAATGACAGCGGCGAGCTCTTCGAGGTAGCCGGTGACGCGGTGCGGCTCACGCTCTCGTGCGGCTTTCTCCACCACCAGGGGAAACTGCCCCAGGGCCTTGAGCAGCGCACGATCTTCCGGCGCGGAGAGCGAGCCGACATCGAGATCACCCGAGACCTGATCCGGCTCCCGACCGGCCGTGCGAAAGATGCCCGCCAGCCGGGCATGGGCCATCTGCACGTAAAAGACCGGGTTCTCGTCGGTCTGTTTCCGGGCAAGATCAACATCGAAGACAAAATGTGAATCGCCGCGGCGCATGAGAAAGAAATATCGTGCCGCGTCGACCCCGACCTCTTCACAGAGGTCCCGGAGAGTCACGAACTCGCCTGAACGCTTCGACATCTTCACTTCTTCACCACCTCTGACCACCTTGACCAGCTGCACGATGGCCACTTCGAAGAAATCATCGGGATACCCGAGCGCGCGAAGGGCGGCGCGCATCCGCGGGATGTATCCATGATGATCCGCTCCCCAGACGTCGATCACCCGGTCGAATCCACGATCGTGCTTGTCAACGTGATACGCGATATCCGGGAGCACGTAGGTGAAAGAACCATCCTGCTTCACGATGACCCGGTCCTGATCATCTCCGAAGTCCGTGGTGCGGAGCCAGACCGCTCCATCCCTGTTGTAGACCAGTCCGCGATCCTCGAAGGTCTTCACCAGACCGCCGATCAGGCCACGGTCGTAGATGTTCTGTTCGGAGGACATGGTATCGAAGCGAACCCCAAAGTCGGCGAGGAGCGCATCTTGTTCCGCGCGCTGGCTCGCAAGCACGATGGCTCGGCATCGCGGGAGCGCCTCCTCTTCCGGGAGATCAGCGAAACCCGGCCCATGCTCAGCCAGAACTGCCGAGGCGGTTTCCTTGAGGTATTCTCCATGGTACCCCCCTTCGGGGATTTCGCGCGCTCGTCCAGCCGCCTGCTGAATGCGGGCCCAGAGACTTTCGGCAAGTTTTCCGATCTGGACACCGGCATCGTTGATGTAGAACTCGCGCGAAACCGAGTGACCGGTCCATTCGAGCAGCGATGCAATGCCATCCCCAAGTGCTGCGCCGCGACCATGGCCCACGTGGAGCGGACCGGTCGGGTTGGCCGAAACGAATTCGACGTTTACCCGCACCCCATTGCCAGTGGTGCTTCGGCCGTAGGCCGCACCTTGCGACAGGACCGTTCGCGCGAGCGCGCCAAGCTGATCCTCTGCCAGCCAGAAATTGATGAACCCTGGCCCCGCAATTTCCGTCTTCGCGATCACCTGGCCGGGCAACCGTAGCTCGGTGATCACCCGTTCTGCCAGTTTCCGGGGATTGGTCTTCAGGGTTTTCGCGATGACCATCGCCAGGTTGGTCGCGAGGTCCCCGTGTCCGGCATCTCTCGGACGCTCGAGCACGAAATCAATGCCGGGCGCGCCGAGCGCCGTCGCCACCCGGGCAAGCTCGGCGCGGAGAAGATCAGTCATGCAGAGTGAATCCGAGCGGCCGAAGCATCGGCTGGAAGAATCTCATCCTACTCCGAAGAGTTTTTGGAAGGCTTGGTTTCTGCAGGCGCCGGCTTGGTCTCCTTCTTGAGGTCTGTCTTGATCTCAGGTTTTGATTCGCTCTTTGATTCAGGGGCGCCGGACTCGGTCGCTGGTTTCCGCGGTCCCTTCCCGTCCTTCCCGTAATCCGTGATGTAGAATCCGCTGCCCTTGAACACCAGCCCGGCTCCCCCGGATATCATGCGCTCCGCGAGCTTACCACACTCCGGGCATTTCGTCCGTGGCTTGTCGGACATTTTCTGGAACTTCTCGAACCGGTGACCGTCCGGACACCGATACTCGTAAGTAGGCATGGAGTCTTATCTTCCGATGTGGATTTAACACTTTAATTTAGCCTTTGTCGCCGATTTGCTTCAAGGGTCTCTTCACGGAGCACCGTGCCGATGTCGTACTCGATCTTCCGCACGGCCTTCTGCCTTATGGCCGCCGTCACATTGCCGGGAAGCTTGCTCGAGGCTCAGGAGCTGGCCGGCAGACTCCTCGGTGCAAGCGACAGCTCCGCAGTGTCGGGCGCTCTGGTCATTCTCCTCGATAGCACTGGCCATGAGAACGCGCGGGGCCTGTCTTCCCCCAGTGGTGGATTCAGCCTCAAGGCGTCCGCACCGGGAGCCTATCGTGCCCGCGTTATCCGCATAGGGTTCGCCAGCTGGACCTCATTGATGTATCACCTCGCCCTGGAGAGCCGGCGCGAAGTCCGCCTTTTCGTAGCCGAGGAGGCGATCCGGCTGGCCGACATCGAGGTTACCACCACTCGTTCTCGCTGCGGCGTGCGGACCGGTGACGGTGACATCATCGCGAGCCTGCTTACGGAAGCCGAGAAAGCACTCACGATTACCAGCGAGACAATACGGCTGGGAAACCTCCGGTTCAAGACCGAGACATTTACTACTCGTCCATCGCCAGACGGAGCTCCGGGTGAGCGATCCCAGGCAACCAGTGTTGGCCAGGCGATGTGGCCGGTTGTGAGCGCGCCGACTGAAAGTCTTGCCGTATGGGGTTTCGTCCATGAACCGCGGGACGCCAGCCAGCTTCTGGAAGACCCGGAGCAACGCGGTGGCCCTGTCTATTTCGGGCCAGACGCGCGCGTCTTGTTTTCCAGCTGGTTCCTCGATACTCACTGCTTCTCGGTGCCGCCGCGTTCCGTTGACTCGGCTTCCGTTATCATGGTCCAGTTCACGCCCATGCGCCGCGACGCCCGGAGGGACATCCGCGGAGAACTGACGCTCGACCGGGAGACACTGGAGCTCAAACGCCTGGCCTTCCGCTACACCGGTCTGCCGCGCTGGGTTCCGACCGATAGCGCGGGCGGCGCGATGAGCTTTCGCAAACTTGAATCAGGCGCATGGGTCATCGATCGCTGGTCCCTCAAAGCCCCCATTCCCCTGGTCAGGCAATCGCGATCAGATACTACCCTCTTCGGATTCGCCGAGACTGGTGGCCGCGTCACCGAAATCAGGCACGGCCGGAACGGGCCGATTGAAATCCTGAGCATTGTTCCCCATGGCTGGATCTGGAAGTCATCACTGGAAGGAAGCGCGAACAGGGCAGGTTGAAAACCTCGGGTATTCAAGTTGCACTCGGGCGACTGTGAAAGTCTTTTCATCAACACAACCGAGCCAGGGAGCCCAGCAATGCGTGCACCGAGGGGGGTGTTTGCCGGTATTGTCCTCTCGCTTGTCCTCGCGGTCGGACAGGTCCACGGACAGATCAGGGAGGTTGGCGACGAGGGGCCTTATCGATCACAACGATTCCAGGCCGGTGGTGATCTCGACCTGGCGCTCCCGCAGGGTGAATTCGGCGAGTTCGTTCAGGCGGGCTACGGAGTGGGAGGCTGGATCGCACTCAACCTTGACCGGCATGGCACGGTCGCGCTCCGGCTGGATGGCAACTACCTGATCTATGGGCAGGAAAACCGGCGCCGGCCGCTGAGTCCGACCGTTCCTTTCATCGATGTGAACGTATCCACGAGCAACAACATCTATTCACTGGGAATCGGCCCCCTGATCTCGCTCGGGAATGGGCCAGTGAAGCCGTATCTCATCGGCAGCGCAGGCTTTTCCTATTTCGCAACTGAATCCAGCGTGAGCGGTAGCAGCAACAGCACCGCTTTTGCGAAGAGCACCAATTTCGATGATTTTACGTTCTCATGGTCCGGCGGGGGCGGGCTTCGGATCAGAGTCAGCAACAAGTGGAATCCAGTCTATATCGATCTCGGCGCCGAGTACCATCGCAACGGCGAGGCACGGTATCTCCGCGAAGGCAGCATCCGGGACAATGGCAACGGCACGATCAGCATTACTCCTATCCAGAGCGAGACCAACCTCGTACTTCTGAAGCTCGGAGTTTCCGGTGCCTGGTAGGAGTGCCGAGCCTGAAATCGTTGACGATGCCCGGAGAGGATCCCCTTCTCCATTCCCCTGCCCGGTGCAGCCATGCGCCTGATTTCCCGCACCCATATCCTCGTGACGGCAGCCTGCGTTCTTGGCTCCGCTACTCCTGTCCGGGCGCAACAGAGCCCGGGGCAGACCATGGCTGACAGGATGCTTGCCCGTTCAGCCATTCGGGTGCGGCAGCGGCCGGAGCTTTCCGGGCGAGTGAATCGAAGTTTCAATCGAGATAGTTTATGGGTGCATACGCTCCGCGGACTCCGCCGGTCTGACGATAGCACCCTTACCGGTTGGTTCAAGGGCTTTGCCGTCCTGCTCGAAGGAGTGAATGCGGAGGGATGCAACAGACTGGCTGGTGGTCGCCCTGATCCGCGTCGAGTCACCGCGTTCGTTGCGACTGCAGATTCTGCTGCGCTCGAGCAGTGGCTTCAGCTCTGGGAGAGCGCCGCCGTGGCGTCCTATATCGGGGCGAAGCGCCCGCCAGTGCCCGATGAAGCCATGCTCAGCATTTTATTCGGGATGATGGCGGATCTCGCCAGGGAGACACCCGATTCGGTCCCTGCCTCCGACCAGGAATGCTGGAGACTGCGTTCTTTCTTTCGGCACGCGGAGCAACTATCTCCAGAAGACCAGGTGGTTGTCTACCGCTCGATCGGCGAACAGATGACCTCGAAGAAGAGCTCAAGCAGCACCCCCTAGTGAACCAGGATATGGAGGCTCCCATTCTGGACCAGCAGTCGGGCTGACCCCGCTTCCATCGTGAAACCTGACGACTGGACTCGAAGTTCGGTGACTTCTCTTAAGAATCCATCGGGCAAGGCCAGCGTCTCTCCACCCGCCTCAATCACGAGTTTATCCTCCGCCGCGATCACCGTGCTGATTGTTCCCGTCACACTGTCCTCAACCGCTGCCTGGTTGAGTTGCGCAGTCTTCACAGATCCACCGCACACATTCAGAAAGCGCATGTGTATCGTGCGACCGTCCCCGGTCTGCAGCAGGTTCTGAGGATCGAAACCACACCAGCCAAAGTGATGAGATGCCAGCAGTGCCGGGTCGAGCACGACACTCAGACCCCGGTTCGCCAGGATACTGTCCGCCTGATTCCGGCGCCTTGCTCGCAGCAAGGCAATCGACGCCCGAGCCTGGGGCAGGCGCCCGGATACTCGGCGCGCCACGCTCGCGTTCCAGGCACGCCCCAGTTCTGCGCTGCCCTGGAAACCAACCGACGCAGCCAGGACCTTCTCGATAGTAGTCTTCTCATTCATCAACCGCTGCTTCCATGCATCACCGACCAGCCGGTCGAGCAGAAGACCCATTGCAGAGCCGGTGGCATAGAACCGCCGGCGAACCGATCGTTGTTCGATGCCCATAAGGTTATCAAGGATGCTGGATTCGGCGTCGGCCAGATACCTGGCTCCAGATGTCCACGCAGAATCCGCTCCCGCGAGCTCGGCCATACCACGGATGAGTGCGTACTGGGCCAGACCCTCATTCATCTCGGCCATGGCTTCGAATTCGGCAAAATCAGGCGAGAGCCCGGCTCGGCGTTTTTCCCTGAGCGCGAGAAATTCGCGCGCGGATTGCTTAGCATCTGCGAGGGTAGACGCCCGGAGCGCTCGGCCCAGACTTTCTCCTTCAAGCGAAAACAGCGCTTCGTTCCGTTCATCGAAAACCGGGTAGGTGCTGATGAGCATCGCGTTTTCACCTTGACCGAACAAAGACTTTTCGGTCACGGCCGAGTGCTCGAAGGAGTGAAATGCCTCATGGATATCGGTTCCCAGGACATAGGGTCTCGTCATCGTGGAGTCGACATTCATGAACGAGATGTAGTTGCCGCTCGGAAAAGAGGCCATCGCCTGCTCAGACCACGAGGTCTCGCTGTCGCCGGGAACCGCGACGAAGCCGGAGATCGGTTCATGCCGCCACTGCATCATCACTTTGCCCTGATTTGCGACGACGTACAGTGTAGGAATTGTATCCGGCCGGAACCCGGGCCAGATGCGGGGGCCGATGTCGCGGCCGTATGCTTCGATCATTTGATGGAGATTGCGAACGCTCACGAGCGTATCAGGCATGCTCTGCGCGTGCAGGAGCGAGGGAACTGCGGACCAACAAACGACAGCTGTAGTTATACGAAACATACAAATCCCTTCGTTCTGATTTTCAGTGAACTTGAATGTCAGGCGGAATCAGTATTTCGCGCCCGCATCGGCTCCCCACTCTAGCGGCCGCGACTCCCATGTCATACCTCCACTCCATAGGAGGGTTATTTCGAAAGATGCCCCACCCGGCCGCGTGACAAAGACATGATTGCTGTTTTGCTCGATCTCGCCTGGCGGCACAGGCACACCTTCCAGCGATACCGATTGGACTATTCCATTCTCAAGAGTCACGGCGAAGGGACCCGCGTCATCAAAGGCGGAAATCGTATAGCGAGCCGATGACAGTGTGGTCTCCGGAAATGTGATGCCAGGACCGGCTACTGCCAGGGCGGCGATTGGGCCCATCGCGAGGCCGCGGAGCGTGAACCAGGATTCCTTCCTGGAAGGCTGAATCGACTCATCCAGGATATGGCGAATCCTCAGCAGTGCCGGCGACTCCCTGGATGCCATTCCGACTACGGCGACTCGGGGATACTGCGGCAGCCGCGCCGCCACTTTCGATAACGCCGATGCGAGAGCGACACGCGCACCCGTCTCCTTCACGGCGTGCTCATCACAGAGATGCTCCGCCAGCGCTCGGAGCCTCGCAGCGGCAACTCTATTCAGCGGTTGTACCCAGAGGACCCGACCCACGAAGGCAATCACCGAGAGCCAGCGGCCATCGCGGCGGGAGACATGAGCAAGCTCATGCGCCATGACGCTCGCAAGCTCATCACGAGAAAATTCCCCCAGTGACCAGGCTGGAAAGCAGAGCTCATTAACGTCCACGACCATCGGGGAGCCGATCGCAGGCGAAGCCGTGATCCGAATGTGATGTGGAATGTGCATTGCTCCGCAGGAACGGAGCGCGGAACCAACGTCGTATCGGGTCTTAAGTAGCTGACCCAGGCGCGCTCGGGCCAACCCGAGCTGGAGGACGCCACCACAGGCAGTAACCAGCCAGATCACAACGCCCGCGACAATGACCGAGTGGCCATTCGAGGAAAGCAGAAGGGCCGCCGGATCCGGAACAATCGATTTGACGAGCGTTGGCATCGCCCCGGCAATCACAGCCATGCCTGGGTTCACGCCCGACACCTGTACTGCTGTCGTGAACAGTGCGCCGAACAATGCCGTTCTCCAGAGCCACTCTGTCAGGCGCTCGCGACCGCGAAGCCATCTGCTCGCGATGGCGACCCCGCCGAGTAACGCGGTGCTGTGTATCAGGTAGGTGAGAAGCCACCCACCGATCAGGAGAGCCAGTCGTTCAGCGGGCACGACGTTTCCCTCTGTTTTTCAATGCCGCCTCAGCAATGAGCTCGCGAATCCGCTCGAGATCTCCGGGCGATAAATCCCGCTGGTTCAGCAGCTGGCTGACCAGCTCCGTCGGATCACTCCTGAATACCGACTTCATGAGAGACCCCAGCATCGAGCCTCGCACGTCCGATTCGCTGACGAGGGCGTGATAAACGAACAGTCGCCCCTCTGATCGATGGGCGACGATCCCGCGCTTTTCTAGGCGGGTGAGAAGTGTTGAGACAGTGGTGAGCGCCAATCCCCGGCTTTTCTCCAGCGCCCCCTGCACCTCGCCGGCCGAGGCTTCTCCTCTTTTCCAGAGGACGCGAACGATGTCGAGCTGGAGCGCACTCAGGTCTGCGGATGACATGCCACCAAACTACATCTGTCGTTGGAAGCGGGCAAGAGGGCGCAAACGGAGGCGCCGAGACAACCGGAATATGCTCATGGATGATAGACTCCCCATACTCCACGCAGGGCGTCGCTGATTTCTCCCAGCGTCGCGCGGGCGCGGACGGCATCAATGATGGGCGGCATGAGAGGGTCCTTTCCCTTGGCCGCGGCGATGACCGCCGTGAGGCTCTGCTTGGCCTTTCCTGCGTGGCGGCGCGCGCGTCCGTTGGCGAGTCGGCCTTTCTGCCGGGTTTCCAGCGCGGAGAAGTCCGGGAGCGCGATGGCGGGCGGCGCGGAGTCATCAGTGAACCGATTGGTGCCCACCACAGTCATGGCGCCGGACTCCTGTGCCTGCTGGAGCTCGTAGGCGCTCCTGCCGATACTCTCCTGGAAAAACCCCTTCTCGATCGCCACGGCGGCGCCGCCCATGCCATCAATGGTTTCGATCAAGGCCCTCGCGTCGCGCTCGATCTGGTCGGTCAGCGCTTCGACATAGTAGCTGCCGGCAAGCGGGTCGACCGTATTGGTAACTCCACTCTCATAGGCCAGGATCTGCTGGGTCCGAAGGGCGAGTGTAGCGGATTCCGCTGATGGGAGCGAGAGCGCTTCATCGTATCCGTTGGTATGGAGCGACTGGGTGCCACCCAGGACGGCGGAAAGTCCCTGCACGGCAACGCGGACAATATTGTTGAGTGGCTGACTGGCCTGGAGCGTGACACCGCCGGTCTGGGTATGAAAACGGAGCCTCGCCGTGGCATCATCGGCGCCGAACCGCTCCCGCGCGATGCGGGCCCAGAGTCGCCGGGCGGCCCGGAACTTGGCTGCTTCCTCAAAAAGATTGTTATGCGCCGCGAAGAAGAAGGACAGCCGGGGCCCGAACGCGGCGAGCTCGAGGTTTGCGGCCAGGCCGCGGTTGACGTACTCAATGGCATTGGCCAGCGTGAATGCGACTTCCTGCACAGCGGTCGCGCCGGCCTCCCGCATGTGATAGCCGCTGATCGAAATCGGATTGAAGTTCATCTCCTCTTCGGAGACAAATCGGAAGATATCGGTCACCAGGCGGAGACTCGGTTCCGCGGGGTAGATGTAGGTCCCCCGTGCGATGTATTCCTTGAGCACATCGTTCTGCACGGTTCCCGTAAGGGCCTTCCGCTCAACCCCCTGCTCTTCCCCCACGACGACATACATCGCGAGGAGAATCGCGGCCGTGGCGTTGATGGTCATCGAGGTGGAAACCTTGTCGAGCGGGATTTCCTTGAGGAGCACCGCGAGGTCGTCCACGGTGTCGATCGCCACGCCCACCCGCCCGACCTCGCCCACAGCCATGGGGTGATCCGAATCGTACCCCATCTGGGTGGGAAGATCGAACGCCGTGGAGAGACCGGACTGACCGGCCGCCAGTAGCTGGCGAAAACGCGCGTTGGTCTCTTCCGGGGTGCCGAAACCGGCGTATTGCCGCATGGTCCAGAGCCGCGAGGTATACATCGAGGAGTAGACGCCGCGGGTGAATGGAAACTGCCCGGGCTGCCCCAGATCTTTCGCGGGATCGCCGGTCCAGTCTCCGGGTCCGTACACATCTTTTCGAGGAACAGTCATCCGTGCTTTCTTGGTTGTGTTAATGATCCATGATGCTCGATGTGCCCTGCCGCCTACCGCCTGGTATTGAGCGCGAAGGTGCCCTGCTCGACTTTTCTCAGCATGTCGGCCACGTAACCGACGTCTTCCCGCGACCCGATGACCAGGGGCGTCCGCTGATGCAGCGCCTCGGGCACAATATCAAGAATACGGTTGCATCCCTCGGTGGCCGATCCTTCGGCTTGCTCGGCGATGAATGCCATGGGCGCGGCCTCATACAGCAGGCGCAATTTGCCCTTGGGGTTCTTGGTGTCTGCCGGATAGAGGAAAATGCCCCCCTGAATCAGATTGCGATGAAAGTCAGCCACGAAGGAACCGATGTACCGGCTGTTTTTCCCCTTGATGATGTCGGGGATGTCTCCATGGAAACCGCGCACCACGATCTGGGTGCCGCGATCCCACCGCGCGAAATTACTTTCATTCACGCTGTAATACTTGCCGACCCTGGGAGTGACGATCTTGGCGGACGAGAGAAGAAACTCGCCAATCGTTGGATCGAGGGTGAACCCGTGCACGCCCTGGCCGGTAGTGTAGACCATCATGGTGCTCGAGCCGTACATGATGTACCCTGCCGCGACCTGGCGACAGCCGGGCTGCAGCACATCGCCGACCGTGCCCCGCCCCTCCATACTGACGCGCCGATAGATACTGAAGATCGTGCCGACCGCCGAATTCACATCAATATTGGAAGAGCCGTCCAGGGGATCGAAGAGAACCGCGTACTTGCCGACCGGAAATTGCGGCGGGACCGGGATCACATCATCGTCTTCTTCGGAACCCATCACGCACACGCGGCCCGTATGCATCAGTGCATTCTTGATGGTCTCATTGGCGAAGATATCCAGTTTCTGCTGCTCTTCGCCCTGCACGTTGGTCTGGTTCGCCGATCCCAGGATGTTGACCAGGCCAGCCCGGCGAATCGCGGCGGCAATGATCTTGGCCGCGAGCGCGATATCATAGAGCAGGTTGGAGAGCTCCCCGGTGGCTTCCGGGTACTGGTGTTCCTGGTCAATGATGAATCGTTCGATGGTCGTGAAGGAGGCCATGGAAGAAAGCACGCGGTCTCGCTTGTGAATAGTGAGCGGCATCGAACCCGGTGAATACAACAGATCGGTGAATCATGGATCAACTGATTCTCTGGTGCAGCCGCGATGACCGCAGACCGACATCGTGCGGCCGTCGGTGGTGACGGTCACGTCTCCTTCCTGGTCGGTTCGCCACGTCGGGATCCGGTGACGGGCGAGTCGCCCGATCGTCTCCGGAGCGGGATGCCCGTAGGTGTTTGTGCCGACGCTGATCACCGCCGCCTTAGGTGCAAGGCGATCCAGAAAACTGTCTCCACTGGCTCCTCGTGAGCCGTGATGGCCAACCTTGAGCACATCGACCCGGCCGACGCGGCGGGCCAGCAGCGGCTCGGCTTCGAGTCCCGCATCGCCGGTAAACAATGCCTCGAACCCCCGATAGCGAACGAGCAGCACCACCGAATCCTCGTTCAGATCGGCGCCCCATTCCGCCCATGTCGTATCCGGGTGCAGGAGTGTGAACGAGACCGAGTCGAGCTCGAAATGATCGCCGGGCCTCCCGGGATGCCAGGGAATATGCCGGGCCTCAAGGAGGTTGAGGAAATCGTAATAGCGTGAATCGTCGCTGAGATCGCCCGGCTCGATGACAATATCCGCCGGGAAGCGCTCCAGCACCGCCGGGATGCCCCCCAGGTGATCGGCGTGCACGTGTGACACGATGACAGCGGAGAGCCGAGTAACACCTTGTCTCCGCAGGAACGGCACGACCACCCGCCGGCCCGCGTCCTGACCCTCGAAACGGGGACCGGCGTCAACCAGGACCCAGTGCCCGGCCGGGGTCCGTATGGCGGCACCATCCCCCTGCCCGACTTTCAGAAAATGTAACGTGAGAACGGAATTCTTGTCACGACCGTGCGGCAGGATAACCAGGACGCCGGAAATGACAACCGCGGCGAGGAGGGATGCGCTCAGGCGATAGGTGGCAACAGCCGCACTGTTGGCCGCTCCCATGCTCCAGAGGACCAGCCCGAGAACGACGGCCCATGGGAGCGCTGACATGATGCCAGTTGCCTGGACCACGCTGCCCCCCGGAACTCGCGCACCGAGGAGTGCCACGCCATCGAGCAGGTTGAGTGCGGCCCCGGAGCCGGATGCAAGGGCCATCGCGAGCCGCGGCATGAACGGGTGCACCCCGACACTGGCGATGACGCCGGGAACCGCCACGGCAGCGAGTGGAATCGCGATGAAGTTGAGCAGCACACCGATCAACGCCACACTGCCGAGCGCCGCGGCGGTAAAAGGAGCGGTCGAGAGTGTCGCCCCGAGGGAGGAAGCGAGCAGGCGCCAGTGGGTCGCCGAGCCGAGCGCGCGATCGCTCCAGCGGGAGAATCGGGTCGCGCCCCAGAGGGCAGACGCTGAGAGCCAGGCGCCAAGCTCGAAGATCGCCCCCGGATCGAGAAGAAGCACGAGGAGACAGGTAACCCCGAGCATCGAGTCGGCCTCCACCTGCCGCTGGCGAACCCGGCAGATCGTAAGGAGCAGGACCAGGCCTGCTGCTCGGGTAGCCGGCGCCGGCCAACCGAGAAAAGCGACGTACAGCACGCTCGCGCCGGACGATAGGAACATGGCGCTTGTCCTCGAGAAACGGAGGAATCGCGCCAGGAGATAGAGCCACGCCGCAATCAATCCGACGTGAAAACCTGAAATCGAGAGAATGTGTACCAGGCCTGAGCGCGCGTAGGCATCGCTGAGCTGGGGATCGAGCGAGCCGCGGCGATTCAGGATCAGCGCGTCTACCAGTGGAGCCCGATCGCCATACAGTGCTGCCGTGGTGGTCACTATCCCGGTACGCATGCGGCTTACCCATGAGGGCGTGATGCCCGAATTCTTTCCTTCGGCCACCAGGAGTACGCCACGCTGGTGCGGCTCGCCGGGCACGGGAGGAATCCACCGGGCCTCCACTTTCCACACCTCGCCGCTCGACGCCTGAAGGCCCCCTCCGACCGGCCAACGCGCGGGAACTCCTCCATGACAGGCCGCGCGTTGGGGCGTGACAATGGTGAAGCCGTCTTCCGTCGGAGGGTCATCGATACGAACATCAAGAGCGAGGGTTCCAGCTGGAAGGCGCGCCGTACAGTCTTCGGTCGCACGCGCGCGCGCCACGACGCCGCTCAGCACGCCCAGCGCCAGCACGCTCATCGCAAACGATATGTTGGAGCGGCTCTGGAAGAATATCACGATCGCCAGCGCGGAAATCGCCAGCACCGGCACCTCAAAACGCAGAAGGCCGGTCGCAAGACCGGCCCCGAAGGCACCAAGGATCAGAATAGCCGGACGAATCCTCACGGCGAACAACTCAAGGGGCGCCCATTCATTCCGGCGCCAGGTGATTTCGAACCAGTCAGCGGCCCTGAGCTGGTGCCTTTCCGCAGCGCGGTGCCATGCTCACCTTGCGAAATCCCTCCATCACCATGACGTCGATATTCACCCGGCTCTGCTCGCTGTCGAGATTGAGCTCGGTCATGACCTGACCTTCGCGGGTTGCCACATAGCGCGCCTGCAGCCGGTTCAGCGCGAAAACCAGCACGTCGCCCCGGCAGACCTCGCAGCCGCAGAATTCGGGAAATTGCGGGCGCAGGGTCTCGAAGGTGTTGAGCACCCGTGCCTCGACCAGATTGTTGATCATAGGATCGCGAGCTGGGGCCGATTGACCGCGGCCGTGAACGTGGAGCCCGTTGTACCAGTGAAGGTGATCTGATGGTACTCACCAATTGCGGTAAGCGGAAGGTCAACCAGCGCCAGGTGGTTGGTCCGGGTGCGCGCGAGAAGCAGGTCCCCCCGGCGCGCGGGGCGCTCGACCAGGGCCTCGTGTGTCGTCCCGATGCGGCCGATGTTCTTTCGCCGGACGTTGTGACGCACCTCGGTGATGAGCCGCTGCAATCGTTCGCCGGCGACCTCGTCTTCCACTTGGTCCCGCAGCCGAACCGCGGGCGTTCCATCGCGAAGGGAATACTTGAAGGTGTACGCGTCATCAAAATCGGCCTGGCGCACGAGCGAGAGCGTCTCTTCGAATTGCTCGTCGGTCTCACCGGGGAATCCGACAATGATATCAGTCGAGAACGTGATTCCCGGGATCGCCGCGCGAAGTTCGGCCACGACCTCAAGGTACCGTTCGCGGGTGTAGCGCCGGAGCATGCGCCGGAGCACCGCGTTGGAACCACTCTGCACCGGGAGGTGAACATGCTCGCATACAGCCGGCGTCGCGGCCATGGCCTCGATGACCCGAGGCGTGAAGTCGGTGGGATAGGGACTGGTAAACCGGATCCGGCGAATGCCATCCACGGTTCCCACGGCGCGCAGCAGATCGGCAAAGTCGGCAGTCCCATCGTTGTAGCTGTTGACCGTCTGGCCGAGAAGGGTCACTTCAGTCACTCCTTCCCCGGCCAGCGTCCGGATCTCCCGGACGACGTCTTCCAATCTACGGCTTCGCTCCGGTCCCCTGGTATACGGAACAATGCAGAAGGTGCACTTATAATCGCAGCCACGCTGAACTGTCACGAACGCCGTCGCGGCCTGCTCGCGCAGCGAGGGCACATCCTCATAATGTTCCCAGCCTCGAAACTCCGTGTCGGCTGAGCGATGCCCCGCCTCGGCCATGGCGATCAGACCGGGAAGATTGCGGTATCCATCGGGTCCGACGACGATATCGACCCGGGGCACCTGCTCCAGAAGCAACGGTCCCAGCCTTTGCGCCATGCACCCCACGACACCCAGGACCTGGTTGCCCCGGGTAAACCGCTGCAACTCTCCCACCCGACCTATCACCCGCTGCTCCGCGTTGTCCCGCACCGCGCAGGTGTTGACGAGGAGCACGTCCGCCTCTTCGGGATTTTCTGTCCGGACATAACCATCCCGCCCGAGTACCCCGAACATGGTTTCGGTGTCGGCCACATTCATCTGGCAGCCGTAGGTTTCGATGTAAATCCGCTTCATATGGGGAATCTTAGACGGGTAAGCGCAAAGCGGTAAGCGGTGGCGGGGCTCATGGATAAATCTTCGCTCCGTCGCGGAGTAAGGTCCTGGTTGGCCGCCTTCGAAGCCTGTCGGCCGCTGGTTTTATTGAGACAATGAGGGCCGGATGGAGATTCCGAAAGCCAGAATCCAGCTCGACTCCTTGTACGATGAGCCGAGTTTTCTCCAGTTGTGCTCGATGGCGACATCGACACCGCCACGCTGCCCGGCGAAGCGAGTCCCGCTGCCGATGGAGACACTCAACTCGGTCGGCTGCGCGCCACCGGCAGTGAGCAGAAACGGGAGTTGCGCGTAGCGGGCGCCGAGACGGAGTGGGGTGTGCCATGGGCGGCGGAAGTCCGAGGAGTACTCGATACCGCCGTTCACTTCGACCGTATTCTTTGCTCCCACGCCGCCGTGGGAGAGAAGGTCGCTGTTCGCTCCCGACCAGGTTTTGAAAGTGGCCTGCGCCGACGTCATGAGATTGGGAGAGGCGCGGAATTGAATCCCGGCCGCTGCCGTATAGGGAAGGTCGACGCTGTAGACTCCAGTGGAATCACGATCGACAGAAGCTTTGCCGTCGGAACGGAGGGTGGCGGCCAGGCCCAGTCGGGCACTGGGCCGGAATACTGCACCGAGTGAAAAACCCACTCCGCTGTACGAGATCTCGCTGGACTGCCGCGCCGGCAGATACAGCGTGTCGGAGAAAGCCCGCGCCTGGTTCATGCGATTCAGGCCGGTGATCACATGGATCGCAGCCCCGACATCCAGGTTCGGCCCGAGGAGATAACTGGCCGCGACCCTGAGATCATTCATGCCTCCGCGCGATGTCAGCGTGTCAGTGACATCGACGGGCACTCCTCGAATATCCTCGGAGTGCATGCTTACCAGCTGAAAATCCCGCGACGTGTAGTTCCCCAGGCTCAGCCCAAGCCCCAGGAAAGTCCCCCGCAGGGGTCCGCCAACCATGAAGAGGGGAAACTGGGTCAGGCGGGCTGATTTGGTTCCCGCTGGAGTTTCGACGTGACGCCATTCCGGCACGACTTCGAAGGTGGCCGTCACGGTGAGCAGCCGAGCGAGGGTCGCCGGGTTCTGGTTCGATTCGGGATCGAAGAGACTGCCGGCTCCGCTCAATCCCCAGCCGCGTGCTGAGGTCGCGCGCGCGGGGAGGCCGAGACCGCGACTGCCGAAGATCGATGATTGGGCGGACGCGACCGGGGCTACGCCGGCCAGCAGCAGGACAAAGACAATCGCTCGCACTCAGGGCCTCTCGAACGGAAACTTCTGGTAGTAAGTGATCCGGATCTGGGGGCCCCCGGAAGCTGAACGCGTCGAGCGAAAGACCGGCCTGGTAAAGGAGGCTGCTTCCGGTGTGATCGCGAGAAACACGAGCTCTGGCAGACCGTTTGAGGTCTGCCAGAGCCGCACCAGCTGGGTCACATCAACGCTGACGACACCGCTCGTCCCGCTCAGAATCTGGGTGTGCCCGATAGTGACCCCGGAGCTGATGATCGGCGACTTGGCACCAAGATCGCCGACGACGCCAAACGCCTGCAACGTGGCTGGATCATTAGGCAAACCGAGAATGGGAGTATCGGGTGTGAGCTCGAGGGTTGCCCGCAGCAGCGTGACCGAATCGCGAATATTGACCGGGAGGGCAAAACGAATCAGCGAGCGTCCCGAGGGCGCGCCTCCCACCGTGAGGAGATCCGGATCGACGGGCGGCACCACGGTGGAAACGAACGAGGTGAACTGGGGAAACCGGTTGATGGTCTGTTTCTGTTTGACGGTATCAGCTACTCCCGCCACCCGGACATAGCTGGTCAGGCTGGGCGATCCGGACGCAGCGATACTCGCAATCCGGATTCCCGTCGGCGAATTGGCCGTGATGGTCATGCCGATTGCAAAGCGGCCCGCGGTATCGGGCCGCAGGCGAACCGTGTCAGCGCCAGAAATGACAGCCCGGAGCAGCCCCGTGTGCAGCGTGTCCGGGACGACAATGCTGTCGACCAGGTTGGCCGGGATGAGCGAGGAGCTGATATCGGCGAATGTCGTGGTGCTGTCGAGATCAGTGGGAACGCTGTACAGAAAAATCTTGAGACCAGTCACCAGCGTATCCCGCGCCTGGAGCGTGAGGGCAATAACCGCGGAATCGAGACGATTGATGACCCGTACGGTATCATCGACTCTCACCGAATCCCCGCGCGGCAGGAAGACCGTAATAGCCCGGTCATCCGAAGCGGGGAGACCGTTGCTGATCCGGAGCGACGGCCCGATTCCGGGAGCCACGTATCCGAAGTATGAGGAATCCCCCGAGGGGATACCCGGGAGCACCAGATCGATCACCGATTGCTG
>JBDTQP010000020.1:0-21284 GCA_039932125.1 Gemmatimonadota bacterium
CGGAGGGGAGTTATCTGATTCGTACTTCCAAATAGTTCTTACTTCAATCCCTGCTTGGATAGCGAGGAGTAACAGCAACCACGGAACCACGGAAACACGGAGGTAGCACGGAACCAACGAAGAAGGTTCACGCCTTGATGTCTGGTATAACGATATTTGCGAATAGTTATTGTCTGCAACAAAATTCCTTTGTCCAGCTTTGTTGTTCTTAAAAACAACTGTGATTGATGATAGCCTTGCAGATCTCCAGCACTATCGCCAGCCAAGCTGGTTCCGTGCTACGCACGTGATTCCCTGTTTCGGTGGTTGCGGGTAAGTCCTGGATCCAGCGAAGCAGGTCCCCATCTTTCACGGACAGTCTGCGCTCAGTGTTGTCGCCTTGCTCCCCACGCATCAAGCACATGGCCGTCTACAAGGCTCACCGATAATGAGGGTCCCCGGGTTTCGCTCCGCCACGTGAGTCGAATCATTCTTCCTTTCCGAACCCACTGCATCATTCGTTGAGCACCCTGGATTCGAGTAGATACAGGGCCGTAGCGCGCTCGAAGTTCCGATCGCCACGCCTCCAGCTGAGCCGCGCTTCCATCCGCCTTGAGGCTCACGATTCCAGTCAGACTGTCTATCGAACTCAACCAGACTTCACCCCTGAGGCCGGTTGCGGAATCGGAAAATGCGCCGCGGCATTCCTGCACGGTTGAATCGGCCTTGCCGCGGGTGCAGTGCAATCCGCGACCACCCAGTCGCTGAACCGCGGCTGCCATCGATGCCAGGGGTGCGCCGGCGGTGAAACCGCGAAAGCTGAGGTCGTCCGATGCGTCAGCGGGACTCGTCTGCGACTCGGCTCGTGAGGAGCCGGCTGCGAGCAAACCAGGCACAAGCAGTCCGAGCCCGAGCAGGAACATCCAGGCTGAGCGCCGGTGCGGAAGCGCGGTCACTGCCCGTGACTGCCGGGTCACGGCCGCTGCTTCCGATTCACCTGCGAGGATCGAGGTAGATGTGGCGAAACGCGCTCAGGCTTTGCGGACGTTCGAGGCCTGCAGGCCCTTGGGACCCTCGACAATGTCAAACTCGACACTATCGCCCTCTGCCAGTGAGCGGAATCCTTCGGCCACGATTGCGGTATGGTGCACGAAGACATCTTTGCCGCCGTCCTGAGCGATGAAACCAAAACCCTTTGCATCATTGAACCACTTCACAGTTCCCTTCGCCATCGTCAAACCTCTTCTGAAGGGGAGCTCGAGGCTCCGGAAATACCTAGCCTGCTTGGGCTAGAATGAAAACAAGCCGCCCGGAACGGATTCCGGTCGGCCACTCACTACCAGGCGTTTATGGGGGATGATGCGATCATTTTTTACTGCTGACATGGACCTAACTTCTGATTCGGCGGAACTTTTGTCAATACTTTGCGATCCCCCCGGTTCTGCCCGGGCCGGTCCCGGCTGCGGCTGGACGTGCTGGGTCTGAACGATAGATCCATGACTCCCCTTGATCACTACATCCAGCCTGCGCCGGGCTGGTCCGCGGTTTCTCCGCAGACTCAATGGTCGTTCTTCTCCTGGCTGCCCTGCAATAACAACCGGCGACCCGGGCAGAGCGAGAAATCTCAAGCTCAAGTTTGTCTGGACCGTTGGTTTACAGTTCTCCTGGGAATCGAGATCCCGCCTCTTGCCCGGGATTACACCCAGGAGCGCTGAAGCCATGGAACATGCAGTCCTCAAGGGCTTCCGGGGATCGAAGTGTGAAGCATGCCCATGCATGCTCTTGCACTGCTTCGCTCCAAACGTGCCCCCCTGTCACACTTTTCCCCTGCCGTCTGCATTCCCCTGGCGATAACAGGTAGCTTCCACCGGTGGGGCCGAACCCTACCAACTCGTCGCCCTCCCCTCTAGTTTTGATCCATGGCCGAACCCTCGACCCTAGTCGTCCGAACCTTTCTCGACCGCCCCGAGGCGATGTCGCATTTCTTCCTGCGGGCCGGAGAAGCGCCTCGCCTGATCGCGTTTGACGATGCGCTCGGTTGTCCAATGGAAACGGCACTTGCCGCTCTGGAATGGACCAATGCAGTCGGCGCCCTGCACGATGACGACCTTCTGCATGCAGCCAGGCTGACGAGCGAAACAGCGGCGTGCGTTATCGAGCGCAAGGGTGATAGCGGCCGGCGGTATCTGTACCTCGGTCCGCGGATGGACGCCCCCCCGATGGATGTATTCGAGGGCGCTGTCATCTTCGATGAGCCGGGCGTGAAAGTCGTCGAATTCACCCAGCGGGCCCATGGACTCGCACATTTTCTCCGCGCGACGTCTGGAGTTGGCGCCTTGCTGGCCTTGCTGGGGCGGCGGCCTCCGGAAATCCGTCATATGCGCCGCTGGCTGAGCTTCATTGTTCAGGAGCTGGATGCCCCTCGTCTGCTGGTCGCCGGCTGGTTTGCGGCGAGCTCTGCAGGCTGTCTGTTCTCGTCGAAGGAGGATGAACCATCTTATCGCTACATCGAAGTCGGCTTGGAGCCCTGACAGGCGCAGGACTCCTGGTAAGCCTGATTGTTGCAACTCCACTTGCAGCTCAGGGCTTCATCAGGCCAGAGAATCTCGATTCTGCAACGGTACGCGTCCGCAATCATTACGTTGCCTTTCGCGACTCTCTGCATTCCATAACTGCTGGAACGTCCCGCCTTGAAAGGGACATGCGCAGCGCGTCGGATCCGGTGCTGATCTCGCGCGCCAGGGTCGTCCGCGACGCCTGCACATCGGTGCTCCGTGAACTTGACGGCACCCGCCAGGAAATGTTTGCCGGCCATCCGGTGAACCGGGTGCCGTTGCCGCGGCGTACCGCACTCGATCGCAACTTTATTCAGCTGCGGGCCTCGCTGACGCAGTGCTCGACAGAGTTCACCGAGATGAGCAATCCCGGGAAGGCTCAACAGATTCGGGATGCCGGCGCCAGCCGAATTCTTCCGACCCAGGACGCTATTCAGTCGTTTGAAACGGCGGGAACTGCCTACATGCTCGGAATGGGCGTAAAGGTGAGACCTTATGGCGCTGGCGACTCTCCTCTGGCCAGTGGCTCTCCGCAAACCCACTGACGATTCTGCCTTTCCGGTTCCATTCAGATCAATAATCCACCTTGCCAACATCCGGGGCTTCTGCCTCGGATGAACATTCTCCACATCGCTGTGGAGAGAAGTGGTATCGTGCGCCATCCTCACGACTTATGTATCCACATTCCGTCAACGTGGAAACTGTGTAAACCGAAGAAATACAGGCACTTGCGCGCTTTTTCCTATCCCATATCTTGCGTCACCGTTATACGAGATCGCTGTGAAACCCCGTGTTTTTCAGATGAGCGTACGACGTGTTTGAGCGGGATTTCGGGGGAAGTCGCCGACGCATTCAAGGGCTCAGGCTACTGTCGATCCCGGTGTCACCCCGGCTCAAATGGATGAGGCCAGTCGCGTGCATCATCCGCCCCGATCCAGCGCCTCGGGGTGCAGTGCGATAAGTCGGTCCGCGACCCGATCGGAATCGCAGCGCTCACATTGACGAACCAGGTGGGACGGCCATCCGGCCTGGGGATAGAAGCCAAGGCCTTGTCTGCCATACCGCAAGCGATCAGCCGGCGGAGGCAGGTGAGAGAAGAACGGCAGCAATTGCTCCGACCTCGGGTAGTCTTTGTGCGGAACGGCCACCTAGTCTGAGGGCTAGGTGGCCGTTCTATTTGTATACCCCAGAGCCGATTTACAATTTTCCCCAGTGATGGACTGCGCGGCAAATCCGGCGACGCTCTACCTGCCATACCCCCCGGGTACTCACGACTTCGTCCTCCGTGAAATTGTCCGTGTCGGTGAGAGCGTCGGCCATGCTGGCGCTCTTGGCGCTGGCATTGTCGGCGTAATGAAGAATTTCTGCTTCAAGCGTCATTGGCTGCACCGGTGCTCCATACTCCAGTCGTCCATGATGAGACAGGATCAGGTGATGGAGTGTCAACAGCTCTTCATCGGTGCAGGGCGCCTGCTCCCTGCCGCGAACCCGGTTCTCCAGCATCAGGGCGCCGAGGACCACATGACCCTGTAAGTGCCCGGGCGTCGTGTATTCGAAGATACCGTCCCATCTGTAAGCGGCGATCTTCCCAATGTCGTGCAGAAGAACGCCGGCGAGGACGAGATCGCAATCGGCAGGGCAGGTTCGGCTTACAGCTCGCGCGATGCCGGCAACCTCCCACGTGTGACGCAACAGCCCTCCAAGTGCCGAGTGGTGGCCATGCAGACTGGCGGGGCACTCCTGGTATCTCTGGCGAAAAATCGGATCGTCGTAAAACAACGAGAGCGTGTCCCTGAGGCGCGGACCGGCAATCGCATGACGCCATGCGTCGAGAATTTTCCAATAGCCACTCACGTCTCCTACCGATGGGAGAAACAGGCCCCAGTCTATGGAGCTGAGCTGGCTGCGTGCGATGCTGCTAATTCTGAGCTGCCGACTTCCGCGATAGGTCGTCAACTCGCCGGTGACATCGACCAATTGTCCTTTGCCCAATCCGGCGAGGCGTGGCAGTTCCTCTGTCCAGAACGGAGCTGTGGCCAGCTCGCCGGTACAGTTGCCGACCGTGAGGACCGCGAATGGCTTGTCACCGGCGAACCGCTGCTCGATGCCGCAGATACGGAGCGTAGTGTCCAGCTGATCACCGGGGCAGAGGGAGACAAGGTCGACAGTGGAATCGTGGCCCGACGAGGGGGCGGGCAGGCTGAGGAGGGTCATACCCGAAGCTACGCCATGAACTGCAAATGCAGGTAACCCCAATGATGCGGCAGGCAACCAAATAACGCATGGCGGGTGAGAGTACCCGCGCGGGCCCTGACGCTGCTTATCTTCCTACCATGACTCCCTGGCAGTGCCTCATTGTCACCGGGAAGCCCGAGCGCTGGCGGGCCTGGGACGAGTTGCTCCGTAGCGACGGTCACCGGGTGGTACCGGCCACAACTATCGACGAGGCAAGGGAGGCACTGATCGCTCCCGAGCTGGACTGCCTGGTGCTCGATCTCGGCATGCCTCTCCTCGACCGCTCCGCCGTTCAACAGGCGATCAACCCGGGAGAGCCGGGGCCTCCCGATTCTCTGGAGGCTGCCGAAAAGCGGCATATCGCTCTCGCCCTTCGATACACAAGAGGCAACCGGCGGCAGGCGGCCCGTCTCCTGGGAATTGCCCGATCGACCATGCTGTCCAAGCTGAGGAAGTACGGACTCGAAAACGTGCACTCCGATGAGTGACGGACGTTCTCATAGAGTCGATCGCACCCTAACTCCGGTACCTTCATGAATCTTTCCACGCGCGTTTTCCTGCTGGTTTTCGTGCTGGCCTCACCGGGTCGCGGGCTGGCGCAGGCAACTTTTGCCGACGGGGCCGTCCGGGCCGGGAGTTTGAGCTTTGATGGGAAGGCCACCATGGGTGATTTCGTCGGAACGACGACGACGGTAACGGGGCAGATGAGCGGGGGGGCCGATCTCGCCGCTGTGAGGGGCTGGGTCGAAGCTCCGGTCAATACCCTCAGGACTGGAAACAATCGGCGGGATCGCGATCTCAACAAATCGATGGAGTCCGACAAGTTCCCGGCACTTCGGTTTGATCTTACCGCGGTAACTCCAGGGGCTGTTCACGGGGATACGACCGTCGTGACCCTCATGGGAACTTTCAAGATCCATGGCGTTTCCCGGGAAGTAACCGTACCGGGGACGGTGGTGCACCAGCCGGGAAGTATCCGGCTACGCTCCGATTTTCCGATGAATCTCACCGACTATCAGATCGGTGGTCTCAGCAAGATGCTTGGTATGCTCAAGATGCATCCTGACATCGTTGTGCATGTAGACGTCACGTTCGCTCAATAGCAGAAAAAAGCCCGGAGCCATTCCTGGCCTCCGGGCTCCCGACCGAACGGGTTGGCCGTCGTTGCCCCGCCCGATCGAGTTTTTCTGAATTATCGGTTCCTCGGCTTTCCCGCCCGTTCAGGGAATAATTCGTACTCTTCCCAGGCGGGATATGATGACCTGCCGCCGAGCAGATCCTCGAGTGAGGACGAAGCTGGCATTGGCAAATCCGAGTGTCACGCCTGTGGGTGCGAAGGACAGAGTTCGAGAGCTGGAGGTCATGACCACACCATTCCTGGCAGAACCAATGCTGCTCCACAACTCCGTTGCGCCCGGGCCAGTGCCGTAGCGGATGAACAGCGAATCAGGCCTGACCTCGAGATCCACGACTCGGCTCTGTAATACCGACTGAATACGGGCCCGGTTATGTGCGCTGGCAATTTCACTTGCCGCGGCACTCACGAAGTAGCGATCGCGAAGACTGCCGACCAAAGGAGCCGCGGCCGCAGTGAGAATTCCCATGATCGCCATGGAAATGATTACCTCGATGAGTGTCATGCCGCGTGTCATGCAGCAATGGTACAAGCGTTGGGTGCAAGGAGCGGCACCCTATTACTGCACGACGCAACAGAAAACACGCGAAGTCGACGAGCAGCGGCGTCACCGGGGAGTGGGAGATCGTTGGCGGGAAAGGGCTTGAGGTAGGTGCAACTCCTGGGTCCTGGGGGGCACGGATCCTGCCCATAGGGGGCGGAGACTGAAAAACAGTGGTGTGCAGGTACCCTCACCCCCAGAGGCCTTGCTCCCCGGCGTTCCATGCGGCATACTAGCCGTAGGATCCGACCGGTATGCTCCGAACTCTGGGAGGTGAAGCGTGGTTGCGATGTCACCATTGGAGCTTTTTTCGCTCGACGACTCAGCCGCGGATGCGACGAATTTCGCCCCGTTCCTGAATCGCGCTCGCCTTGAGCGTGAGACTGGGCGGGATGTCGCCGCCCAGGTCGCACTCGGTGCGTATCTCGGAGTGCGCCTGGTGGATCGCCGTCTCGCCCTTGGTGAGGCGATCGACGAGCTGGAAGGGTTTCGCTGGCAGCTGGAAAGCACCCGCAAGTTTCTTATTGAACTTCCTTCCCAGGATACTGAAGTCTCTCACCTGCTGGGAATCATCGAAGCCGTTGAATCCGATCCGCTTCATCGCGATGCGGTCCTTCGCATGTCACTCGTCGCGTACGCGTATCACCTTGAGCACGAAGGCCGGCTCGAGGAAGGTCTTGACCTGCTCGGGCTGAGCGCGCGCACGTACCGCAAGGAGGTGCCTCCAGTCGATCTCGCGACGCTCGCGCTGTTCGTCGCGCGGCTCAATAGAATGCTGGCGCGCTGGGAGCGGGCCAACCGTGCTTACACGCTGGCGGAGCAGTGTGGCCTCCGGATTCGTGATCTCAGTACGGTCATGCTCGCCAGGATCGGCCAGGGTAATGTGTTGCGCGGCCAGGGAAATCTTCCCGCCGCGCGAGCCGCGCTTGAAGAAGTTATTGCGACATCCAACTCGCCGGAGCTGCGCGAAGTTCACGGCCGATGCTGGTCCGAGCTCTCGGTCATTCTGGGAAGCCAGGGGTTCGTCATTGAATCAATGATGGCGAAATACCGCGCCCTGCTTTCGCTTCGCGATGAGCTCGTGCGCACACGGGTGATGGGCGACCTCGGCATCAGCTTGCGTGAGCTCGGAGCATTCGATGCCGCGCGGCAGTGCTTTGACATGGTCATGGCGCATAACCCCAGCTTCATCATCCGGGCGAATACCTGTATCGAAATGATGGAAATGGAGTCCGCGCTGGGAAATCGCCTGGCGTTTGAGAGAAATCGCCAGGAGGCTCTGGCCGTGGTGGATCGAATGCCCCCGAGCATGTCGGTCGATTTTCGTTACCGGGTGGGAATCGGTTTCGCCCGTTTCGGAAAGGATTCGCGGGCACGCGCGACCCTGCGCGAAGCGCTCGCAGTCGCCGAATCCCACAAATTGAACGAGTGGTATTTCCGGGTCGATCGTGTGCTCCGCAACCTGGAGCTTTGTGAGGACTCGCTCGATCTGAAAACGACGACAGCCGAGACCGTTGAGCTGGTCCCGGCCGTCATTGAGGTTACCACTGGTCTTCGCGAGCTGGCGACGGCCGGTGCACTAGCCTAAGGGACTAGTGGCAACGCCCGCCGGTGCCCTGGTTCTCGCAGGGAGCGGTGTCCGAACGTGGACCGGTGGCATCTGAGCAGGCGGCAGTTCCGAACATTACAACAATGAGCAGTGCAAGGGTCAGACGCTTGGTGGTGGTAGACATCGGGCAACTCCTTTGGCGTAAGTTTCTGGGGGGCACCCACAGTATCGGGGACGCTGTTCTGGGAGTTTAGGCCATTATTGCGACATTTAGGGCCCTTTTTGCGACATCCATGTTGATCCTCGCGGTGGTGCCCAACGCTCGGCTGCATCAGCTTCGTACAGCTGACCCAAAGCTGTACAGTTTTATCGCGCTCCCGTCGTGGGTCGATGTTGACGACACGATTCGTCATCGTCCCGTAGAAATGGTCGTGGTTGATCCGGCATCTGGTGGAGAGTTTCGCACGCGCGAGGTTGAACGGCTTCGAGTATTGTTCCCCTCGCTTCCTGTGCTTATCTACACGACGCTGACTCCGGAAGCACCGGGAATGCTGCTGGAGCTGGGACGGATTGGCATTCGCCGCGTGATTCTCGCGCGGTTCGATGACAACCCCGCGAACCTGCGTTCCATATTTCGAGAAGAGCTCGAACGGACCACGTCGCGGCTGGTGATCCAGACGATGGAAGGCTTGCTGCAGGGGCTTCCGCTCCAGGTTCGCCGGGCGCTAGAGGCAATGCTCTATGCTCCTTCGGAGCTTGCGACAGTCTCCGCACTAGCTCAACGGGTTCACGTGCAGCGGCGTACCTATGAGCGGTGGTTTTCCAAGCGAGGTTTTCCTTCACCGCGAACGGTCATCGTGCTGGCCCGTGTCCTGTACGCGCACCGGTTGCTGCAGGACCCGGGATATACGGTCGAAGACATCGCCGTCAAGCTGGGCTACGCGAAGACACGAAGCCTGCAGGATCAATTCAAGGAGGTCTTTGGGTTGACGGCGGGAGAGGTTCGGCTTTCACTCAGTGTGGATGAAGCGGTTGGCCTGGTCACCAGGCGATATTTCGCGAAACAGAGTCAGGCGGCGTCATGACGTACCGTGTGCTCATTGTCGATGATGATCCTTTCGTGCGGAGCGCACTCGAGCGCACGGTGCGCTACTTCGGCTATACCGTGATGACAGCGGGTGGTGGCGACTCCGCGTACGAGCTACTGGGACATGACACGTTTGACGCTGTGCTGCTGGACATCCGCATGCCGCTGATGACGGGAGACACGCTGTTTCTCGCTATCGTCCGTCGCTGGCCTGAGCTGCGCCATCGCATCATTCTCATGAGTGGTGATCCCGAGAGCGCAGCCGCGGGATGGTCGACGGAACTCAAGAACTGCCTCTTCCTGGCGAAGCCATTCACGATGGACTCATTGCAGCGGGCACTGGCCCAGGTGATGGAGACCGCCAACCAGAATCACCCGCGTCGCGGCAACGGCCACGCATGACAGGTCCCCGGCCCAATCCACCGGGCGCGGATCCACTCCGGGTTCTACGCGAATATCGCACTCTTGCTCCCTGGAGCCTGCGGGACCTCGCCGCCCTCGCCGGCAGCATCCTCGACGCATCAAGCATCTTCCCTCTTAACGTCTCCGCCCGTGCCCGCCCGAGCGAGCGGACCATTCGGTTCTACGTCTCCCAGGGCCTGGTAAGCCCACCTGAGGGGCGGGGGACTGCTGCAACCTATTCCTACCGGCACCTGCTGCAGGTGCTCGCCATCAAGCTCCGGCAGATGGAGGGCGCTACGCTGGAGGCGATCACCAGGGACCTGGCCGATCAGGGCGGCGATGTGATCGAGCGCCGGGTTGCCGCATCGCTGGGCCCGGGTTTGCCGCCGCCTTCCCGTATTACGGTGACACAACCAGGAGCGCCACGAGGCCGGGTGGGACGAGTCATCCAGGACTGGATGCAGAGCCCGGAGAACGGAGATCCTGCCCGGCCTTCAGCCTGCCGGCGACTTCCGCTGGGTACCGGTCTCGAAGTCCTGGTGGACGAACGTCACCCGCTGCTCCGGGCGCATGATGAACACGCTATCATCGATGCCCTGCGATCGACAGTCGCGGAGATGCTCCCTCATGACGATTAACGGCTGCTTGCTTCACCGGTCGGCCCGGGTCGGCTGCGCGGAAGGGGAGCGATACCACCTGGCCTCGGTAAATAGCGCGCATCGGAACAGCGAGCCCCAGTGACGTCTGACATTCCTGAACCCAATCCGATGGACTGACAATCTCCCCACCTGAGGGAACCATGCTTCCTGTCTTTCTCCTTGTGCTGCTTGTTGTGCTGGTCCTCTGGTTTGTCGGCGCCTACAACTCGCTGATCGCCCTCAAGAATCAGGTGCTGAACGCGTGGAAACAGATTGATGTTCAACTCAAGAGACGGCACGACCTTATCCCCAATCTGGTGAATACGGTCAAAGGCGCCATGAACTTCGAGAAACAAACCCTCGAGGCAGTCATCGCCGCCCGCAACCGGGCGATCAGTGCCAATGGCGTCGCCGCAACCGCGCAAGCCGAAGGCGAGCTGACCCAGGCGCTCGGCCGCCTCTTCGCCCTTACGGAGGCATATCCAGACCTTAAGGCGACCGGCAACATCGGGCAGCTGCAGGAAGAGATCATCAGCACGGAGAACAAGATCGGTTTCGCCCGTCAGCTCTATAACGACACCGCTACCGCCTACAATATCAAGCAGATGCAGTTCCCCACGAATCTCGTTGCGGGAATGGCAAAGGCGGTACCTGCCGAGCTGTGGGAGATCGAGGATGCGGCGGAGCGCGCAGTTCCCAGGGTCGACCTGACGATGTAGAGCCGTTCGCCTTCCTCATTATGACCTCGCCGAACCTCTTCGCTCAGCAGGAAGCAAACCGCCGCCGAAGCAGATGGCTGGTGGCCGGTTTCATTCTCTTCTTCACCTGGGTTGGATTCGGGGGAGACCTCGGGCTTTTTCTGCTTACGCGGGACCTGCCCGCAGGAGACTACCACTATGCTGTGCCTTTTATCGGCATTGTCATGTCCCTCGGGGCCGGATCGATCTGCTGGTACGCCTTCAAGAAGGGCCCGGCCCGGGTCCTCTGGGCGACCGGAGCAACGGAGCTGATCGAGGCGAAGACGCCGGAGCAGAAACAGTTCGCGAACGTGGTGGAAGAGATGGCGATTGCCTCGGGGCTGCCGGTGCCGCGCCTCTGGATCGTTCCTGATACCGATCCCAACGCGTTCGCCACGGGACTCGATCAGGGGACCGCGAACCTTGCCGTCACTGAAGGCCTCCTCCAGACGCTGAACCGAGACGAGCTCCAGGGAGTTGTCGCTCATGAAATGGCACATATCAAGAACCTTGATGTGCGCCTGATGACACTGCTGGCCGCGATGGTTGGTGCCATCGCGCTCATATCAGACGGAATGGGACGTATGCTGGGGCGCGGTGGCGCCCGGGGTGTTAGTGGAGGGAAGAGCGGGGGCGGCAAGAAAGGGAATCAACTCGCGATCTTCATTCTCGTGCTCTGGGTCGTCACGCTCATTGTCGCGCCCATCGTCACCCGATTCCTTGCCATGGCCGTGAGTCGCAAGCGCGAGTTCCTGGCCGACGCGACGGGGGCGGAATTCACCCGCAATCCGGGGGCGCTGGCGAGCGCGCTGGAAAAGCTGGACGGTGCAACCGCACCGACTCGATCCATCACCCAGGGCGCTGCTCACCTGTGCATCGTTGATCCGGGGGAGCTGAGGCTTTCCTCCAGAGAAGGGTTCCTCGGTAGGTTCGCGTCCCACCCCCCGATTGGCCAGCGTATCACCAGGCTGCGTGGTATGGCCTACCAGCAGGCAAAGCAGGAAGCCACCCCCGAACTGGCCTGAACCGCCCTCGCTTCATTCAATAAATCTCCCGAGCTGGCGCAGCTCCCCTCACACTCCCCGGCCTTATCCCCAGCCTTCAATTCCAAGTCACGTCCACGCCACGGGGCGCATGAATACTCGGGCACCCTTGAGAGGCTTCCCATGCGCGGGTATCGCTGGTTCAACCTGCTGCTGCTCTCTGGCCTCGCGGCATGCGCCGGATGGAAATCCCTGCCCGGGGCACCCGACAGTCCATCGCCAGATGCCGCCTTTCAAGTCTGGGCTTCGGGTGAGTCCTACGCCCTGTATGACCTGCACGTCACGCCCGATTCGGTCAGCGGGACACCCCTTATGGATGATCGACACTGTCGGCAGTGTAGCGTCTCGCTCAGTCGTGAGGCGATGGATTCCATCCGGGAGGGCGATAGGGCGAGGGGCACGGCAGAGACATTTGGCATCATGGCTGGCGCGATGACCGGATTGCTGCTGATCGGCATTCTGCTCTATACAACGCAAGGAATTGACTGATGCACTCCGTCATGGCTGGGCCCCGGTTTTCCCTGCTGGCCGCACTCTTCCTCTGTGGCTGCACCGGTTGGAACCAGGTGGATGTCGCCGCGCTCCCCCCAATGCCTGAATACCAGCAGCTGCAGGTATGGTCCCACGACATGCCGTACCTTCTGCACTCCGTTCATGTGTATGAGGACTCGATTACAGGCGTATCCGTATCCCGTACATCCGATGCATGTGATAGTTGCCGGGTAGTATTTCGCCGAAGCGAAGTGGACTCGATCCGGAGGGGAGGGACCACGAACGCTTCTCATTTTGCAGCGGGTCTGGGAGTGGGTCTCACGGCGGCGTACGCGACGCTCCTGATGCTGGCAAGCGCAGGGAACTGATCATGCGGCAAAGACTTCTTTTCCGGATCGTGGCACTGCTCGTAGTGACAGGATGCGGTGGTTGGCAAGCGATCCCCGGGGCGCCGCCGAGTGGGTTTCCGGACGATGCGATTGTCCAGGTGTGGACGGATCATGGAGTGGAGCTATTGCACTCGATACACCTGGAGCCGGACTCGATCCGGGGAGTACATGAGAATCGGCCGTATTCGTGCACGCCCTGCCGGGTTGCCATTCCCCGCGACGAGATTGATTCTATTCGGATCACCCGGGCTGACGATGGTAAGGCGGGGAGTTTTGCCGGGGGATTCTTCGTGGGCTTCGTTGGATTCTGGGCCTACATCTTCAGCCATTGATCGAGAACCTATGAGACACTTCGCACTGGTCTCGGTCTTCCTGCTTCTCACCGGGTGCACCAGCTGGTCCAGGGTCGATCCCAAGGCTCCTGGAGGCCAGCCTGCCTTCCGACAGTATCGCATATGGACCAGCGATTCGTCTTTCCTCGTTCGGGCAGTCAGAATCGAGCACGAGACACTCTCCGGTGTTCCAGTGAACCAGGAGTTCGCCTGTACGGAGTGCCGCGTGACGGTAGCCATGTCCGAGGTGGATTCACTTACGACCGGCAAGACGGAAGGCATCGGGGCCGGCGTGCTTGGAGGAGCGGCAGGCGCTGCGGCGCTTCTGATACTCCTGCTACTTTCGTTACGCCTTTCAGGGGCAAGCTTCGACTGATGAGACTGGCATGCCGCATAGTGATGCTTCTCCCGGTGACTGGTTGTGCCGGCGCATGGCGACAAGTTTCGTCGCCAATTCCTCAGTTTTTTGCGCCTGCAGCAGTGGTCAAAGTATGGGTCGGCGATGAACATGCACAGTTATATGGCGTTAGCATCAAGGACGACAGTATGTTCGGCACACCGCTCACGGGTCAACGCGACTGCAGTGCGTGTCGCCGGGGCTGGCCGCTCGCATCCATAGATTCCATTCAGATAAGGCACACCAACCCTGTCCGTGCTGCATTCAGCGGGGGATTTCTCATAGGTTTGGGGCTTATGTATGCGCTTATCTGGCATACGCCCTTCTAGAGGACCATCGCCTCTCGCGGCCATCGCCCGACAATTTGCGTTTAGCTCTGACACCATAGTTCTACCAGGCTCTTCCCGATTGAGGACGAGAGCAGGGGCGCGAAGCTGGTGGGGGTGTATCGTATTCGCAGGTGAATGCCGCGGTAAGTTCAAGATATCACAACGGAGGCGCTTAGCCCGATGAGGCTTTCATTGCGCGCAGCAGCTCCTCGGTAAATGAGCCGGGATCGAGGGGCAGGGAAACAGTGTGGTCGGCGCCGGCTTCACGCTCGCGCTTGCCGTCTCCCTCCACAAGCGCAACCAGTGTGTACCAATGCTCTTGTGGGGGCCGGAAGCCTCCCATGGGCCGTGAGCCGACGTTTTCTGGCGAGTCCACCACAATGGTACTCACGCCGAGTTGGCCGGATGCCGTGATAACCTCTTCGATATTTCTGAGTTTCCGGACGGTAAAGCCTGCGTGCTTGAGCAGGAGAGATAACACCCGCCCGAGGTCCTCCTCAGCAACCCACACGATCGCATCTCCCCGCGAAACCGGCCGGGGCCGGGTTTCCACCTTGAGGTCGATCATTCCCATGTCGCCGACATACTGGGAACTGCGAGCTTCTTCGAGCTCGCCGACTCTCTTGAGGACATCGCGGATCCGCCCGATGGATCCGCGGATGGATTCGAGCGATATCTTGTCTGCGCCACTGGATCGCTCGATGAGGAGCTCCACCTCGGCCGACGCGGACATGAGCGGATTGTTGATCTCATGATGCAGCGTGACGTTGAGCTCGCCAATGGCCGCCAGACGCTCAGCCTTGACCAGATCCTGTTCCGCGGCCGCGAGAGCGCTCCGGAGCGCCCTCGTGCGCCGCACCCGCTCGAGCACCTGCGGAAGCAGCTGGGAGAGCGACTGGTCTTTTATGAGATAGTCATCCGCTCCCAGGCGAAGGGCGGTGGCGGCCAGCGCCTCGTCGCCATTGCCGGTGATGAGAATGACCGACGGTCTCCCCGCTCGCGCGCGCAGCGTGCCGAGCAGCTCGATGCCCGTCGTGTCGGGGAGCTGGTGATCGAGCAGGATAATGTCGTACAGTTCGGTCTTCGCCAGCGCCTCGCTCCCCGACCCGGCGAGTCCCGGATCGGGAAGGTTTTGTGAGCGAATGACCTGGCGTATGAGGGCTGCCATGGCCGGATCATCATCGATGATCAGCACCCGGGGTGAGCCAGAATCAGGCATGAGTTGCTCCCGGTTCTGTTCTGAATCCTACGCGGGCAAATTTTTCCCACGTCGTCTTGCCTCGCCAGGCGTCATAGAGACCCCGCATGCGCCAGTAGAGCGTAATGTGTCTGAAGCTGAACGGCAGATTCTCCAGGACCGCGTAGAGCAGCAGGATAAGCACGTCCCGGCGCCGGCTGAATGGCAGCAGGCCGCGCTGCAGGCGGTCGGCCAGGCCGAAGCGGAACCGCCATGCGCCGACGAGCACGGCGAAGAGGTTGACCAGGATGCCATATCCCAGTGAGGCGAGAAAGAACGCCACGGCATACGCCTCATTCAGGATGTTGACCTTGAGCACGTATTGGAGAATGAGAAAGAGGATCACAAACAGGTATCCGCCCAGCTCGATGATCGGTCCCCAGTATTCAAAAAGCCAGAAGCTGGGCAGGGCGAACCAGCCGATGCGGCCATACTTCTTCCGGAACAGCATCGCCCGATGATAGAGAAGTGATTCGCGAAGACCGCGATACCAGCGCCCGCGCTGCTTGCGGAGCGAATCCAGCCGTTCAGGAACTTCGGTCCAGGCGACCGGGTGGGGAAGAAAGGCAATGCGCTTGTCCCGCAATTTGTCACGGATAAACCGGTGCAGGCGAACGATGATTTCCATATCCTCGCAGACGGTCCCTACCCGTTCTCCGATGTATTCCTCCACAATCCGATGGGTGACGAAGGGTGTGAGATATCCGCCCGCGCGGATCACGGTTTCCTTTTCAAAGACGGCGAACACGCCGGAGAGAATCAGAATCGAGTCCAGCTTGTCGAGACCGGTGCGGCCCGTCGTGAAAGACCGGAGGTATTCCACCATCTGGAAACGGGCGAGGGGATTGGAGGGCAGCCCGACGCTCACGACCCGGCCATTTCGAATCGCGCAGCCATTCGCGATCGCCACCTGCCCGCCCACCGCCACGACGCGGGGATCTTCCTGAATCACCCGCATCAGTTCCTTGAGCGCGCGCTGGTCCAGGATCGAGTCGGCATCGAGCGAGACAAAATACGGCGCCGTCGATGCATTGATACCGGCATTCAGAGCATCCGCTTTCCCCGCGTTCACTTTATCGATCACCATGACCTTGGTGACATTTCGCGGAAGGGGAATCGTCGCTTCATACGTGGCGCGAACCCGTGCCGTGCCGATGGCATCGCGATAGGCGAGGTCGGTTCGTCTCAGCCGGAAGGCCTGTTTCAACACCTCCAGTGTACGATCCGCTGACCCATCGTTCACGACGACCACCTCGAAACGCGGGTAGTCTACGTGAATCAGGTTGGTGATGGAATCGACGATGGTCACTTCCTCGTTGAACGCCGGCACCACCATGGTGATCGGCTTGGTCGAGTCATGCGCGTCGATGAGATCCAGGTCTTCGATAAAATGCCCGGCCACGCGCCGCCGGACCTGGCGCGCAGAGAGGACGATCAACGAAAGGGTATAGGTGTTGTACAGCAGGAAATAGGTGAGGAAGAATGGCTGCAGAATCAGCGCGAAGATTCCAACACCATATGCGATCTGTTCCCGGGTCATACCGGATTCCTCCCGGCGTTCAACATCCGGGAAACGTACTGGCGGACCTCGGGCTCCGGATCGTTTTGCGCGACCTCGTGAGCAAGTGGATCATCGAGCAACGCCAGCGCCAGGGCAGCGCTCAGCCGCTTCCGCGGATCAGGGTTCGTTCGCACCATCGTATGCAGATCGTCAATCGGCATGACCTCGCGAATGGCAGCGGCGGCGGTCTCCCGCCCGACGTTGCCCGGAAGATCCGCCCGTTGGCCGCGGAGCATCTGGGCGCTCCATGCTCCGGCCCTGACCGTCTCATCGGGGTCATTGAGCAACCGTGATGGATCAGGCCCATCACTGGCCGACCGCAGCTCGAGCGCGGCTCGACGACGAACGGCAGGATCCGGATCCTCGAAAAATTGCGCCAGCCGGTCGAAGCGACGGGCTGCCGACCACGCCAGCACAGCGGCCAGCCTTACATCGGGGACTGGATCCGCGCTGAGACGGCTGAGCTCGTTCTCTGTCATCAGCTCCGGGCGATGTCCCCAGAGCAGAGCAAGCTCTCTCCGGGCTTCCGGGACCTCGCTCTGCCCAATGGAGGCTAGAAGACGGGGGAGTTCCGGATGATTGATGTAGCGCGCAACCCGCGCAATCGTGACGTTCTCGTGAGATCCGGGGGCAAGTCCCTGGGTCAGGCTGACGAAAATATCGAATGCACGCTCGGCGTGACGGGCCACCGTCTCCAGGACGACGGGATCCTCATCTTCTGTCCGCAGCAGGCGAATCAGCATAGGGAGCGCCTGCTCCGGAATCATTCGTGAGAAAAGAGTGACGGCCACCCGCCGGACGACCGGATGCGGATCAGAGACTGCCCGGCGCGCGGAAAGGAAGAGCTCTTCCTGGTCGAGCATGCCGGCGACCGCGTTAAGCGCGGAGGCTCTCACCTCCGGGCTCGGATCGCTGCGTACCGCGTATGCCAGTACCCGCCGGCTTCTCTCACCCTCGAAGGCGCGGATTGCCGAAACCAGCCGCACACGCTCGCGGGGATCGAGGACGCCTCGCATTCCTTCTACCAGCGAGGCTTCCATCTGCTCTCGATTGAGACTGCCGAGGGCGCGCAGCTCGACCTGCTGGGCGTCTTTCAATCGCTGCCGGATCTGGCGGAATCCGGGATCGTGCTGGAGGCGGTCACGCAAAAACTCACGCACCTGGTCCTCATCGGGCATCCGCAGTACCTGGGCGACGATGCTTTCCTGGTCGAAGGCGCCGAGGCCAAGCGCCGCGGCGGCGCGCACATTGAGCGGTTCCTGGGAAGCACACGCCGCGAGAAGCGCAGCTTCGCCGCCAGGGACCCGAAGCAGTCCGGTGGCGAGTGCCGCGCGCTCGCGCACTTTGGGTGAGGGATCGGTCTCCAGCAAAGCGAGAATATCCGGACCGGCCTCCAGGCTGCCGAAGAATGCGAGTGCTTCGACGGCTCGCGCTCGAACGTGTTCGTCGGCATCCGCAAGACCTTCACGCAGCAGCCGCACGCTGCGGTCGCCGGGCTGCTGTCCCAGGGCCTCTGCCACCAGGGTGCGAACCTCCGGCTCCGGATCTTTCCAGACCACCTCAAGCAGCTCGGCGGCCTTCGGCGAGCGAGTACTGGAGAGAATGCGAACCGTGGCGAGCCGCGCCTGGAGATCGCGCGACTCCATGAGCATATCCAGCAGCGGGGGCAAGGCCTCGATGTCGATCTGCGCCACCGCTTCCGCGATCACCTCGCGGAGATCCGGCGCGCCACTCTGGAAGGCTCGGGTGAGCGCCGGCAGAATAGACGGTCCCCCGACTCTGCCCAGTGCATGCGCGGCGCTTCGGCGAGCCGCCGGATCGGCATCGACCAGGAGTTTGAGCAATTCGGGCACTGCCCAGGAGCCGCCCCCGTCCGCGACGCCATCCGCGGCTGCAGCGCGAACCTCGGGTACAGGGTCGCGGAGCAGGCGCGCGAGCTCGGGTTGCGCGTCCTTGGCCTGGATCTGGCCGAGTGCCCGCGCGGCGGCGGCTCGAACCATCGGTTCATAGTCCGCCGTCCGGGGCCGAATCATGTTCGCGACTTCCGCCTCGCCCAACTCGCCAATGAGCTGCATTGCCGAAGTACGAACGTGCTGATTCTCATCACCTAAGCCGTTGAGGGCGGAAGCGACGGCGTCTTTGACGCCCAGATTCCTGAGCGCGTCAAAAGCGGCCGCGCGTATCTCCGGATCGGGATCCTCGAGGGAGGAGTGGATGAGCTCGTTGGAAAGGTCGCGTCGTCCGGCCTGCTGAATCGCGCTGATGATCGTCATCCGCACGAGAGGTGAAGAATGGGCAAGCTGTTCGGCAAGGAGTTCTCGCGCGCCGGCGAGGCCGAACTTGGTCAGGATCTCCATCGCCTCGCCGGAGGCGGTGCCCGATTCGATCTGCCCGATGATCCGGTTGGGAACACCGAGTCGTTCGAGGGCCACGGCAGCACGTATCCGGATCTCGGGGTCAGTATCGTCCAGCGCCAGCATCAGCGGGCCCTCTGATACCGCGCCGATCTGCTCCAGCGCTTCGACGCTGCGCATGCGTACCCACCATGCGGGGTCACCCAAGGCCCGCACGAGAGTATCGATGACTTCCGTGTCGTTGAACTGTCCGAGGGCCCCTGCGATGCGGGCGCGTACGAATGGCGCCGGATCGGTCAGCAGGTGATCCAGCAGGTAAGTGACGGCGCGATGGTCACCGAGTTTCCCCAGTGAGGCGGCAGCCTTGGCGCGAACTTCGTCGTCGAGGTCATCCAGCGCGCGGACCAGGGCAGGGAAGGCCCGTGTCGCCCGCACTTCGCCCAGAATATTGGCAGCCCACGCGCGGGCTGGATGCTGCGACGGCTCTTCCAGGAAGGCGATCATCGGCTCGACCACCATGTCACCATGACGTGCGAGGATGTCCGCGATGCGGGGGGCCAGCCATACCTCCGCTTTCTTGAGCGCTTCGGCGAGCGGAGTCACCGCGCGCGGGTCGGCGATACGGGCAAGCGCTCGAAGCGCGATCTCCCGCACGTCGGCATCTTCTGCCCGTGTGGCCTGTACCGTCTCCAGCAGTGTGGGAACCGCGGCTGCGTTGCCCACTCGTCCCAGCAGCTCGGCGGCGAAAGCGCGTTCCCGCCACTTTTTGGCATCGCGCAGTCGATTGATATACTTGGTGACGAGACCCAGGCGGTCATAGGCATCGAGCAGCCAGTCGGGCCGCTCGGTGAGACCGCGAGCCTGCTCTTCCAGCACAGCCTCGAGCGCTTCGAAATCTCTCAGCGTGCTTCCCTGGTGAATGACAGGCTCGAGCAAGGCGCGATCGCGCGTGGCCAGCGCCGCCACGAGGTCGCGATAAAGGCCTTTGCGAGCGGAGAGCCGTCGTTCCAGGCGCGTGAGATATGTGGTGTACCCGAGCCAGACCAGCACCGCCACCACGCCGACAGTGCCGAGCGCAGCCGCAACGACCAGAATGATGTCGAGAAAGGTCACGCCTGGGCCGTCAACGAGGTTACCTGGGGGACACGCGGCGCCCGCTCACGCGGGCTGATCCCGAACGCTGACATGGTGATCTTTGATTTCAATCGGTGACCAGTCCTCGGCAATGCATTCAGCTTGCCTGGAGGGGGAGATACGGACATCCGGGTTGCTCCCGAATCCAAGGTGAACCTGGAGATGTGCGCTCGCGGCCTTGGTCCTCAACCACTAACAGAGTAATGATACTGATGGCCGTATGGGATCGCAGCACATCATCCAATTTCTAATAATCGAGAGTGGCTTCCATGACGGCTGTCACCGGCGGAAGGGGTCGGCCTGGTGCCACGTGCTAACTCCAGTGACTTACGCAGCTTAGCAGGTTGGGAAAAGTAACAAGGGCCTCCCGGAAAGGAGGCCCTTTTGAGCCGGAGGCCGAATGAGCCGCAGGTTAGCTCTTCGCATCATCCAGGAAGACCAGTGCCTGGCGCCGCTGAACCACAGAGTCGAGGGCCTGGTGAATGGCCGGGTCGAGCACAGTGCCGACCAGGTCGCGCATCCGCTCCACGGCGAGTTCCGGGCTCATCTTCTCCTGGTAGGGCCGGGAGGTGGTGAGCGCATCGAAGATTTCCGATGCACAAAGCACTCTCGCGCCGAGCGGGATAGCCTCACCGGACAGCTTATCGGGATAGCCCTGCCCATCCCATCTCTCGTGATGGCTTCTCACGTAACCGATGATGGCCTTGAGATGCGCCAGCGGCGCCAGGATCTGGGATCCCACCGTGACGTGCTGCTTCACCTGTTCGTACTCCTCGGCGGTGAGCGGTCCTTCCTTGTTCAGGATCTCCTCGCGAATCCCGATTTTGCCGATGTCGTGGAGACGGCCGGCCATTCGAATCGAATCGACAGTCTCATCCGGCAGCTCCATCTCCGAGGCGATCATTGCAGAAAGGTCAGCGACGCGTGCCGAATGCCCGCGGAGGTAGGGATCTTTTGCTTCCAGCGCATTGACCAGGGCCTCAAGGGTTGCGACGGAAAGCCGTTCAAGCTTGGCTCGTTCGCTGCGAACCTCAGCGGTCCGGACGGCAACCTCTTCCTTGAGCCATTGATTGAGATTCTGCTGCTCGAGCATGGTGCCTCGCCGGCGGAGCGCCCGCTGAATAGCGCGGGAGAGATCGGTGAGCTCGATTGGCTTGG
>JBDTQP010000021.1:0-21202 GCA_039932125.1 Gemmatimonadota bacterium
CGTTACCGCGGTGAACTTGTGACTCCCCGCGACGGCGACAGGAACCACTGTCGCAGCCTCACTGCCGTTGCCCAGCTTCCCGTAGGTGTTGGCTCCCCAGCAGAAGAGCGCGCCTTTTGCGGAGAGGCCGCACGCGTGCACACTCCCCACGGCAAGGGATGAGAAAGTCAGGTTCCCATACACGCTGGTCGGCTCGGTCGCGTAGCGCACGCCGGTCGAACCGTTCCCCAGCTCGAAACTGACATTGGATCCCCAGCAGAATGGCTTTCCCTGCTGAGTGAGACCGCAGGTAAAGAAGTCGCCCAGGCCTATCGATTTGAACGTGCGATTCCCGGTCACCTGCTGTGGTGTTGTGCCGTTATCAATAGAGCCGATGCCCAGCTCGCCCCATTGATTGTCGCCCCAGCAGTACACCGCCCCGGCGGTGGTGATGCCACAGGTATGGAAAAGACTGGTAATGATTTCCGTGAACTTGAGCCCGCCAGAAACCGGAAACGGCTCAAACTGATCTTCCTCAACGCCATTCCCCAGCTCACCATTGGTTCCACTTCCCCAGCAGTACCCAGCGTTGCTGGTCGTCACGGCACAGGTGTAACCGGTGCCAGCACTGATGGAGCGAAAGTGGAGGCCGCCCACAACCGGGACTGGGACCTTGGAGCGGAACACCTGGTTGCCATCGCCCAGCGCGCCCACCGCATTCCCGCCCCAGCAGTATGCGGTTCCATTGCTGGTAAGACCGCAGGTATGGGCGCTCCCCGCCGAGATACTCTTGAACCTGATGCCGCCAATGACCTTGGTCGGGATGTTGTAGTCCAGCGTGTCTCCCGGCCCCAGCTGGCCCTGGCCTCCCCACCCCCAGCAATGCGCCGCACCATTCTGGAGCAGGAGACATGCGTGATCGTCACCACCGCTCACCGCGAGCAGCGCGTCCGGTCCGGCGTTCGGGCCGTTCGAATCACTGCAGCCGAAAAGGAACAGTGAGACCACAGGCAATGCCAGGAGGATGCTGAGCCGGCCAGTCATGAGTCACCCACGGATCGGTGTTCTTCGCGCTAGACCATCGGTCATTTCGCCAACATAACGCTCGGGCTGGGAAGTTGATATACCCGCTCGGAGCGCGCGCTGTTACGGATTGGAACCTAGAAAAAGGAAGCGGCCTTACTAGAGCTAGGACGAACAGCTGAGACTCCGGCACACCAGCCTTCGAGCCCGTGTCCGTCACACCCGGCTACTTGCCCTTTCTGCAGCCAGGGGTAGCGTATCATGCTGGCTGACCAGCTCACCGGCTTCCACGAAACGATCAACACTGTGCACCTCGCTGAGTTTTCACTCGCGCGCGGAGGTTCCTCATGTCCGGACGCATTCCCTGGTCGACTGGGGCGTGTTTTCTCGCTTTGATTCTTCCCCTGACCCGGAGCGAGGCGCAGCAGGCGTCTCCAGGCCGAGTCCCCGATGCGACGACCGTACAGAGCATCAGTGGTATGCTCCTGGATCATCTCCCGGTAGACCGACTGGACTCGGCGCTGATTCTGCTGCCCGGTGTCACACCGCTCCGCTTCGGCGGTCTCTCCATCCGTGGTGGAGAGGCCCAGGACGTAGTGACATGGCTGGATGGTGTACCCATCTCGTCCGGATTTCGAAACAACATTCCCACCACGTTCGGGCTTTTCCCAGCTCCGCTGGGGAACTCAACCGAAGTCGGCACCAATGCGCTCGAAAGAGTCTCGGTTGTCACCGGACCACTCCCCGCCCGCTTTGGCAATGCGCAGGGCGGCGCCGTGCTTTTGGAATCGAGCCTGGCCGCCGGAACCTTCGCCGTGCGCGGTTCCTTCGAGAGCGATGGCCTGTCTGGAAATCTTCATAGTGCGGGGTTCAATCGATTCAAGATCGCTGGAGGTACCGCCCTCACCTCGCGGTTCCACCTCTTCATGGCGGGGTCGCTCGATGGGTATGATGCGATCGAGACAGGTCCTGGGGCCGAAGCCGATCCACTTTTTCTTCCTGTAGGAATCGATACAACCTTGATGGTTCCCACAGTTCCTGGAGATCCTTTCTCTGACACCACGCTGGTAGACGTCGCCCGCTTCGCGGTCACACGAGGTAAGTGTGATGCCTTCGGGTCCAGCAGCAACCCCGGTATCGCGGGAAACTATGGTGTCAAGTGTGCCGGCATTCGCGCCCCCTCGACCGGAAATTCGCGGTATCAGCTTCTCGGCAAGCTCGTCTATAGCTTACCCGGCAGTGGCCGTTTCGGCTCCCTCTTGCTCACCGGCCTGGCCAGCCAGGAACAGGGTCGTGGATTCAATCCAGGTCTCGCCTTTGTCCCGCAGGATCAGCCAGCGTTTCGCGGAACGAACCGGGTGATCACACTGGCCCTCAACGGGATGCTTCTGAAACCCGGGCAACATCCGATTACCCTGGATGCCGCGCTCTCGCTGCAACGCGATCGAACGCTCGCGGGGTCATTGACGAACGAGAGCGAGCTGGCCACGCGCGACGGCGTGCTGTTCTCTCAACTGCATTTCGCGTTCGACTTCGAGACTTTTCCGATTGACGACGACCTGATTTCGAATATCAGAAACAACACGGCCGGCTCCCGGCGCAATCCGCTGGATGTCGAGAACTCCAGCCAGTTCGACTATGTGGACCGGTATCGCAACAGCCCGTACGGCCTGGGTGGTGGCCCGGAACAAGGCGGCCCGCAAGGCGCGGTGAGTCTGCTGCGAGAAAATCGCTCGGTGGGACAGGCAAGCATCGGCTGGCGACCCGGAACCCACCATTTCGTAGAGGCCGGTGTCGAGCTCACGCGCTACTCGGTTTCGGGATACAGCGGGAGGCTCGCTAGCCTGGCCGGGACTGACGCATTCAGCGAATCACCCAGCAGGGCCGCACTGTATCTGCTTGACGAGATCAATTTTGACGACCTCGTGGTCTCGGCAGGGGTCCGCTATGACCGCTTTCACAGCAACGCCGCTCGTCCCTTCGTCCTCGACACCGTAAGCAGCAGCCCTCGCTTCAATACCTACAGCTACTTCCCGACTCCTAACAGCTATGGATTTGGCGGAATTGCCTTCAACGGCCAGCCGCTCGTCAAGTTCGTTGATGACGAGGCGAGAAGCACAATGAGCCCTCGCCTTCAGGTCGCATTCACTCCCGCTCCTGGAACGACACTTCACGCCGGGTACGCCAGTCAGTCGGAAGTACCGGACCTGGCCATGATTCTGAGCGGAATCAACACTGACTTGAGAACCACATCGATCAATCATGTCTTCGGGAGTGATCTGGACTTTGAACAGGCCCGAATCTATGAGCTCGGCGCAATGCACCGCATTGGGAAGAAGCTGGTCGCGGCCGGTTCAATTTATTATAAAGATCTTGAATCCCAGGCCGTCTTCCGGTCAGAACCATTCGCCGATCCAGCTCGCTTTGGAGCCCAGGTGGATATCCGTCACGCTACCAACCTGGGCATTGCCACGATCAGCGGTGCCGAGATCAGCGCACTGACGCGGAGCGGCCCCTTTGCCGCGATGGTGGGATATGCTTACCAGCAGGTGAGAACACCCGATGACACGCATCTCATCACCAGTCGGCCGCACAGCGTCACGAGCATCTTGTCTTTCGAGCTCCCCGACGGCTGGCACCCAGGGTCAACGATGGGACACATACTCGAGAATACCCGGTTCTTCGCAACCATGCGGTACATGAGCGGGGCCGCGTATACGGCGTGTCCGGTCGCGGGTGGCAATGACAATGTTATTTCGGGCGAGCCGTGCGCTGGGGCTTTTGCCGGCGACTTCCTCGGAGCACGTTTGCCAGCGACGAAACAGTTGGATCTGCGCGAAAGCCGAAGCCTGGACGTAGCCGGTCACCAGCTCACCGCCTATGTGGACGCCCGCAACGTGCTCAACTTTCATAATGTTCTTGCTGTGTTTGCGACCACAGGACAAACCAGCAATCCAGCCGCTCGGGATCGAATGGCGAGTACCGACAGCATCGGCTTTGTAAACGAGGGTCGGTATAACGGCGTGTGGCAGCCAAACGGCGACATCGATCTCACGTTTGGCGGAGCCGTGGCAGGCGGTTGTGGGAACTGGCGGAACGCCGCCGGAGTATCGGCGACGCCGAACTGCGTGTATCTCATTCGCGCCGAAGAGCGTTTTGGCGACGGCGACCACATCTTCACTCCGGCCGAACAGCTTCGCTCCTTCAACGCTCATTACGATTCGGTTCAGGGAGAACACGAATTTCTCGGAACCCCCCGGAGAATTCGGCTCGGGCTGGAATTGGAGTTCTAGGCCGGTCTTGCTAAAGCTTGAACGTCGTGGGCTTGTGAAGCATGCTGTCTTCATCACCGGTCAGCAAAGATTCAATGACCACGTCGACGCCCCGCACATCCCTGATCAGTAATCGAGGTGCCCGTACCTCGTTCGGGAGGTCAAACACAACGCGGGTGTCGAATGAGGCACCGGCGATTACTGGCTGGGCGAAAGGTGCTGGAGGACTGGATACCTTCCCAAGCTCGGCTTCCGCCGTAGTCGCACGTTCAAATCGGTTCCCGCGAGCATCCAGCACAACCACCCGGGGATCCTTCATCATGAGCGTGGCACGCTTCGCGTTGCTGCTCACCCGGATAGTGACAATGTAGAACGACCCGGCGGCATGAGCCGCACCAATCGTCGTGGCGCGCTCAACCCCTTGAACCGCGACGCCGAGGTGACAATCGAGATAGAATCCGCAAAAGCGCTTGGGGACGCCCTGGCCCAGCATCTCTTCCTGGCTGGTCAGAGATACCGTCAGCAACAGCGTCGCATAGACCACCACACCGCCCAGCATCGCACGCCGTACCACCGCCCTACCCCGTGCCCAGCCCATCCCGGGCAGCTGTCGCGCAAGCATTTCACCGCCAGTCAGTCCGCCGATCAACATCACCAGCAGCAGAACTCCCCACCCCGGTCCAATCACCATGACGTACTCCTGTTCTATGACTGTTTATGTGCACCCGTCATTGCTGGCTGCGCCGGTCTCTACTCGCCTCGGCACGGACCGTGGCTTCGCATTCCGTGGTTCGGGCGGGATCGTTCCTCAGCGCAGATGATATGAGCCGGGTGGCGCGGGAGCGCGAGATATTGAACGTGCGCCAGCCCGCGCCTGCCCGCCGTTCCTGCCGCACCGCCAGGTTCCCCAGGACACGACAACCGGCATCGGGAGCGAGCGCCGGCAGTGCGCCCACCAGCGATGGCACGGCATCATCACTCAACGTCGCGGCATATTCGGTATCAAACGCCAGGCCTCGGCTCGCCCTCTCGAGGTTCACCTGCATGATCACCTGATCTGGATCTGCCAGGTGTAAACCTGCAAGCACCAGAAGCGCGAGCACGGTTGCTCCAGAGGCGAACCAGCTGCGTCGCTCGCGGAGCACCGTCACGGCCAGCCAGGTAAACACGAGGGCGAGCCACACCATGAACGCCATGGTATAGACCCGAAGCTCCGTCATGCCGTAGGAGAGCTGATAGATCCGCATCCGCTGGACTGCCGATAGAAGCACGGCAAACAGCAGGAGCAGCAGAAGATGGGACAGGGCCCGAAAGGTGGTCTCTTCGCGCGAGCTTGAACGACGGCCATACCATTCCACCACCAGCAGAAGCGGGAGGACCAGGGCGGACACAAGCACCAGGTCGAAGAATCCGCGGCGGGCGTACTCCGCGTAGGTCAGCCCGGTCTGCGATTCGACGAATGCATCTCCGCCGAACAGCGTCCGGATCTGCACGACGACAAAGGCGAGAAAGATGGCGTTCACCGCTCCGAGCAGAATGGTGGTTTCAGTAAATCCCCACTGCGCTCGCGCGGAATCGGGCACGCTCACGTTCACCGTCGAACGCGCCAGCAGAAGTTCACGACCGTATCCGGCGCTCAGCCACACACCGAGACCGATGACAAAACCATGGGAAATCACTGTGTTCATGTCAAAAGAAATGAGATTTCCGAAAATCGGATCGGCGGAAGCGAACAACGCAGCGAAGACAATCACCGGAGGGAGCGCGAGGAGCAGCCCCCGCCCGACGCTTGCCCAGCGGCTGGACCTGTCCGTCCGTTGCCACCTGACATCGTGGATCACGAGCGGCAATATGCCAAGCCAGGTCCCCAGCGAGTTTCGCAGCAAAGCTCCCACGTACTGCAAGGTGCCACCAGTGGCCAGCACTCCTGCCTGTGCCCGGTACGCTGCAAGGCTGAGCGCCGCAAAGGCCGACACGAGCGAGAAGAAGTTGAGAGCGGGAGAGTCTCTCAGGACAAATGATGACAGACAAACAACGGCCAGGATAATGAGGTATCCCGAGGTTCTCGGCAGCGCGATGCGATGTGTCCGCTGAAGCACCAGGAGCGCAAGGCCGAGAAGGACTCCAAACAACAGCAGGTTGAGTCCCGGCGGTTCGGCTCGCAACAGGAGATCCGCGATAATTCCGGTAAACAGCCCGAGCCATACGACCACTCTCGGGCGATCCAGTGACTGCTGAGTATTCATTGGGGCGCTGTTCATACGACGGCCTGCATGGGGAGCGCACCAAACCGGCGGTCCCGCCGTGAAAATTCGTCCACCGCCTGCCGCAGCCCCGCCTCGTCGAAGTCCGGCCAGAGAGTGTCGCAGAAGAACAGCTCTGCGTAGGCCAGCTCCCAGAGCAGAAAATCGCTGAGCCGGCGCTCTTCACCGGTGCGGATCAGGAGATCCACGTCGGGAGACCCGGCGACGCACGCCATCGAATGAGCCAGGCGGCTTCGAAACTCCTCGCGGGTGCCGGAGCGTTGGCCCGCCGTGGCGAGGATGCTGTCACGAGATGAATAGTCGACGGCGATCCTGAGGAGAAGCGTGCGTCCCGCGCTCGTCAGCTGCTCTGCTTGCTCGATGGTGTCGATGAGAGAGGGAGCGAGCCGGTCCCGGCGGCCGATGACGTTGACCCTGATGTCGTTCTTCGCACACTCCAGTGACTCACTGCGGAGAAAACTGCGAAAGAGCCGCATCAGAAAGGTCACCTCGTCCGCGGGTCGCTTCCAGTTATCGGCCGAGAAGGCGTAGAGCGTGAGCACCCGGATCCCCTGTTTGGGAGCCGCCTGCACTACTCGGCGCACGGCGGAGGCGCCCGCCTGGTGGCCGACGCTTCTCGGCAGGTGTTGCCGGGTGGCCCACCGCCCGTTGCCGTCCATAATGATGGCAACGTGCAACCCTGACCAATGCGAAGTACTTTGCAACATAAAGTCCACTCCCCTGAAAAAGACCACGTCGTGGTCGGTTTGCTGGACACTCACGACAGCTCTACCGAGCCTTGGATTTTCCCCGGGTCGCCTGGATCAGTGCTTCCATGTGGTCGAGATATCGCCCCAGCGCCTGGCGACCGCGCGAAGTCAGGGCATACTCGGTTTTCGGCACTCTTCCCTCGAACTGCTTGCTGCAGGTGAGGTACCCCGCGTCTTCCAGTTTCCTGGCATGCACGCTGAGATTGCCATCGGAAGTACCCAGCAGCCGCTTGAGATCGTTGAATGCCAGCGAGGGGTTCACCGCGAGGGCGCTGACGATGGCCAGCCGAATTCGCTCGTGAATCAGGCGGTCGAGCTCTACCGGATAAACCGATTGATCGTTGCCCTTCACACCCGTAAGCCGGGGCGGTGAAGCCTTGGGTAACGATGATGCATTTCGGGGAACCGCATTCGATTTAGCCACCGTACCTCCGAGCAATGATGAAACCAAACACGACATGCATGGCGCCGAACCCCAGGACCATCAGGGGGTCGCGCCAGCTGGGCGGCGAGAAGAGCGCCACCGTGCCCAGGAGCATGAAGCTGAGACCTTGAGCGGGAACGATGGGAATCGAAAAAGCTCCCGCCGCCACCACGCCGGTACCATAGAGCAGCAGCCAGATGCCGGGAATGAGGCCGGTCATACCGGCGCGGTGCAATGCGAGCGTGAGTATTCCACCGACCGCGATGGCCGGCACGAAGTTGAGCGCGAAACGGCGTCCCGGACCCGAGAGCAGCGGTACCCCGGCACTCGCGGCCTTGCGCCGGGTTGTCCAGGTGGCGATGACAAGCGCGATCGCTGCCTCGAAAAACCACACCTGCATCCAGCGTCCGAAGTACGGCTGATGCGACGCGACGAGGCCCGCACCCATCGCCGAGAGCCCGATCAGGACCCCACCCCACCCCGGGACCGCCGTAAAGGCACCGGCGCGCTCCATTGTGTCCCGAATGAATTGAAGATTGTCGATGGCGCGGTCCGACAGCGCGGGTGGATCTTCAGGCGGAAGCCGGTAGGCGGGTGCGGGCGACATGGGTGTAGAATACCACACGCCCACCTCGCCGTCAAGTACTTTGTATTGTAAAGTAAGCAGAGGAATAGAGCGGCTACTGCACCGTCAGGTTGAAGATGGCCGTGGCGGTGCCGACAAAGCCGGGGATCGTGGTCGTGATGACGGCCGGACCGGCCGCAAGCGGGCGGAGCGCGGCGCCCCCCGTTGCGACCGTGGTCGGTGAGTTCGATTGCTGCTCGAGAATCTGGACCTGACGTGTCCCACTGACGCCGGCCGTCGTGACGAGTGACGCCGTGGAGGGAGCGTTGCTGGTGATCGTCACAGTCAATGGTGCCGGCGCCCCAGCGCGTACATTCTGCAGCTGCGTGAGGAAGGTTCCATTGCTCGCTGGAATGCCGACCCGGACATAGAAAGGCACGTCCGCCCCGCCGGCAACAGGAGCCGCGGGCAACGAGATGACATCGAACGCGGCGGGTATCACATCGACGGTCGCGTTGCCGTTGGTGAATCCGGAACCGACCGCCGTGATCGCCGTTGAGACCGTATCAATTTGCCCCTCCAGGCCCTGGACAATGAAACTGAATGCCGATTGCCCGTTGGGGACAAAGATGTTGATCGAGCCTGTACCTGCTGTCGATCCGTTGGGAGAGAGCAGGAGCGCGGGGTTGCTGCTGGTCAGCGTCACCGTAGTGCCCCCATGATTCGGTGCCCCAAGGCTCCCGCCACTGCTAACCTGCAATCCGCTCCCCACGGTTGTATTGCTGACGGTGATGGCCGGCTGATTGATGGTCACAGTCGAGCTCGCCGCCGTGGGCACCTGAAGAAATCCTGGAATACTGGCGGAGATTACCGTGCTCCCGGCCAGGACCGGATGGAATGCAACACCGCCTGAGGTGGTATCGGTCGCCGAGTTGGCCGACAGCAGAGGAACCTGCGACGTCTGGCTCGCACTGAAGGACGGGCCCGCCTTGAGCAGATCGCCGACGGCGGCTGTCTGGCTGGTGAAAGTCACCAGGAGCGGCGCTGGTGCTCCCGCGCGGACCACCTGGAGCTGCACAAGAAACGCTGGCACGCTCTGCGAGTTAGGAATCCCGGTCCGGGCGTAGATATTCGAGATGGGGGAAAGCGTCGTCGTGGTCGTTGGAACACCGATCAGATCGATCGCACCCTCCACGAGGTCGACCGTATTGCTGCCCAGACTGAATCCTGGTGCTGTTGCCGTTACCGTCACCGCGGTTGTTCCGGTCTGACCTTCGACGGCCTGCAGCACGTAACTGAAGATCGTCTGGTTATTGGGCACTGCGATGTTGAGCGTCGTGCTTCCCACCGTGGTCGCATTGGGTGCCAGCAGCAGATTGGGATTGCCGCTGGTGAGCGTCACCGTGACGCCGCCATGGTTAGACGCGCCGAGGCTACCACTGCTCCCTACCTGGAGACCGCTGCCCACCAATGGCCCTCCAACCGAAATGCCGGGCTGCGAAATGATGACACTGGAGCTCATCGCGGTATTCACCTGAAGGAACCCGGGAATCGATGCCGAGATAACGCTCGTGCCCGCGGCCTGAGGCTTAAGGGCAATGCCGTTGGTGGTGGTATCGGTCGGAGAATTGGATATCTGCTGGGGAATTTGCGCCGTCAGCGTATCAGCGATGACCGGTCCCTTGCCCACCAGAGTGGATGCGTTCGAAGGATCGTCATCGGCGAACGTCACCGTGAGCGGAGCGGGTGCGCCGGCGCGCACACTCTGCAGCTGCACCAGGAACGCCGGCACGGTCTGGGAATTGGGGATGCCGGTGCGTGCAAAGAGGTTGGAAATGGACGAAAGTGTCGTGGTCGTCGCCGGCACTCCGATCAGGTCAATGGCGCCCTCTACCAGGCTCATCGTGCCGGTTCCATTGCTGAATCCCGGCGCGGTCGCCGTGACGGTTACAGACGTCGTGCCGGTCTGCCCTTCCAGCGCCTGGATCACGTAGCTGAAGAACGTCTGACCATTGGCGACAGCGATGTTGAGCGTCGCCGATCCCGGGGTGCTGGCGTTGGGAGACAGCAGGAGATTCGGGTCTCCGCTCGTCAGGGTGACTGTGACACCGCCATGATTCGATGCGCCGAGTGACCCGCTCGCTCCGACCTGGAGACCGCTTCCAACGGTCGTCGCGTTGATGCTGATGCCCGGCTGCGCAATAGTAACGCTGGTCGCAGCAGCGCTCACCGTCTGCAGGAATCCAGGGATCGAGGCCGAGAGCGTACTGGTTCCCGCTGCCTGGGGCAGGAAACTCACCCCGCCCGAGGTGGTATCGGTCGGCGAATTGGACGTCAGGACCACGACCTGTGCCGTGAGCGTGTCTCCAAAAATGGGCCCTTTCACCAGGAGAGACGAGGCATTCCCCGGGTCGTCATTGGCAAACGTCACCGTCAGTGGACTCGGCGCACCCGCCCGGACATTCTGAAGCTGGATGAGAAACGCCGGAACTGTCTGCGAATTGGCGATACCGGTTCGGACAAAGATGTTCGAAATCGGGGAGAGCGTCGTCGTCGTCGATGGCAGGCCCTGCAGATCGATGGCGCCTTCGACCAGGTTGATCGTTCCGGTGCCGTTGCTGAAACCTGACGCGCTTGCCGTTACGGTCACCGCGGTCGTTCCGGTCTGGCCTTCCAATGCCTGCACTACATAGGTGAAGAAGTTCTGGTTGTTAGGCACGAAGACGTTCAGGCTCGTCGTTCCCACGGTCGTGGTATTGGGCGCCAGCAGGACGTTGGGATTGCCGCTGGTGAGGGTGACATTCACGCCACCATGGTTCGACGCACCAAGGCTGATGCTCGAGCCAATTTGCAGCCCGCTTCCGACCGTGAGGCTGGTTACCGTGATGCTCGGCTGCGCGTTCACCGTGACGTTGATACTGTCCGGCTGGATGTTGGGGGCTGTCACCTTGAGCTGCGTGGTGCACGGCAGAGTGGCTGACCCCCCGTAGCTGAGCGCCATGGGGGTGGATACCAGGCCCGTCGCAATGGTGACAGGCGAGGCGGCAACACAGGCTGGATTTGACGAGACCGGTGTGACGAGCACTCCCGGGGCCGGGGCGGGAATGCCCTGGCTGTTGCTGGTGAAGTCGATGTCGATCTGGGCCCCGAAACTCGAGTTGAGTGTTACGGAGGCTTGCTGAATGTTGAGGGCAGCCGCGGTGGTTACCGCCGACGTCCCTGTGATGTAAGCGGGATTACTGACCGTGATCGTCGCCGGTCCCGGCAGGACTCCGGAAAGCGTCGCATTGGAGGTCTGTCCGCCCGCGGGAATCGTTACCGAGGTTGTCACCACGCCAACCTTCGTCGCATCGGTTGTGGCAATGGCGAAGGTGACACCGCCCGCCGGGGCAGGAGCTGGCAGCTGAATCGGGAGCGATGCGGTTTGGCCGAAGGGAACATTCAAGGTCGTCGGGACCGCAATATTCCGATTCTGGACGTCGACCTGCAACGTGCCTTCAATGAATCCGGAGGCATTGCCCCGAATGGTCGTAGTCCCCAGCGCGACGCCGTTGATGGTGATGCTGCCGGTCGTCTGCCCCGCGGCGATCAGCACGGCGCCTCCACCACTAATGGAGACTATCGCGGGTGCGTCACTGGTCACGTTTACGGTAATGCCGCCCGCCGGTGCGGGACTGGTGAGCCCAACCTGCACCAGCGTCGAGAGGCCAATGCCGACGCCCGGAATTCCGCTGAATGAGAGAAGAACCGAGGGCGCCGCAAACGTCGCGGTGGCCCCAAACATTCTCGTCGCCGTTGCCCCGACTGACGCCACGAGCGACTGGTTAGCCACCGAGCTGCCCAGCGTCCATTGCGTCTGTGCTCTCCCCAGCGCATCTGTCACACTGCTCGTTGGAAGCGCTGTGCCCTGGAGTGGAGACCAGTTGACCGTCGCCCCTGGAATGATGTTGGCGAACCGATCGCGCGCTTCCAGCTGGAGCGCCATAGGCAGCAGACTTCCAGCCGCCGCGACCTGGCTGTCTCCCGCGATGATGACAAGCGTATCGGCAACATCAGGTGCCGCGGTTGCCGTGAACACTAGCGGCGAGAGCGGATTCACCGTCGCGCTCAGCGTGTTCGATCCCGCGACTGTTCCCGGGGTCCAGCTGCCGACGGTCGCGATCCCATTGGCAGCGGTGGTCTGCGTGGCTCCGGTCAGAGTTCCGCCGCCACTCGCCACGGCGAAGGTGACCTGTACGCCCGGCACCGGGACGCTCAGCGCATCGAGAACCTGCACTGAGGGTGGCTGGCTGACGATCGTTCCCACGGTCGCAGATTGGTTGAGCGGCGACTGCGCCACCAGGCTGGCAGGCGCACCGGCCGACCCGGTGACGGTGGCGGCAAAGGCCAGCGGACTGCCAGCCAGACCAGCAGCAGTCGCGCTGATCTGCACAGCACCTGCCGTTGAGCCGGCGGTGAGCAGCGTCTGCGCTTTACCCTGCGCATCCGTGACGACGCTCTGGGGAGCCACCGACGTGCCGGCGGGGCCCGAAGTCACGGCGAAAGCAACGGAGTATCCGAGCGGATAGGGCGCGCCAGCGGCATTACGGACCTGCACGATCAGCGGTGCGACTGCCTGGGTTCCCACCGCTAGAGATTGTGCATCGCCCGAGATCAGCACCAGCTGGGCAGGCTTGGGCGCGAACGCCAGCTGAGCCTGATCCGTGCGCCCCGTGGGGGTTGTCGCCGTGACATTCACAGAATCGGTCAGGAGTGAGGGCGCAATGACCCAGGCGCCGTCCAGTCCCACCGGATGGAACACGCCGAGCTTCGTTGTATCGCTGGAGGAGAAGGCGATCGGCACGCCAGGGATAACGGCGCCGCCCTGCCAGGCCTGCGCGCTGGCGAACACGCTGTCATCCCCCGCGACCACCGACTGCGTGAGACTCATCGTGACGCTATCCGCCTGTGATCCGGGTCCGACATAGGTTGGTGAGAGACCGGGCGTCAGGGTCCGTCCTCCGGCGGCTACCGCGACAGTTCCCTGCACCTGGTAATACACGATCCCGCCACCTTCGGCGTTTATGGCGAAGGTGAACGTTTCCGGTGACTCGCGGAGCTGGATGTCGAGCGTGATAGCAATGGTATCGAGGTTGGTTCGTATGGCTGGCGCATCGATCCAGAGCGCACGATCGTATGCCAGGGAGGCGTCGGACCGGCGCAGCTGAATGCGGATCGTGTCAAGCGGAATGGGAAAGTTGGCCCCGGCGCGCGCGAGACCGGTCAGATCAAGACCCGCGTGGGTGATCGCTTCGGGGCCGGTGGAATCGGAACAGGTCGCGACAAAGGCAGCCAGCGTGACGACAGCAGCCGACCTGCCCAGCCGGTAGATCCCGCTCCCGAATGGCGTAAGGGCCTCTTACACGCGAGTGTGGTACAATTGTGCTGCAGGGAAGTAGAAGAAGCTACCGGCCGCGGCGAAGGCTGTCAAATCAGACGCCAGCCTGCCGATCAGCAGCCAATGGCCGGGCACCTCGAAGCTTCGGTCCCATCAGCTCCCCGGCGGCCAGCAGTGATTCCACTTCGAACGGTTTGAGTGGATGAGACAGGAGAAACCCCTGACCCCAGTCACAGCCGAGTCCCTTGAGCTGTTCGAGCTGCACCTCGGTTTCAATTCCCTCCGCGACAACCTTCATGCCCAGGTTCCGCGCCAGCGTGATAATAGTGCGGGCGATTTCGGAGTTTTCTCCGGATAGTCCCAGCTGGCTCACGAATGACCGGTCGATCTTGAGCGCGTCAATTTCAAACCGCTGCAGGTAGTTGAGCGAGGAATAGCCGGTGCCGAAGTCATCAATCTGCACCTGGATCCCGGAGGCCTTGAGCCGGCGCAAGGTGAGAACGCTTGCCTCGGCGTAGTCCATGAGTGCGCTCTCGGTGATCTCGAGTTTGACGCTGGACGCCTCGAGTCCCGCCGCAGCGACCACCTCGACCACCCGGTCATGGAGACTCGCAAGGCGAAAGAGCCGGGCGGAAATATTGACGCTGACGGACAGCTCCGAGCGCTCCGGGAAACGGAGGTGCCACGCCCGCATCTGGCGGCAGGCCTCGCCCAGCACCCACCATCCCATCGGCACGATCAGCCCCGTTTCTTCGGCCGTGGCGATGAATTCTCCCGGACCGATGCGGCCGCGCTGCGGATGATGCCACCGGATGAGGGCCTCGAAACCTTCGAGCCTGTTCGAAGCGAGATCGATAATCGGCTGGTAATCCAGCGTAAACTCCGCGCGGTCTACCGCCCGGCGGAGATCGGTCTCGAGGTGCAGCAGCGTGAGCACGTCGGCATGCATGGCCTTGTGGAACACTTCGAAGCGAGCCTTCCCTGTTGCCTTCGCGCGATACATCGCCGTATCGGCATCGCGCAGCAGCTGCTCGGCTCGCAGATAGTCAGCATCGCCCAGCGCGATCCCGATACTGACGGAGGTGTAGACGTCCTGACCGGCAATATTGAAGGGGTGAGCGAGTTCCGCTTGAATTCGCTCGGCCACCTGGCTCGCTTCATCGAGGTCTCGCAGGTCCTCGAGGAGAATGGTGAACTCGTCACCGCCCAGCCGGGAGACGGTATCGCCGGGTCGGACGCAGCGTTCCATGCGCCGGGCGAACTCGACGAGAAGCCGGTCGCCCAGCAGGTGGCCCAGGCTGTCGTTCACCACCTTGAAGCGATCAAGATCGAGGAAGAGCACGGCGAAGATTTCGTCGGGCCGGCGCCGCGCCCGTGACAGCGCGTGCTCCAGCCGATCCATGAAAAGCGAGCGGTTCGGGAGACCCGTCAGCGCGTCGTGCAACGCATCGTGCTGCAGCTGGCGCTCATACAATTTGCGGTCGCTGATGTCGGTCTGCGAACCCGCCATCCGGTAGGCGATCCCATGCTCGTCCCGGAGCACGATGCCACGGACAAGCATCCACCGGTAGACGCCGTCCGCGAGACGCATCCGGTGCTCACTCTCCAGGTGCGCGCCGCCGCCATCACGATTCGCCGCGATCTCCGCACGGACCCGATCCATGTCTTCCGGGTGCACCCGGGAGAACCAGGCATCCGGTTCGCTGCTGACTTCATGCTCGCGCAGACCCAGCATGATCTTCCATCGTGGAGAGAAGTAGATCTGGCCGGTGCGGAAATCCCAGTCCCACAAGCCATCGTTGGAACCCCGGGCCGCCAGTGCGTAGCGCTCTTCGCTCTCACGAAGGGCCTGCTCGACCTTCTTCCGCAGGGTGATATCACGATAGCTCCCATACACGGCGACCTGCTGCCCATTCACCATGATGGGTGTTCCGAGGATGGAAACATCGACGACGCTGCCGTCTTTCCGCCGGCGCAGCGTTTCCATGCTGACCCGCGCACCTTGCGCGGCCTGCTGAGTGAGGCTTGCCGCTTCCAGCTGCAGGTCTGCCGGCGCAAGAAGATCATCGATGGAGAGACCCCGCGTCTCGTCCGCTGCGAAGCCGAAGAGCCGGGTAAAGTGGGAGTTGGTGCGGAGAACGCGACTGTCATTGTCCACCAGAACCAGCGCGTCCGGTGCACTTTCGAAGAGCTGTTCGAGGGACGCCTTTTCAATTTCGAGCGCGGATGCCATTTCACGCTGCTCGGTGATGAACCCATCGAGGAAGAACACCAGCAGAAGTGCGAGGGCGCTCACCATGAGGTGAGCGATCTCGTCGAGACTGACACCGTTGCCCGCAGAAATATCAGGTATTTCGAGCAGCAGGGACGCCGGCAGGGTCATGACCAGCAGCAGGCCCGACAGGAGGCCCAGACGCCAGTCCCGCTGGCGCCGCCAGAGCACCAGCGAGAGCCCGATCGCGGCGACGCGGAACAGGAATGACAGAAACGGAATCATTGGCCAGCTCCGTGACACCGCGCAAAAGCGTGCTTCACGTAGTCCCCTGATCGTAATTAGATCGAATTGGGCGAGTGGTATCTACGTCCTGCACAGCAAGTGGTGGGCCAGTACAGGGGGCAAGTGCCGGTGGGTATTTCTCTTAGACGGGTAGCTTGATCTGGGCCTCGCATCCCCGCATTTCAGCTCGGTTCACCAGGGCCAGAGTTCCGCCATGCGCCTCGGCAATTTGCCTGCTCAGCGCCAGGCCAATTCCTGATCCATTGGGCTTGGTAGTAAAAAACGGGACAAAGAGGTTGGTCGTTCCCGCCAGTCCGGGTCCATCGTCGAGCACACGGATGAGCACCGTGCCGCCGGATTTTGCCCAGTCAATGCTTACCGAGCCGCCGGCCTCGAGCACGGCGTCCCCAGCGTTTTTCACAAGATTGATGAGCATCTGATCCAGTTGATCGCTGTCCGCCTGGATAGTGAGCGGAGGACCGGACACGACGTTCACCTTCAGGCGAGACTCAAGGCTGGCCACTCGGCGTACCCAGTCATCGACACTTACTGGCGCAGGGCGCGGAGGCGGTAAGCGCGCGAGTCGCGCATACGCGGCCATGAACCGGCTCAGCGCTTCGGCGCGATTCTCAATCACGCCCAGCCCCGTGCGAAGATCCTGATCACGGTCAGGTGGAGACGGCGTGCGCTCCACCAGATTGTGAAGACTGCCGGCCAGGGACTTGATCGGCGCCAGAGAGTTGTTGATTTCATGGCTGAGCACCCGCACCAGGCGCTGCCACGCAAGCCGCTCCTCTTCCCGGAGTGCGCGGCTGAGATCGGTGACTACGAGCAGCTGATGCGGTCTCGAATGCTGCCGGAACGTCCCGCGCCTGATCTCCCACCGCCCGAATGCGCCAGGGAAGGCCGCCTCCATGACCCGGGGCGATTCCCCCGCCAGGCATTCAGCCAGGCCGAGTTGATCGGCACGGAGTCCATACACGCGTTCGCCGGGTTGCCCGAGGAGCCGCTCGCCCGCGCGGTTCACCAGTCGCAGCGTGTCGGCATCGTCGAAGGCAAACACGGCCACGTCGATCTCGCCCATGACCCGGCGCAGCAGGGCCGTTGCTTCAAGCGCGCCAACCCGCTGCTCCTGGAGCGTGTCTCCGAGCGCGTTGATTTCACTGATGACCGTGCCGAGGACGTCGCGGTTATCGGCACCGCGCGCCCGGCTTGAGTAATCGCCTTCGCGCAATCCCGCGAGAATGCTGGCGAGTGTTCTCAAGGGCCGAACCACGCGTTGACGCGCGGCAAAGGCGAACCCGAGCCAGGTCATGACCAGGATTGGAGCGAGCGTCCAGCGAACCCGGTCGGAATAGTCGTGTGACCAGAGGAGATAGAGTGCCAGCAGAATTCCAGGAAGGCCTGCCAGCAGAGCGAAGGCGAGCACGCGCCTCTCGTGATGCGACGCGCTGCCCTGCCCCGAAGACTCAGAGGCCATGTCGCTGGAGCCTGCGATAGAGAGCACTTCGGCTCAACCCCAGCGCATGTGCTGCCAGGGTCACATTGCCACCGTGCCGTGAAAGCGCCTTCTGAATGAGAACCCGTTCGACATCTTCGAGCGACATTTCATCAAGCCTGGCGCTGGTTCCCCCCGGCGGCTGCAACGCGAGATCGGCAATGACGATTCGATCACCCCGGGCGAGCAGGACGGCACGTTCCACAGTGTGATCAAGCTCCCGGATGTTGCCTGGCCAGGGGTAATCCGTGAGTGTTCGCATGGCCTCCGCGTCAAAGCCCGCCAGGTTCTTCCGATAGCGCTTCGCATAACGATTGAGGAAGAGACCGGCGAGCGGCGGCACATCCTCCCGGCGCTCACGGAGAGGAGGAATCCTGATCTCAATGGTGTTGATCCGAAACAGGAGATCTTCACGGAAACGACCGGCAGCAACCTCGGCGCGCAGATCGGCGTTCGTCGCCGCGAGAATCCTCGCATCCACTTTTCGAGTCCGGGATGAGCCCACCCGTTCCAGCTCACCGGTCTGCAGCACCCTGAGCAGCTTCGACTGCTGATTCAGCGGGACGTTGGCAATCTCGTCCAGAAAAAGCGTCCCGCCATCCGCCAGTTCGAAGCGGCCGACCCGATCAGCCTTGGCATCTGTGAAAGCGCCTTTGACGTGTCCGAACAGCTCGCTTTCAAAAACGCCGTCTGACAGACCACCGGCATTAACGGTGACGAGCGGGCGCGCCCCTCGTGCGGAAGCGGCATGCAGCCACCCCGCGACCACTTCCTTGCCCGTTCCGTGCTCGCCGGTAATAAGCACGTTGGCATCCGAAGGTCCCACCCGCTCCATCAACTCGACTACGGGGAGCATCGCCGGCGAGTTCGCCACGAGATCGGGAATCCCTTCCCGCCGGAGCATGTGGTTCTCGGTTTCGAGGCGCTGACTCTGGCGAAGAGCCCGGCCGAGCTCGAGCTGGGAACGAAGCGTCGCGAGGAGACGGGCATTGTCCCAGGGCTTTTCGATAAAACCCCGCGCGCCACGCTGCATCGCCTCGACCGCCTTGTCGACGCTTCCCCATGCAGTCATGACTACCACGGGTAGCGTGCTATCGAGCGCCCGAATCCGGCCCAGGAGATCAAGCCCCTCTCGACCTGACGTCGTGTCGCGGGTGTAATTCAGATCCATCAGCACTGCATCGAAATCCTCCCGTTCCAGTAGCGCCATGATGCCTTCAGGCACATGAGCCGTCGCCGTCGTGAACCCTTCACCCTTGAGCAGCAGCCGAAGTGCCTCAAGAACGTCGGGTTGATCATCCGCAATCAGTATTCTCGGCAGCGGTTGCAGCATGAATACGAAGGGTTCGGAGTAGCGGGCCGGAGGAGGAACGCGATTGAGCGAATCTAATCAGCTTGCATCGTCTCATCCTGAACGCCGGCTCAGTCGGCGCACGAACTTGAGTCCCGACCAGTTTTCATCTATCACGGCGACCTTGACATCAACCAGGTCGGTCTGGAGCCCGATGTCCCGGACACCGTTCTCATTGAGATCCTGGGCCAGTCCCGAGGTTTTCTTTGGCCATGAGATCCAGAGGATTCGCTGATCGGAAAGTGCCGCAGCCACCCGCGGGAATCTACGGTCGAGGTCGGCCCGGGTACGACTGAAGAGGCGGAAGGGCCGTGACAATTTCTCCGTATGGGCGGGGAGAGCTGATAATGATGAGCTCACCTCCCGGCGATATCCCTAGTTTGCGTGCAAGCGGGGTTCCTGAATATCCGGCCGTCATAAGCGCCTGAAGGGCCAGCGGGGAAGGACCACCTCGAGGCAGTTACAGTGGCTACCAGATGGAAATCTACCGCAGCACGAGGTGGGGCGGGCAGCTTCGAATTTAAGGATGGAAAGCAGAAGGGGTGCCCGAGCGGACACCCGAAACGGCCACGGCGAACTCAGTTCCGTATGTAGTTAATCGTAATCTCGGCTTTCGGAGATTCCTCGGCCGGACTCCAGGCTGGGAGAACCACCATAGAGACCTGCGCCAGGTTGGTCTGCGAGATCGCAGCGGAAGTGATCTGCCAGGAGGCGGCCATGCTTCGGGCTGATTTAAGGTCCGTCCAGCTTTCCCGGGTATCCACGACCTGGGCGGTGGCTTGCAGGCTGCCAGAGCGCTGAGCCGATGCTTCCGTGGAAGTCATAGCGGATAAACCTGCGATAATGGCGAACAACGTGACAACCTGTTTCATCGGTTTGTTCTCCGTGAATGCAAACCGGGGGAGGCCGCATCCGCCGAAGGAATAAAGCAGAACCCATGCTTGACGTTACCAAACAGGGCAACGAGAGACAGGACATCAACTTACCATGGTTTTGTTAGAGCGTAAATAGCGATGGTATCCGACTAATAAGTTGACAATTTTTCCCTGTTGAAATTGCGACCATGGCTAAACCGGGGTTGTGGCACTGCTTACTTACTGCTGAACAGGTTCGATACAGTAGTGAAGAAAATGGTCACCCTTGGCACACCGCTTGCCTTTCCCCAGGTCGACAACTCTACGATGGTCTGGTTGGTTTGGATCGACCCACAATTCTCACAGGGAGCAAGGACATGCGTTCGTTCACCAAGGTTTTCGCCGGTCTTGTCGCGGTTGCGTTCAGTGCGGCGACGGCACAGGCTCAGACTCAGACGGCTGGCGTTAATGCAACCGCTACGGTGCAGCAGCCGATCAACGTCTCGGGTGCGGTCGATCTCGCATTTGGTGCCGTCTTCCCCGGCGTTACCAAGACCATCGCGGTGACTGGCGCGACGGCTGGCCGATACGACGTTACTGGCCAGGCCAGTGCCCCGGTCCTGATGAGCTTCGTTCTTCCAGCGAACCTGACCTCCGGCGCCAACAACCTGCCGATTGGTACGTGGACTGGTCACCATAACACCGCCAATGCTCCGGCTGGCGGGACTAACTTCACGCCGTCGGCTGGTACCACGAACTCAGCGCTCAGCGGAACCGGTACGCTCTTCGTTTTCGTCGGCGCAACGGTTTCCCCGGCGACCACTCAGTCCGCGGGCGCCTACACCGGAACGGTACAGCTGACGGTCACGTACTAAATCCCTCTGCAGATACGTGGGTCAAAGCGCCGGCTGGAGAATACCTCCAGCCGGCGCTCTGCTTTTCCCTCCTTCAGCTATGTCCTATGCTCTTTCTATATACGGAAGCCAGCTCAGGCTGATTTCGCGCCCGCAGGGCCCGGGATTTTGCATGCTGCCCGACCCTGAGCCATGATCGAGCCGGGACCGCTGCCGAGCGGTATCCTCATCCCGGCATCGCGGGGCGGGCGATTCGTGAAGGAAAATCCTCCCTCCGGATGGTCTCAGTCTGCCAGGCAGGGATGCAAGTCATCCAGGCAGTCCGGTCTATCTAAAGATGGTAACTCACTGGGAACATGGAGCTTGAGTAGTGACGCTCCGGATCAGGCCTGCACGCCCACTGACAACATTAGCGACAGTGGTTCTGCTCACCGCCGGATGAAATCCCCGAGCCAATATCAGCAAATTTCTCCAACGAAATCGGACGGTTTTTTG
>JBDTQP010000022.1:0-20362 GCA_039932125.1 Gemmatimonadota bacterium
ATTCATCATCGATCTGGAGGATCGCTCGGTAGACCAGGCCCCCCAGGGTTTCATCATCCTTGAGGGGTAGTGCACCGAAACCAGGGCACCGTTTCGCAACGTTGGACTCATGGTCGAGGATGCGGGCGTAGGGGCTTGGGTCCTGGGGGCGCGGTACAGGCGGCGATGCGGGGCAATTCGAGAGGCCTTGCGGTTCACCCGGGATTCGGCGAACCGCCCCCCGATATTCCCTCCAGAGCACATTCAAGTGCAGACCAGGGCGATAGTTAAGTCCGTTTCCCACTTCCCTTTGCGAGAGAGCACTTGAGGTCGGACGTGTATGGCGTTGGTTTTGCTGAAGTTATCCATTGTTCGCCGTCAATCCATCATCCGGAATTGTTCTCTGTCCACCCAACGACCCGCTTGGGGGAAACCTCCATGCCACGCAGGCTCATCGGCACCGCATCCAAAATGAATCACCACATCCGCCTTCGACTCCTCGGCCTGGTTTGTCTCAGTGCCGCCGTGCCGTCGCTCCTGGCTGCGCAGAGCGCGCAGACCCATACCGTCCGTACCGGCGATACGCTCTGGGGGATCGCGGGGCTCTATCTGCGTGACCCCGTGCTCTGGCCTCAGATCTATCAGTTGAACACGTCGGTGGTGGAAGATCCGCACTGGATCTACCCGGGGGAGGTTCTTCAGATTGTCGCCACCGCTGACCAGCCGCCTTCGGTCCCCACGACCGATACTCCGGCACCGATGCCCGCGCCGGTTGAGGTCACCGGCAATATGATCGCGCAGCGACCGGTGATTTCGAGTGTCTTGGTGCAAACCGATACGGTCAGCGTCATGGTCGAGGCCCCGATCGATACCACGATATCCGGAGTGCTGGAACGTGCGGCTCAGGATACCGGGGCTACCGACATGACGCCACTGTTCGGGACCACCACGCGGCGCCGCGAGATGGAAGCCACCCTCGCCGCCTACAGTCAGCAACCCTATCGGCCGCTTCGGCGGAGTGAGTTCTACTCTTCCGGGTTCCTGAGCGAGAACCAGAAGCTTTCCACGGGCCGGTTCCTTGGCCCTGTGGCTCCGTCCCAGATCGCCACGATCACCAGCAATGCCTCGACGGCGCTCTACACTAAGGTGGCAATCGCCGCGCCATCGGGTGGAGCCTACCAGGTCGGGGACACGCTGCTGGTGGTGCTCGTCGGGCGAAATATCGACGGGTACGGCGACGTTGTGATTCCTACCGGCATGATTCGAGTTACCGACGTCAGCCGGGCCGAGAATACCGCAGAGGTGATCGCGATATACGGGCCGATCCGGGCTCAGCAGCTCACCATTCAAGCCGAGAAGTTTCCTGACCCGGGCGAAGTGCGGCCGGTTCCCATTTCGGATGGGGTTGATGCCGCGGTGATTGAGAGCCGTGATCAGCAGGTGCTCAAGGGACCCCAGGACGTCGTGTTCATCAGCAAGGGGCGCGCTGACGGCGTGGCCCCGGGAGACCTCTTCGAGGTTCGCCGAGCCTCCTCGACTCGCAATGACGGCGCCTCGACGGTTCCCGAGGTTATGGCCCTGCTCCAGGTAGTCCACGTGCGAGATCATACCGCGACGACGCGAGTTCTTTCCGTCTCCTCTCCGGATGTGCCGTCCGGAACACGGGCGAGACAGGTGGCCAAGCTTCCCTCTTAAGCTATCGGCGGGCTCGGTACTTCCTCGAGCGATTGCTGGCGACCCTCCGCAAGGAGGGTCGTTTTTTTTCTGTGCATGGCTGGGTTCCTGCCGCATCCTCCATTGACATCATCTTTTCGCTTGAGCCCACATCATGTTTGTGCATGGCTCCTCCTCCCGGCCCCTGTTATCCTTCACCGACCTCAGTACGTCGGATATCAACTGAATCATCGAGGAGTTCTATGAGCGGGAGGGTCCTGGTTACTGGTGGCGCCGGATTTATCGGATCCCACCTGGCGGCGGAGTATCAGCGTGCCGGATGGGATGTGACTGTTGTGGACGATCTCTCGCGCGGTAAAGAGAGCAATGTGCCGTCAGGGGTCAAGCTCGTCAAAGCCGATGTACGATCTCCTGAAGCTCGCGCGGCAGCGGCCCAGGGAAAGTTCGACGTACTGAACCTCCAGGCCGCCCAGATAGACGTGCGGGTTTCGGTGCAGGATCCCGCCCTCGATGCCCAGACCAACCTGTTTGGTCTGATCAACATGCTGGAGGGCGCCTCGGCGGGAAAAATCCGCCGCGTAGTCTTTGCGAGCAGCGGTGGCGTCGTCTATGGCGACCCCGATGTGCTGCCCACACCAGAGACTGCCGCCAAGATGCCCATCTCGCCCTATGGCGTCAGCAAACTGGGCGGCGAGCACTATCTGCGTGCCCTGGGGACTCTCCGTGGCTTTGAAACTGTCGCGCTTCGCTATGCCAATGTCTTTGGACCGCGACAGGATCCGAAATCCGAGGCCGGCGTGGTCTCCATATTCATTTCGCGAGTGCTCGCAGGCGAGCCACTCACCATTTATGGCGATGGCAAGCAGACCCGTGACTATGTCTTTGTGGAAGACGTCGCCCGCGCGAATGTCGCCGCGAGCACGGCGCCTCTGCCGCAACTGGTCGATCACGACAGCCGGGCCTTCAACATCGCAACCTCGACGCAGCAGTCGGTGCTGGATCTTGCTCAGGCGGTCGGCCAGGTTCTTGGAACCACGCCGAAAATCGATTTCGCTCCGACTCGAGCCGGTGAGCTCAACCGAAGCGCCCTCGATGTCTCTAAAGCCCGCTCAGTTCTCGGATGGGCTCCGCAGGTGAGCTTCAACGAAGGGCTCGGCGCCGTGGCGGAGTGGTTCCGCGGAGGGACGCGCTGATGGTCCAGGCCGGTGGGGCTGTTCCCACCTCGTCGCTGGAGCTGGTTCTCAATTCCAGCACTGAAACCAAGGTTGTCCTCGCCATACTTGCCGTATTCTCACTGGTCTCGTGGTTCATCATTGTCTATAAGCTCTGGCAGTTCCGCCGAGCCCGCCGCCAGGCCGATCGGTTCTTCGCCGAAATGGAGCGGACCACGCGGCTGGAAGATGCCTATCATGCCGTGATGCGTCTTCCGCCATCTCCGTATAACCGGATCTTCCGCGAGGCAATGTCCTTCGTGTCCGACCTGCGGCCGTCGCTGCCTGGCGAGGGGAAGCTCACGCGTGGCTCCATGTCGGTGACCCAGCTGGAAGCCTTCAAAATGATTCTCGCCAAGGACATCTCTGCGGAGCGGGACGCCATGGCGCATTTCATCCCATGGCTCGCCACCATCGGATCGGTTGGCCCCTTGCTCGGCCTGCTGGGTACCGTGCTCGGCGTGATGGATGCCTTCATCGGTATTGCCACGAAGGGTTCGGGAAACATCGGCGCCGTAGCGCCGGGCGTCGCCGAAGCGCTGGTGACGACGGTGGCCGGCCTCGCCGCCGCGATTCCCGCGGTCATCGGGTATAACATTTTTGTAAGCCGGCTGGGAATTTTCGCGGGAGAGCTGGAGGGATTCGCCAACGAGCTGATTGGCACCATGGCCCGGGAGGGAGTGCTCTAGATGGCCGGGAGTCTCGGTGGAGGCGGGTTGCACGGGCGGGGAAGCATTCCGCTCAATGCCGACATCAATGTCACTTCGCTCGTTGATGTGGCATTTGTGCTGCTGATCATTTTCATGATCACCGCTCCCATGATGCAAGGTGGAGTGGACGTGCAGCTGCCCCGGGCCCAGGCCAGGCCGCTCTCGGCGAAAGAAGGTATGGTCGTCTCGGTCGATCGGGAGGGTCACATTTTCATCGATCAGACCCAGGTGAGCTACAACGATTTTCGCCTGACCTTCAAGTCCATCGTGACCAGCCGCAACCCGACGGGGGTTTATCTGCGGGCGGACAAGCGGGTGCCCTACGGTGATGTCGTGCGCGTGCTGGCGGTAATCCGCACGGCTGGTATTAATGACGTTGGGCTGGTCGCCGAAGAAGAGCAGGCGACACCATAGGAAGCCAGCATATGGAGGCACGAGGTTCTCGCCGACTCCGGATCGAGGGGAATGCGACCGTCGGTCTCGCAGGCACCGTGCTGGTGCATGCGTTTGCAATCGGTCTTTTGTTTTTTACCGTGAAAACAGCTCCGAACTCTCCTCCCGTGTACGCGGTGAACCTGGTGGCGGCACCGCTCCGCACGCCGGACACACGACCTGCCCCGGAAGCGGTGTCCCGTCCCGTGGAAGAGGAAACGCCAACGGCGCCGCCACCCAAGCCTCTCAGAACTCAGCCCAAGCCGGCGCCATTGCCGGTTAAACCGGCGCCTTCCACTGTGCAGCGCGAGCCGGCTCCCCGGACCCGGAGCACCCAGGCTCCGGCTCCTGGCGAGACTCCCGGGACGGGGACTGATGCGCTCACCGTGAAAACCCCGGGGCTCACCTTTCCCTTTCCGGGTTATCTTGAGAACATCTACAACCAGATTTACCGCCGGTGGGAACGTCCTATCGGTTCCAATCTCACGGCAGAAGTCACCTTCCTTATAATGCGGGATGGTTCCATTCGTGATCTCCGGTTTTCCAGGTCCTCGGGAAACTTTTCTTTCGACCTGAGTGCCCAGGGGGCGGTGGAAGCGGTCGGCAACGCGAAAGCGTTTGGTCCGCTGCCCGACGGGTTTGAGGCTGACGTGCTTCTTGTGAGTTTCTATTTTTCGCCGGGGACCGGGCGATGAGAACATGGTATTTCCTGGCCGGTCTTTCCCTGCTCGCGGTTGTCCCCGCCGTCGCGCAGGATACTCTTGGCGTTCGCCTGGGCATCACCTACACGGCGGGCACTCGACCCGGATTGATCATCCTGCCGAGTGTTGGACTTGATTCCGTCCGCGCGATTCTGGGGAGAGACCTGGACTACAGCGACCGGTTCGAGGTAGTGACCCTTCCGGCCTCAGAGGTGTCGCGCGGTGATGGCGCGGGGCGAGGCGGAGCAATCAATTACGCCCTGTATCGCACGCTTGGCGCTGCCTATGGGCTCGAAGTCGCTCCGTCGACCGCGGGTGGCGTGCTGCTGCGTCTGCACGATCTTGCCGCCGGCGCTGTGCGGCGGGAGCAGCAGGTCACGCTTCCGCCAGTCGAATCGGCCGCATTCCGGATGGAGGTGCACCGGCTCTCGGACGAAGTCGTCCGCTGGATCACCGGCCTTCCGGGAATCGCGGCGAGCCAGTTCGTGTATCTCGTCGATAAGCGGGCTTTTCGTATCGACAGCGACGGATACAATGACGTGGCCGTGACCAGCTCGGGCGAACAAGCTCTTTCTCCGGCGTGGTCACCGGATGGGAACCGGGTAGCCTATACCCGCTTTCACGAAGGCACCGGCAGCATCGTGATTGAAGATGTGCGGAGTGGCGGCCAGACGGTGGTCCCGGGTACCAGCCGTGACCTCAACATCACGCCTACGTTCTCGCCCGATGGTCAATGGCTCGTGTTTGCGCGGATCAGTGAAGAGGGCACCGATATCTTCAAGGCCAATCTCGCGAGCGGAACGGCGCCGCAACGCTTGACCGCCGGCCGCTTTGCGGATAATCTATCACCCACGTACTCGCCAGATGGTCGGCGTATTGCTTTTGTGTCCACGCGCGCCGGGCTGGCGCAGGTGTACGTCATGAGCTCCGATGGTACGGATCAGGAACTGCTGGCTCCGTTCGACTATGGTGTCACGGGCAGCTCGAATGCCCCGGAGTGGTCGCCTGATGGCGCAAGTCTCGTCTTTCATCGGGATGTCTCCCGCTCCCCCCAGATTTTCGTGCTGGACGTCAACAGTCGTCGGGTGCGGCAGCTCACGTCTTCAGGACGCAATGAGGATCCCACCTGGGCCCCTGACGGACGGCACGTCGCCTTTGTCTCGGACCGAAGCGGGCGCCGGCAATTGTGGATTATCGACATGGAAACCGGCCGTGTCAGGCAGGTCCGAACGGCCGCCGCAGTGCGGTTACCTACATGGTCCCGCCGGATTAGCGGAACCAGAGCTCAATAACCTCTTGATCAGGAGTAACAATGCGCGTATCCACCAGATTTGTATCTCTTCTCGCCCTTTCGCTCGTCGCAGCCGCCTGCGGCGGCAAGCCGCCGGCCGAAACCCCCATGCCCGTCGCTTCTGACACGACCGGCGATGGTGCTCGCGCCCGAGCCCGGCAGGATTCCATCGATGCCGCTAATCGCGCACGTGCCGAAGCCGATCGCCTCGCTCGTGAGGAGGCTGAACGTCGCGATAGCGCCGCCCGCGATCATGCCACCCTCATGACCGACATGACGAGCATGATCCATTTCGACTACGACAAGGCCGACGTGGAGTCGGGAGACATGGCGAACCTTGACCGCAAAGCGGCGATCCTCAACGCCAACTCCGGCATGCGCATCCGGATTTCAGGTCATGCCGATGACCGCGGATCGGACGAGTTTAATCTTGCCTTGGGGAACCGCCGTGCGGCTGCAGCCAAGCGCTACCTCGTCAGCAAGGGTATCGCGGATGGCCGCATCGATATTGTGTCCTACGGCGAAGAGCGTCCTCTTGCGATGGGCGCCGATGACAATTCCTGGGCCCAGAACCGACGCGATGAGTTCGAGATTGTCGCCGGTGGCGATACCATGATGGCCCCGAGGTAACAAAGGTTGCGATCGATGCCCATGGTGAACGACAGGAGCGGGGCGCGCCCAGGCGCGCCTCTGCTCGCGCTCGTCCTTCTCGGCGGACTGGCAGGATGCGCGCTGAAGAGCGATGTCAAGCAGGTCGAAACAGAACTCGTATTGCTGCGGCAGGAATCCGCCCAGCAGGATTCGCTTCGTGGCGCCCGTCTCAACGAAGTGCTCGAGCTGCAGCAGCGGTTGATGGATTCCCTGGGAGCCAGTATCGCGACGACCCAGCGGGCCGTCACTTCCATTCAGGGTTCTCTTTCGGGAGATCTCTATCGAATTCAGCAGCAGCTGGTTCAGGTGCAGGAGTTGACCGGTCAGAGCCAGCAGCGGCTGAGCGAGCTGCGCACCCAGCTGGAAGCCAGAGGACCGCAGGCTACCTCGACCAGCCCGCCGTCCCCGGCGGACACGGGCGCAAACACGGCGACAAGCAGCGCCGGGCCTTCCGCGGACCAGATGTACGAAGCCTCGCTTCAGCAGCTGCGGCGCGGGAGCGTCGCGACCGCGCGAATGGGATTCCGGCAGCTGCTCCAGGCCCACGCCGACAGCCCCCGGGTGCCTGATGCGCTCTACTTCATTGGCGAGAGCTGGGCTGGTGAGACGCCAGACTCCGCAGCCCGTTATTACGAACAGGTCGTCACGACGTATCCAACATCGGCCCGCGCCGCTGGCGCGCTGTATAAGCTGGGCCTGCTTGCCGAGCGGCGTCACGATGCCACTGCGGCACACGCGTATTACACCAGGGTGGCGCGAGACTATCCACGTTCCGAGGAAGCAGCGCTGGTTCCTGACAAGCTGAAGGCGCTCGGGCAGTAGCCCGGGCGGTTGAGCCGGTATGACCCGCCCAGCTGGAGAGATGCCGTTCCTCGATCACCTCGAGGAATTGCGTTTTCGAATCATCAAGTCGGCGGGCGCGCTGGTGGTGGGAATCCTGGTTGGGTTCTGGGTAGTGCAGCATCTGAACATTCTGGTGCTCCTCAAGAAACCAATTGAGCCGTATCTGCCTGCGGGTGGCAAGCTGATCGTGACCAGCCCCACTGAGCCGGTAATGATTGTGCTCAAACTGAGCTTCGCGGTCGGGCTGGTCCTCGCGTCTCCCCTGATCATTTATCAGATATGGGCCTTCCTCTCCCCGGCACTGTACGCCCGGGAGCGGAAGGCGCTCATTCCAGGATTGGTGATCGGCCTGCTGCTTTTCCTGACCGGAGCGGCCCTGGGCTACATCTACGTTGTGCCGCAGACGCTCCGCGTACTGTTCAGCTTCCAGTCCGAAGCGCTTGCCCCGTTTATCAGCTACGATAACTATTTCGGGTTTGTCCTCCAGGTAGTCCTGGCACTCGGTATTTCGTTCGAGCTGCCATTGGTCATCATCCTGCTTTCCATCTTCGGCATTCTCACGCCTCCCATGCTCAACCGGTTTCGCCGGTTCGCCGTGGTGCTCGCGTGCGTCGCTGGGGCATTCCTGTCCCCGGGCACCGATGTGATCAGCATGGTCATGATGACCGTGCCGCTGATCTTTCTCTATGAGGTGGGTGTCGCGGGTTCCGTGATTGTGAATCGCAGGAAGAAGCGGCGAGCCATGAACACCTCGACCGCAGCAGTGATCGCCCTGTTTGTGGTTTTCGGGGCGGGTAATCTCCAGGCGCAGGTTCCCGGTCTCCAGCGTCCCCCGAAGGGCGTGACTCGTGATACGGTCCGCCGTTTACCGGGCGACACCACCGGAAGGTTTGCTGGTGACACGACGCGGGGGCGGCGGGCGCCGGGCCAGCTGGACTCTGCCTCGGCCAGGCGCCTGGGCCTGCCGACCGGGCCGACGCGAAGCTTTCCGCCAACAGATTCGATTATCGATGGCCTTCTCGCACGACCGGGTTACCAGGCGATTCGCTACACCGCGGACTCGGCCACGCTCCTCGCCAAAGAGCGCCGGATTCAGCTCCGGGGCAACGGCATGACCCAGCGAGGCCAATCGATCATGGAGGCTGACAGCGCCATCACCTACGACGATGATGACTGCATGATGGTGGCGTCCGGCGATCCGCGCCTCTTCGATGGCTCGTCAGTCGTCATTTCCAACCGGATCTCCTATAACCATTGCACCAGGCGCGCGGTCATCGCGGATGCGCTGACTAATTTTCAGGAAGGCTCAACCAACTGGTTTCTCCGCGGTACGCTCGCGCAGGACTCAAGCTCGAGCCGGTTGTACGCTGCGGGCGGTGATATCACCAGCTGTGACTTGCCCGTGCCGCATTATCACTTCTCGGCGCGAGAAGTCAAATGGATCAGCAAGACGGTACTGGTTGCCCGGCCCGCCGTGCTCTACGTGCGCGATGTGCCGATCCTCTGGCTGCCATTCATTTTTCAGGACGCGCGACCTGGCCGCCGAAGCGGCATTCTCGTCCCCCAGTTCGGTATCAACGACATTGTCCGGCCGAACAGCGGGTATAACCGCCAGATCACCAACATTGGCTACTACTGGGCGCCAAATGAATACCTGGATGTGACCGGCCGAGTCGACTGGTATGCCAATCGGTACGTGCAGTACGGTGTGGCTGGTCAGTATCGCTGGCTCGATCGATTTCTTACCGGCAACATCGCCTACAGCAGAACATCAGAGAACACCGGCCAGCGCACGACCAACTTCCGGTGGGATCACCGGCAGAGCTTTAACCTCAACACCACGCTCAACCTCAATGTTAACTACGTCAGCAACGGCAGCGTCCTCCGGCGCAATGCCATCGACCCGTTGCTGTCGACCCAGAACATTTCCAGCGCACTCAACTTTACCAAGCGGTTCAACTGGGGAGCGGTCACTCTGGGTGGCAACCGGCGGCAGAGCCTCAACGACAAAAGCGTCACCCAGACGTTTCCGGCAATTACCATCAGTCCCAAGCCGCTGGACATCGCCCGGAATATTACCTGGTCCCCCGCGGTGAGCTTTACCCGTGACCAGTCCTTGAACAACCCCCGGGGATTCTTCGTGGTGGCGAATGCGCTTGGGGGGCTCGACTCCATCGCAGCCTCGCAGGACACCCGGGTTACCGCGTTCAACCTGGACACGCCTTTGCGATTCGGCGGATTTAACTGGCGCAATTCCGTTCGGGTGACCGATCAGCTGCAGAGTGGCCGGCAGGTTGTCAATTTCCGGGAAGACAATCCCGTGACACCCAATCCCACCGATTCGGTCAACGTCACCCAGGTGTTCAGCGGGGACTTTTCAACCGGCATCGACTGGAATACCGGTATCAATCTCCCGCCATTGTTCCGCTCCACCTTCAAGCTGCAGCCCTCTCTGGGCATCGATAATGTGGTGGGGGGGCAGCCGTTTGCACTCAGAAACCGCAACACCGGCGGGAGCTATGTGCTGCAGGGCAAGCGGCTCTCCCTGTCCGTGAGCTCGGCACCGACCCTTTTCGCGTTCTTTCCCGGGTTCGGGCCCATCGGCCGGATCCGCCACAGCATCTCGCCAATCCTGAGCTGGACGTATCGTCCGGAGGCAAGCATTCCACTCGAGTTTGCGCGCGCCATCGCTACACCGGGCCGGCCGATCGAAAGGATAAGCCACCCCAATCAGACCGCGAGTATCGGGTTGTCTCAGACATTCGAAGGAAAGGCGCGCCTTGCTCCTGGCGATACCACCGACCCGGCAAATGTCAGGAAATATCGCATCCTGAGCATATCCACCGGCTCTATCGCGTACGACTTCGAACAGGCGAAACTCCCGGGCCGCACCGGGTGGACGACTCCGAGCATCACCAACACTTTCCAGAGTGATCTGCTCCCGGGCTTCAGCCTCAACACCACGCACGATCTCTGGCAGGGGCAGGTGGGGACCGATTCGGCCCGCTTCAAGCCGTTCCTGTCCTCGGTCAGCGCCGGCTTCGGGATATCCGGAAATACTTTTCGCTCTCTGCTCTCGATCTTTGGCCTGGCGAGCAGGCCCACGTCCGGGGAAGATCCCTCAAAGATCAGGACCCAGGCCGCCCAGCCAAATCGGGGTGTTGATTTCGGCCGGCGACGTTCGCCCGGGTTCTACAACACCGACCAGTATGCGAATGGAAATTCACGAAGTTTCACCGCGAATTTCAGCTATTCGCTTTCCAGGACTCGGCCGACTCCAGGCGATTCGATCACCGATCCGGCTCCCCGGCAGAATCTCCAGATCACAACCGGGTTTTCGCCTACTCCACTCTGGTCGCTCAGCTGGTCCGCGCAGTACAACATCACCGACGCCAAGTTCGAGTCTCATGTGCTCCGCCTGGAGCGCGACATGCACGAGTGGAAGGCCAGCTTCAACGTGGTGAGCAATGCCAACGGCAATTTTCAGTTTTTCTTCAGCATCTTCCTGAGCGACCTTCCCGACATCAAGTTCGACTACGATCAGACGACGATCGAGCGCTAGCCATCCCCGCGACCGCCCTCCATGGCTGTCGTACCGGGGAGAAAAAACGGCGGTTCTGCGTCCTCCAGCCCGGACAATCGGCTATCCACAGGTGCCGGGCTCGCCGCTCTGGTCCGCTCCGTCGTGGCACACCGCCTGCTTCTGCGCGTTCATCCCTACCGGAGCAGACAATGCGTGCGGTCGCCACAATCATGGTGCTGGGAATGCTGTCGCTCGGATGCCGCGACAACTTCATTTCCGATAATCCCCTTGTCAGCGCTCCAACCAGTCTGAGTTATACCGTTGAGCCCAGTGGTACTCCGGGCAGCCCCTCGGGGGTGCTGCTTCGGTGGGACTTCAGCAACGATCCCGCGCTGGCCGTCTGGCATATCTACTCTCGCGGAAGCAGCTCCGAATCGTATCACCTCCGTGGTTCCACCACCTCCAACACCTATCATGACAATGGCATCCCCCATCTTCAGTACTATGTGACGGCTGAGGATGACGCCGGCAACGAAAGCGATGCCAGCAACGTGGTCACGATTGACGAGCGGCTGGCGCTCGATGCTCCGGCCAGCCTCACGCCGACATCACTGGATGGTGCGATAGCCATGAGCTGGTCGGACAACGCCTACACTGCGGATCCTCAGGGCTTCGCCAGGTACCAGGTGTACAGCGCATCGTATGACCTCGATGGGGGCCTCTGCGGATCGAGCTGGTCTCTCGAAGGGACGACCGTCGCCCCCGAGTTCATCGCCGGCGCGCTGACCAACGGTGTCCCCCGCTGCTATGCCGTCTCCGCCATCAGCGTCGAGGGTTTCGAGAGCCTCTGGTCGCCCATTCGGTCGGACACGCCTCGCCCGGACGCGAGGAATATCCTGGTGTATGCCCGGCAGTACTCCGCTGCCGGCAGTGGCTTCCGCTTCTGGCGGGACCTGGACAGCGATGGAATCGCCGATGCCAATGAGATCGGGATTGTGGGATCGGGCAACGCGGCTGATAACGATTTCTCGGTCGAGCGCGATCCGGGCGGCGATCTCTTTCTCACACCCGTGCGTTCGGGAACTGGGGTGATTGCCTATGGCAGCATTCCGGTGGAAGATCTGACCAATATCGACTTCGCCCCGAATGTGAACTATCCGTCGAGTGGCCTTAGTGCGGTGCCGGGTTGGGGCTATGTGTTCGAGATGGATGGCGGCGACGGTTTCCTTCGCTACGGCGCAGTGCGAGTGACCCATGTGGGACAGGATTACCTGATCCTGGACTGGGCGTATCAGACCGATCCTGGAAACCCCGAGCTGATCCGGGCGCAATAACCGAAGGACGGGGTGGGATGCATGAGCGGTGAGGCCATCAGGTCTCACCGCTCCTGGCGTGCCGGCCAGTTTCCGGCTTCAGCGGTCCCCCGCTAAGTTCGACCATGCCTTTCACACTTCGAATTGACGGCCGCTCGCTCACTATAGAGGATGCAGCGAGATTTGCTCGCGATCCCGGGGCGGTGCTCGCGCTTGACGATGCCGCTCTCTCCCGGCTCGGCGCGAGCCGCGGGCTCGTTGAATCAGCGATCGCCGCCGGCCATACGATTTATGGGATCAATACCGGCTTCGGCAAGCTTGCCAATGTGGTCATCGCTCCCGACCGGCTGAGCCAGCTCCAGGTGAATCTCATTCGCAGCCACGCTGCCGGCGTGGGACAACCGCTTCCCCGGGACGTCGTCCGGGCCACGATGCTCTTGCGAGCCAACGTCCTGCTTCGCCCCACGAGCGGCGTGAGACCTGAGCTCGTCCAGGCGCTCGTTCGGTTGATCAACACCGGACTGATACCGGTCGTGCCGGAGCAGGGAAGCGTGGGGGCAAGCGGCGACCTCGCTCCTCTCGCCCACATCGCCCTCGTGCTTATGGGTGAGGGCGAGATACTCGGACCATCAGGGTCGAGAACCGCGGCGCCGGTCGCCCTGGGTGCCGCCGGTCTTCCGCCATTTGCCTTTGCGCCGAAAGAGGGCCTGGCATTCATTAACGGAACCCAGGCGCAGACATCTATTCTCGCCCTCCTGGTCTACGATAGCGAAGTGCTCTGGCGTACTTCGGTTGCCGCTGCGGCGATGACGCTGGAGGCCCTGCGGGGAACGCCCGTGCCGCTCGATCCGCGTATCCACGACGCGCGGCCTCATGCCGGTCAGCGCGCGGCCGCTACCCTCATGCGTGAGCTGCTGGCCGACAGCACCATCCGGGAATCGCACCGGGTGAATGATCCGCGCGTGCAGGATGCCTACAGCCTGCGATGCACGCCGCAGGTTCTTGGCGCGGTTGCGGACGCTATCCGGTTCGCCAGAGAAACCGCCGCGATCGAGCTCAATGCCTCGACCGACAATCCGCTCGTCTTCGAGAACGGAGATGTACTCTCCGGAGGGAATTTTCATGGCCAGCCGGTGGCCCAGGCGCTCGACTTTCTTGCCACCGGTCTTACGACGCTGCAGGCCATTTCCGAAAGACGAGTCGAACGAATGGTCAATCCCAATCTGTCCCAGGGGCTTCCCGCTTTTCTCACGGCGGACCCGGGCCTCAGCTCCGGCTTCATGATGGTTCAGATCACCGCCGCCTCTCTGGTGGCCGAATCGAGGACCCTGTGCCTGCCGGCCAGCATCGGCTCGATTCCGACCGACGCCAACCAGGAAGATTTTGTTCCGATGGGAATGGGCGCCGCATTCAAGGCGAGGCGGGTCCTGGCTAATGCTCAGCGGGTGGTCGCGACTGAGTTCCTCTGCGGCTCACAGGGACTGGATCTTCTGAAGCCTTTGACCCCCGGGCAGGGCATTGTTCAACTGCATGGACGGGTGCGGGCGAAAGTCGCTTCGCTGGGTGCTGACCGGGCACCGGCGCCTGACATCGAGATCCTGACGAGCATGATTGCGGGAGGCGAGCTGGATCCGGCAACCCTCTAGCGCGTGATTGTCGCAGCAGGGGCCCGGAAGGCTGCAGGCCCTCGAACGGTTGCTTGGCCCACTGGGGAGCCGTATCTTTAAGTCATTACCCCGTCAATTCTTCCCACCCACCGCCGAGCCGGATGAATCTCGAGAAACTGAAGGATGCGGCACGGAAGTTCGAGCAGAAAGAGGACTGGCGGCGGGCCATTGAAGTCTACCAAAAGGCCATCGTCGAGTTTGAATCGGGACAAGATCCAAATCCCGACCTCTCTATCTACAACCGGGTCGGCGACCTTCACATGAAGGCCAACGATCCTACCGCTGCCGTTCAGGCCTATGAACGAGCGGTGGATCTGTACAGCGACCAGGGCTTTCTCAACAACGCCATAGCACTCTGCGGTAAAATTCTCCGGGTGAACCCCGGGAGAATCCAGGCATACCTCAAGCTGGCTCAGTTGCATGCGCGCAAGAACGTCGTCGTCGACGCAAAGAAGAACCTGATCGAGTACCTGGAGCGCATGAACCAGGTGCACCAGCTGGATGAAGCCTTCAAGGCGGTCAAGGCCTTCGCAGACCAGTTCCCGGGAAACCAGGAGATTCGCTTCATGCTGAGCGACCTCCTGCGGGCATCATCCCGCACGACCGAGGCGCGCGAGCAGCTCCAAAAACTCACGGCCGATCTCGAGGCGAAGGGTGACACGGTAGGCGCTCGGAAAACTCGCGAGCGTCTGCAGGCCATCGACGAGCTCCCCGCGGCCGTGGCGCCCAGCGCTCCCAAGCGCGGCGATCTCGTCTTTCTGGACATCGGCGTCGAGGTGAGACCACCCAGCAGCCGCCCGGCTGCGGCGCCGGTTGTTCCGCCACGGCGTTCTACCGTGCGCACCGCTCGACCAACTGTGCGCACCACACCGGTCATACCCCCTGAGGCAATGATTGACGATACCATGATCGTCATTCAGCCTCCGGACTCTGATGACACTGCCTCGGACACGGCCGAAGTGGCGCCCCTGGAGATCGAGACATCCAGCCTGGCCGATACCGATCTTGATCTCGCGTCGCTCGCGGCGATCACTCCCAATCCGGACGTGCCGGATCTTCTCCGCCCGGATGATGTCATTGCTCCTGAGGCGGGACTGGACCTGGAGCCCACAAGCTTTGACGTGTCCGCCGATGAGCTGCCCGGGGTCTCTCTTGATGGGCTGGAAATGGAGCCATCCAGCGGCGCCGCCGGCGAACAGCCGGCTTCACTGCTTGATGACAATCTGACGATCAGCCCTTCCGACATCACTCCCGTCGAAGGGGTGGAACGTGATTTCGGCACTTCATCGTCCGTCCCGGGTGAAGAAGACCTCCTGGTACTCGATTCTGTGCCGGACGACGGGGATTCACTGGCCGCCGACGACACGCTCGCGCTGGAGCCCGAAGAAGGAGGCGTCGTGCTGGACGCCGAAGAGGACACGATGGTGATGGAAGAGGCGCCAGCCGAGGTCCTTCTCTCTGACGTAACCATCGAGACCAGTGGCGAAGTCCTCGACGATGGCACCGATTGGGAAATTCCTGACGACGCAGACGACCAGCTTTTGGCGAGCACCGCCCCGAAGGACGGCACCGCTGAAGCGGCACTTTCTTTCCTCCAGGTCGATGAGCCCGTCCAGCCTTCGATCGAAGAGCTGGAGGATCGCATTCTCGATGATCCGGACAATCCGGAGAACCATCGCTCACTGGGTGAAGCTCTTCTCGCCTCGGGCGACGCTGTGCGTGGAGTGGACGAGCTGGACCTGGCGCTCCTCAGCTACGAGAATCGCGAAGACTGGGAACACGCGCTCGACCTGATCAGCGAGCTCATCCGGGTTGATCCTGCGAGTGTGCGGTATTATCAGAAGCGGGTCGAGGTTGCCTACCGGACCGGAGAGAAGCCCCGCCTGATTGACGCGTACCTGGAACTCGGCGACGCGCTCGTGCGCAGCGGTGCGCTCGACAAGGCACTTGCGGTATACCGGAGAGTGATCGAGCACGAACCGGAAAATCCTCGTGCCGGCTCCGCGCTGATGGCGCTCGCACCACCGGAAGAAACCGCGCCAGCCCCAGCGAAGCCGGCCAGCGGGACCGCAGCCCCGAAGCGCGCCGAGCCAGCCTCCGACGAGGACAGCTTTGTCGACCTCGGCTCGCTCGTCATGGAGGAAGATCGCATTCGTGATACCCGCATGCGGATCGAAGACGAAGAACCGACAGGCGATGAAGAGCAGGATTTCAAGGAGATGCTGAGCCAGTTCAAGCGGGGCATCGAGCAGAACCTCGACGCTGATGATTTCCAGTCGCACTATGATCTTGGTGTGGCCTTCAAGGAGATGGGGTTGCTGGACGAAGCCATCGCGGAGTTCCAGAAGGCGCTCCGCTCACCGGAGGGACGGCTTCGGACGTCAGAAGCGCTTGGGGTATGCTTCTATGAAAAGGGGCAGCACCCGATCGCGGAAGCCATCCTGCGGAGGGCCATCGATTCTCAGCCCGGGGCCGACGACCAGAAGATCGGGCTGCTCTACTGGCTGGCGCGATCGCTGGAGACGCAGGCGAAGGTGGAAGATTCGCTTATCACCTATCGCCGAATCATGGCGGTTGATATTCGCTTCGCTGATGTCGGGGAGCGAATGAGTCAGCTGAACGCGGGACGGACCGGATGAAATCGCAAACCGCTCCGGTCTCGCTCAGCGAGCTGCAGGCGCCTCTCGGGAACAAGCTCGATAGTGTCCTCGACGAATTGCACCGCATCGTGCAGTCGGACTTCCCGCTCATCGCGGAGGTGAACTCGCATCTGTTTCAGATGCGCGGGAAGATGTTCCGGCCAACGCTGATGCTGCTGGCGGACCAGGCAACCGGAAGCCGGGACCCGCGGACACCCACCCTGGCCGCGGTGGTCGAGCTGATTCACCTGGCGACGCTGGTGCACGATGATTCTGTCGATCATTCTGTCATGCGCCGCGGAATGCCGACCATCAACTCGCTCTTCAGCCACCAGATTTCGGTGATCATGGGAGATTACCTCTACTCCCGAGCCGTCATCGAATTGGTTTCTCTCAATGATCTCGAACCCCTCCGCGTCCTGGGCCGGGTCACGAACGAGATGACGATCGGAGAAATGCGGCAGCTGCTTTCCCACGAGCCACTCAGCTTCACGGAAGAAGAGTACGACCTTCTCATCCGCGCGAAGACCGCCTCGCTTCTCTCCGGTGCCTGCGAGGTCGGCGCGCTTGCTGCGGAGCCGGAGGAAAGGATGGCGCTCCGCCGATTTGGGGACTACCTGGGCATGGCCTTTCAGATTGTCGATGACCTTCTCGATTATACCGAGCAGGAGGAGGTCACCGGCAAGCCTTTCGGCGCGGATCTCCGTGAGCACAAGGTGACGCTTCCGCTGATCGCGTCATTGCCGCGCTTTACCGACGGAGAGAGGCGGCTGGTCAACCGCCTGATGGCAACCGCCGAGCCCACCGACCAGCAGATCGCCGATGTCGTCCAGGCGGTCGACCGAACCGGTGGTCTTGAATACGCCAGGGAGCGGGCCCACAGCCTGGCGGAACAGGCCGAAGCCGCGCTCGAAACCATCCCGCCTGGCTCAGCCACCGAGGCGCTCCGAGCCAGTATCACCTATGTGCTGGACCGGAGACGCTGATGGCCGCCGGACCCCGTCGCCCTATCTTCTATCTTGGTGTCCTCACAGCCGGTTTTCTGGCCGGGGGATTCCTGACGGCGCTGCTTCGCCAGTTTCTGCCTGATAGCGTCGCGAAAGAGGTGTTTACCTACACGGTTTCGCCCTCGATCGGTCCCGTTTCGATCAACCTGCTCGTCGTGGATTTGACTCTGGGGCCACTGGGACTCCATGTTTCAATCCTCAGTCTGCTCGGTGTCGTGCTTGCCTACCTGGTGGCGCGCTCGCTCTTCTAAGGAGTCTCGTATGTTTGGAAATCTTGGAGTGTGGGAAATCCTGATGATCCTGGTCGTGGTCATGCTGCTCTTCGGAGCCAAGCGTCTCCCGGAGATGGGCTCTTCCATCGGCAAGGGGATTCGGGAATTCAAGCGGAGTATCAGCGATACCCACGATGCTGTGATGAAGCCTGAGGATGAGCACCTTTCGAGCGGCCGGCAGATGGATGCACCACCGACGGCTCCCCCGAGTGGAGGAGAGCCGAAGCGGCTGTCCCAGTAGCACACCATCGGAGGACCCTGCATGAAAAGACGGTGAACAGCTTTCCTGTTCACCGTCTTTGCTTGCCGAATCCTCAGGTGATCAGGTCTTGGGCGTACGGCCGCCATTCTGCGTCTGGACCCGCGCGGCCTGCGCCTCGGTCTGGGCTGTGGTGCGGTAGATCTCCGAGCGGTAATCCTTGATGTCCGCCTGATCGCGAAGTGCTGTCATATAGCTCCGGATCCGCTGCTGGCGCTCATCACGAATCGACTGGGCGCGAAGGTCATCGATGCTCTTGGCAAAGTCGGCAGAGTCAGCGGCCACGCGGTCCAGCACTTCGACGAAGTAGATGCCTTCCTCGGTGTCCAGTGGCGTGCTGTGCTCGCCCTTCTTCAGGCCGAATGCCGCGCCGATAATCTGCGGAGTCGGAAGCGGAGGGTTGATACGGCTGAAGGGACCAAGGTCCTGGTGCGGCAGCTTGAGCGCGTCTGCCGCCTGGGCGAGCGTGCTCCCCTCAGTGAGTCGCTTGTCCATATCCTTCGCGAGCTCACGAGCCTTTACCCATTTCTTCTGGTCGCGCACGGCGGATTCTACCGCGGGCCGGAGATTCGCCAGAGTCGGCACACCGGCTTCCTGCAAGCTGTCCAGACGGAAGACGAAAAAAGCCTCCGGAATTTCGATGATGGGTCCGGTCTCACCCTTTTCGGCCTGGAACGCCCATACGCCGGCATCCGGCACCACGAAGCGTCCGACCTGGACCCGGGTTCCCTCCTGGACCGGGCCGCTATGAAGCACAGGGAGATTGAGCACGCGGCCAACGGTATCGAGCGCGGCCGGATCGAGCCGGTCGGCGGCCAGCGTCTCCAGGGAGTCTGCCTGGGCATCCATCTGATCGCGATGCTCGCCTGCCACCTCGATGGGGATCAGGATATGGCGACCCTTCGCCTTGTTACCCGTCCGGCTGGTAATTTCGATAAGATGGTACCCGAACTGGGTGAGGACCGGCTGGGACAGGGTGTTGAGCGGGATGGAAAAAGCGATTGAGTCGAAATGGGTGTCGAAGTCCCCGCGGGTCCACTCGCCCAGGTCGCCACCTCGGTTGCCCGACACCGTGTCAGAGGACTCACGCTTCGCCACATCCGCGAACGGCGCGCCGCCCGCGACCTCATCGCGAATCGACCGGGCTCGATCGAGCGCCGCGGCGGTATCTCTGGCCGTGAGCGTCCGCGGAAGCGCCACGTAGCTCATGTAGGCAGTCCTGGGACGGCGAAAATCTTCCTGGTGCTCCCGATAATACTTCTCGACTTCGTCCGGCGTGAAAGTGACCGCGGTATCGGAAACCACGGTGCGGGGAACGATGGCCGAGAGGCGGATCGTGGCCATCTCATGCTCGTCGCGATAATGCTGCCAGAGAGCGGCGTCCGACAGGATGACATCGGCGGTTACAACTCTCCAGAGCTTGGCCTGGCGAATCTCGTCGCGATATTGGGCTTCAAGGTATGGCACCGCCTGCTGTCCGTTACTGGAAGCAAGCCAACGCTCGTACTTCTCAGGGTCGAATCGCCCTTCGGTCTGAAAGTTCGAGTCGGACAGGAGGACCGGAGGGGGACTCGAGCGGATCGCATCGACGATTTCGTCGGAGGACACCTGGATATGGTGCCGCTCCATTTCCTGCGAGATGATCCGGTTCTGGACGAACTGATCCCACACCTGGTTCCGTATACTCTCCATATCTTCCAGGCTGAGCGGCGCGGTGCTCTGGTCCTGCCGCTGGCGCACGGCATTCTGAACGGCCTCATCATACTGGCGGGTTTCTATCCGCTGGCCGTTTATCCGACCAGCCGTGGTTTTGGAGAACATGCCGGATCCGCCGGTTATCCCGCTCAGGTCAACCAGCCACAGGAGGAGCATGATACCAAAGAAGACAGCGATGAGCTTCGCGCTGTTCCGAAATGCTTGCATCATAACGAGTAAGCCGGCTTCGAGAGAGTGAAGGAGAAGCGCGAAGTCTAAGTCCTGCGATGACGAATCTCAAGCATGAGCCTGAGTTTTCCCGCTCCTTCCAGTGCCCCTGAGCGATGCTCTGCCGGGAGAATTTGTGGTCGGCGGGATGGTTGACAGCCGCTTTATTGAGCGCTACGTTTAGTCCAACTCTGACAACAACTTAGCTCACGGGACCCGGATGGCCTATACCAGCGAGATCGACAAGCTCGAACGGCGCCACAGGGA